>JANRKG010000268.1:0-3977 GCA_033763635.1 Leptolyngbyaceae cyanobacterium bins.59
TTCAGGGGCAAATTCGTTCGACAACTCTGCCGCTGTTTTCAGGGAGTCTACTACTACAATCAAGCCGTAATGGGCGATCGCCTTCTCCGTCAAGAGACGACGGGGGTGATTCGTCAACTGCTGCTCTACCTCCGCTAGCACTTTCAATGCCAATGACGAATCAGTCGTAAGCAGGATCGCTGCCGCCATCGAATCGTGTTCTGCCTGAGCCAGAAGATCGACTGCTACATGAATTGGGTTTGCGGTTTCATCCGCGATCACCAGCACTTCAGAAGGCCCAGCTAAAGAATCAATACCTACCACTCCGTAGACCAGTTTCTTCGCCAGGGTTACATAGATATTGCCTGGACCCGTAATCATATCCACTTTGGGAACGGTTTCGGTGCCATAAGCCAGGGCAGCGATCGCTTGGGCACCCCCGACTCGGTAAATCTCATGTACTCCAGCCTCCTGAGCCGCTACTAGCACAGCAGGATTGATGGCTTTGCCCGCTCCGGGCGGAGTCACCATCACAATTCGGGGAACTTGTGCGACCTTAGCGGGGATCGCATTCATTAAGACAGTGCTGGGGTAAGCTGCTTTTCCACCAGGAACATAAAGACCTGCACGATCGACCGGAGTATACCGTTTCCCCAGCACAATTTCTTCATCCCCAAAAGTTACCCAACTCTTTGGAACTCGCTGACGATGGAATGTCTCAATTTGCTCACGCGCCTTGCGAATTGCACTGAGTAGTTCACTGGACACCTGCCCATAGGCTTCATCCATTTCTGAGCCACTAACCCGCAGTTCTTCTGGTATTAAAACCTGCTGATCAAACTCAGCAGTGTAATCCAGCAGAGCCTTATCTCCCTGACGCTTGACGGTCTGGAGCACCTCACGAACAGTCGCTTCCTTGTGAATCATCTGCTCATCGTGGGTCCGATCACAGATCCGTCGCAATTCAGCCTGTGCCTCAGCTAGCTGGTTAACAATTCGCAGCATGGAGTCCGAATGCCAATCTCAAAAGTTCACGATATCTAACACGTTACCGAGAAATAAGCCTTCAAAGGCTCTACCTATTTCAGAGGCGAGACAAAGCTACAATTCTCTATAACTCTAGCTTAACCTGGATTTTCCAGGATTAGGATATCAATGGGAGTGGATGTTTTGACAAAAGATCTGCTAAACTAGATTTTTGTCAATTGTAAGGTTCTCTATAACTGCTGTGGCTAATATTAAGTCTGCAATTAAGCGCGTCCAGATCGCAGAACGCAATCGTCTTCGCAACAAAGCTTACAAGTCAGCGGTTAGAACGCTGATGAAAAAATATTTTTCTGCTGTAGAGGGGTATGCAGCCAACCCCGGAGAGGAAACGATGCAAGAAGTTCAACTCAGAATGGCTGAGGCTTATAGCAAGATTGATAAAGCCGTCAAGCGGGGTGTTCTTCACCCAAACAACGGGGCACGTAAAAAGTCCCGTCTTGCCCAGGCTCTCAAGCAATACACCTTGGCTCAGACAGCATCTTGACCTCCTGACTGCTTTGCATGATTTCAGTTAGATGAATTGAAGCACGAACTTCTGGTGATGCGGGCGGGCTTCTGCCAGGTTGCCAGATGATTTCCAACGCGACAAATACTGAGCAATTAAATCTTGCAACTTAATCATGCAATTGAATCATGCAATTAATTGATACCCACGTTCATATCAACTTTGATGTGTACCAGCCGGATTTGAGGGCTGTTGTTCAGCGCTGGCGCGACGCTGGAATTGTTCATGTTGTTCATTCTTGCGTTGAACCTGCTGAATTTCGTGGAATTCAAAACCTGGCTCACCAATTTCAAGACGTTAGTTTTGCAGTTGGACTTCATCCTCTAGATGTGGAAAAGTGGCGGCCTGATTCCCAATCCGAGATTCAATTCCTGGCAGAATCAGATGCCAGGGTTGTCGCGATTGGGGAGACGGGGCTGGATTTCTATAAGGCTAGCAATCGGGAAGAACAGGAGGTTGCATTCAAAGCACAGTTGGAAATTGCTCAGACTCTTAATTTGCCTGTCATCATTCACTGCCGAGATGCGGCAGGGGTGATGGTCCAGTTTCTGCGAGAGTTCGCTACGGTGCACGGCCTTCAAGGTTTTCGAGGCGTGATGCATTGTTGGGGAGGCAATCCTCAGGAGATGGATTGGTTTCTGGAGTTAGGGTTTTACATCAGTTTCAGTGGAACAGTTACTTTCAAGAATGCGCTTCCGATTCAGGAATGTGCGCGGCAGGTGCCAAACGATCGGTTTTTGGTGGAAACAGATTGCCCTTTTCTCTCCCCTGTTCCAAAAAGAGGAGAGCGGCGCAATGAACCCTCCTATGTCCGATATGTTGCAGAGAAAGTTGCAAACCTCAGGGGTGTTTCCCTGGAAACTGTTGCTACTCAATCGACCCTGAATGCCTGCAACCTTTTTAGGCTCCCAGTGATTCCAGACCCTTTGGCGGTTCCCCTTTTAGATCAGCCCCTTTTAGATCCTCAACTGGGTCAACTGGATCAATTGGATCGACAAAAGGAAATTGAAGTTTAGAGAGGCTAAGTTTGTAGCCCACGATCGACTTTGCTTAAGCCATAATGGAGGATGATGCCCTATACTCTGTCAATCATCAGTTGTCAATTATCTGTCCCATTGTTTCCGACCCGATTATTTCCGACCCGATTATTTCCGGTCTTTCTGCTTGGATTATTCCCGACCTAACCATTCTGCTATCCATTTCCCCTTACAACTAAATCATTTTGTTCTCTGAGCCTTATACACGAAGGCTCAATCTTTTACTGTTGACTTTTGTTGACATTGTTGCACCGATCGCCTAACATTTGGGATTCGCATGGGCGTAGCCCCCTTCGAGGAGACGCATGACTAATCAGACCTACACCACGGCACCTGTTACGACAGCACCTGTCTTCACCCTGCCAGATCTTGTTGAAATTCAACGCGCTAGTTTTCGCTGGTTTTTGGAGGAGGGACTCATTGAAGAGCTTCAAAGTTTCTCACCCATTACCGATTACACTGGAAAGCTTGAACTGCATTTTTTGGGCCATAACTACAAGCTAAAGCGCCCTAAATATGATGTAGATGAAGCGAAACGGCGGGATGGCACCTATGCAGTGCAGATGTATGTCCCTACCCGTCTAATCAACAAGGAAACTGGGGAAATAAAGGAGCAGGAAGTTTTCATTGGGGATTTGCCCCTGATGACCGATCGCGGTACTTTCATCATTAACGGGGCGGAGCGAGTCATCGTTAATCAAATTGTACGCAGTCCTGGAGTTTACTACAAATCTGAGACGGATAAAAACGGAAGACGGACTTACAACGCCAGTCTAATTCCAAATCGGGGAGCCTGGTTAAAGTTTGAGACAGATAAAAATAATCTCGTCTGGGTACGGATTGACAAAACTCGTAAACTTTCAGCCCAGGTTCTTCTCAAAGCACTGGGTCTGAGTGACAACGAGATTTTTGATGCGTTACGCCACCCTGAGTATTTTCAGAAGACGATCGAGAAAGAAGGTCAATTCAGCGAGGAAGAAGCCCTGATGGAGCTTTACCGGAAGTTGCGTCCCGGTGAACCTCCGACGGTTTCGGGTGGGCAGCAATTACTTGACTCTCGATTCTTTGATCCCAAACGCTATGATTTGGGTCGAGTGGGTCGGTATAAACTTAACAAGAAACTGCGGTTGAACGTTCCAGAAGCCACACGAGTCCTGACTCCTCAGGATATTCTGGCGGCGATCGACTATCTGATCAATCTGGAGTTTGATGTCGGTGACATTGATGATATCGACCACCTGGGGAATCGTCGGGTGCGATCAGTAGGTGAACTGCTGCAAAATCAGGTCCGGGTTGGTTTCAACCGTCTGGAACGCATCATTAAGGAACGGATGACGGTTTATGACGCGGATGCTCTGACTCCTGCATCTCTGGTGAACCCCAAGCCCCTAGTGGCTGCAATTAAAGAG
>JANRKG010000269.1:0-3927 GCA_033763635.1 Leptolyngbyaceae cyanobacterium bins.59
CTGGCAGAAATCGAAGATCATCTGCGCTGTAACTTGGCTCAGCGAGTGAAATTAAACCAGGAACAAACCCAAGATCCTCATGCCGCCATTATTTATTCGATTATCTTGGAGGACAGATTGGCGACGATCGTCCAGTTACCAGGTCTACCTCTATCCCTTCAGACAACTCGCATTCAGCAAAAAGAGACCGAACGCATACTGACTCATTTAACCGACGCTATTCTCAAAAAGAATCGCCCTGAGGTAGTGATAGAAGATGCTAGCACGGTTTATCAATGGCTAGTTGAACCTGCCGAAAAGGCTATTTTAGAGGGGAAAGCAGATATTAGGACGCTTGTCTTTGTCGCAGATGGTTTGCTAAAGGCTGTTCCTCCTGCCGTTTTGTATGATGAGCAACAGCAGCAATACCTGGTCGAAAAAGAACAGTATGCGATCGCTGTCTTACCCAGCCTTCAGCTATTTCAGCAACAACGCCTCTCACGAGAAGGATTGCGCGCCCTCAAAGCAGGTTTAAGTGAACAACCAGTCATTCCCAACCGACCCAATATTCCAGCTATTCCCTATGTTCAAGTCGAACTAGATGAGACAGATGCAATTGTACCAGGACAACGTTTACTGAATGCTACCTTTACCAAAGCAGCACTGAAACAGCAGGTGATGCAATCTAGTCTCGACCTTGTTCACCTTGCAACCCATGGTGAGTTTAGTTCAGACCCTGAAGGAACCTTCATTTTGGCTCATGACCAAGAAATTTATGGAGCCGAACTCGATGGCTTACTCAGAGCAACTACTAATCGCACATTAGCCTCTCTCAAGTTGCTGATTTTGAGTGCTTGCCGCACTGCTACAGGAGATAGTCGCGCGACGCTGGGCTTAGCCGGAATTACCACCCGCGCAGGGGCAAGTAGCACGCTAGCTACCTTGTGGCAAGTTAACGATGCAGCTACAGCAGATCTAGTCAAAGCGTTTTACCAAGAAATGGTGAAGCCTAATGTATCCTTGGCAGAAGCGCTCCACCGCGCCCAACTCACTCTAGTCAAGCAAGTGCGATATCGGCATAATCATTACATTTGGGCACCCTATGTACTCGTGGGGAGTTGGCTGTAATGGACGATCAGACGGAAACCTCTATTCAGCAAGTGTTAGAATTCAAGCAATCCACTCAAACACTGTAGTGATTCAAGTCACAGCATGTCTTTACAAGCGCTCAAAGAACAAGCCTGTAGTTTATCAGTTGAAGAGCGCGATCGCTTGGATGAAAAAGGAGTGACTCTTGAGTCTGCATCTGTTGCTTGATGAAGATTCCCAAGCGAAGTATTTAATTAATCTCCTTCAAACTGCTCGTCAATGACAACATTTATAACCCCTACTACTACTGTCACTACTGATTCAGAACCCGTTTCAGAACCTACTGTGTTGTCAACTATTCAGCAACAGCGTGATCAACGGGTTGTTTTACATGGAGTGAGTTGGCAAACCTATAAGCTACTGCTGACAGAGTTAGGCGATCGTCGGAGTTCTCGCCTTGCTTACGATGAAGGAGTGTTGGAGATTACCATGCCATCCGATCGTCATGAAACCAACACCCACTTATTAGAGCGTCTAGTCGATGTACTCACTGAAGAATTGGATCGTCCAGTTAAGTGTTTTCGATCCACAACCTTGAACCGAGACGATTTACAAAAAGGAGCCGAGCCTGATTCCTGCTATTACATTCAAAGCGTCAGTCGCATTGTGGGTAGGACGATCGACCTCGATCGTGATCCGCCACCTGATTTAGTGATTGAAGTTGATATCAGTAGCCCCTCTAGCCGCAAGTTTCAGATTTATCAATCCTTGGGTGTGCCCGAAATTTGGCGTTATCGAAAGAACACGGTGGAAATCCATCAGTTGCAAGATGGCAACTATGTCATGTGTCAGCAAAGCCCTACATTCACATTTATTTCCACTTCGATTCTCAATCAGTTTCTTCAGGATGCAGAAACCCAAGACGACACAGCCTTAATCCGGACATGGCGCAGGTGGGTTCGAGATCGGCTCCAAGAGTCCTGCTAATCAGTGGGTTGTAATTCATAGGTGGTAAAGGGAATTTGCAGAAGATTTTCCCAGCCCTGCTCTTGTAGCAATGCTTTCCACTTTGGGTTCACATTCACATCGGCTGCCCCATTTTGCATCTGAGTTGCCAGTGCTGATACCTTCTCATACCAGGCACTCTGATCAGATTGAGCTACCCGTTTTACCCAATACTCATAAACGATCGAAGCACTGTTTGTGTCAGATTTACACTGGATTGACAATTTCCAGTTGTAAAGTTCCCCCACTTGCAAGCCAGAATTGTCCGTTGGCAGTGATAACTCGATCAAACCGGGCTGATCAGTTAAGTGTATGCCAGTACGATAGAGGGTTTTAGGGCGGTTAGTCAGACGGTCAGTGAAGTGTAGGGAAAATTCTAACGACTTAATTTCATCAGCCGCGTAGGGAATATAGACCCAAAATGTAGGGTGTGAACGGTCAGTAAAATCTTCTCCCCTATCCTGCACCAAAGCGGTCAGGGGTGGCGATGTTTGGCGACAGCTAACCCCTCCTGGACGAGTCCCTGGTGGGTTCCCACCTGTCTTTGGAGTTCCCTCCCCTCTTCCTGACCCTGAGGGTGGATTACTGCTCAGTAATCCAGATCTCTTTAGGACACCTGAAACGATTGGGGGGAACCCATCCCAGCTATTGATCTGACTGGATGCGACTAACGGGGGTATTGCCATCACGGGATTGTCAACCAAACTGATGGCAACGATCGCTGTCGCTGAAAGCATTCGGACGCTAGTGAGTAGAGACATTTAGGGTAGACTCCTTAGGCAACGAGGTAGATGACTGTTGAGCGAGATGACGTTTCCAGGCAGGATAAAGCCGAAAACCTAGGGCTGATCCAGGAATGGTTAGTAGCATGGGAATGAGCGGCAGCCACAGCCCTAGCTGCCCAAACAAGGCATGGCAAAGTAAATAGAGGATTACAGAACTTGTGGCGATGCCAAGCCCCAGCAGCAGCGGGGACGATCTCCACCATCCGCCCATACCAACCCCAATCAGCGCCGCCCCCAACACCAGCAGAGCATCAACCCATTGGGAAAACCACCAAATGAGAGGACGATCGTCCTTAACCGCGCTGATGATTTGGCTGACCGCATGGGCATGGAGATGTAGTCCGGACAAGCTTCCCACCGGGGTTTTCCAATCATTGTCCTTCATCGTCGGAGCAGTCACCCCAATCATCACCACCTTGTCGGTAATCCAATCAGGGTCGTAGTTGTCAGCTAGAGTGTCTGCCAGGGTTATGGATCGAGCGACAGTCTGGGATCGGCGGTAGTTGATCATAATTTGGTTGCCGCGATTGTCAATGGATTGGTAGGCTGCACTGCGAAGTTGCAATTTTTGCAAGCGACGATCGCCAACCAACCAGTTCTTCTGTTCATCCTGATGAAAGCTCACACCATCTGCTTCCAGATAACGAAAAACCAGTTGAAAGGCAAAGGAATGTTGAGAAACGCAGTGGGTCAATCCTTCATCCCCGTTAGGGCTGCGATAGAACAAATAGCGACGAATCCAATCGTTGGGTGGATCATTTATGAAATTATTAAAGCCGACCTGCCCTGGTGGACTGGCTGGTGGTGGTATTTCGTGCTTTCCTTCCTCTCCAAAGTAACAAATTGTCACTAAGTTCTCATCAGTTTTCAAATGCTTGACTAATGCTTCATGGCCGGGTTGTAGGGGAATATCCCGAAAGATATGCAACCCGATAACTCGTGGTTGGTGCCTGTTTAATTTCTCTAGGAGTGTTGCCAACACCCCATCGGATACTGAAAAACCGTGTTTAGCATTCTCCCGGACATCGGCTTCAGTCAATTCAATCAGTAGAATCCGTGGATCAGGATT
>JANRKG010000270.1:0-20363 GCA_033763635.1 Leptolyngbyaceae cyanobacterium bins.59
ACCGTTTCCCCTGCCGGGTTGGGATGCAGTTCCACATCGATCGGTTCTTTCAACGTAGACCACAACAATACCCCTGTAGGACTGAACCATTCCAGGTCAATGTGATCATCGTCCACTGTTTCCTCGTTGTTGTGGAAGCTAGCTTCCACATTGATCCGTAACTCTCCGCCTTCCCGATGGAAGTTCACGGGTTCGATCACAAGCGATCGGCTCACGACCTCCACGACATGATTCAAGGTGTCATCAATCCGCTCAATCAACGTTGTACGGACATAAAAGTAGAATCCTGTGGCAAAGAGTAGCAACAGAACGGCAGTGACGATCGTATACCAGAGGGCAAGGCGGCGACGGGTAGCCTGAAACATAGCAGTATTCTAAACTCGCGCTTTTGAAAGACCCAAGATTTTACGTCTCTATCATCATGGCGTAAGAGCGATTCCCTGTGACAATCATCACCTCCATCCCCCAGTTAGATCACCATCGGATGAACCAGGCATCACCCGTCTGGGTGCCGAGAATCACCCGATCGGAGAGTGTTAGTTACAGGAATTCTCTGGGAAAAATTTGATATTAGAAACACTGGATTCCTGAAATCGTCACACTATTTCTGAACCGTTGGGGTGTTAGGGATGGGAACTCATCAAACCGACTTGATTCAATTTTTGGAAAAAGACCTGGAAATTCCCCAGGACTCAATTTCACTGGCAATCCAACATTCTGAGCAGGTTCCTACCCTGATTCCGATGGTTCTCTGGCAGTACGGCCTCATCACCCTGGCCCAACTGGAGCGGGTGTTTGATTGGTTAGAGAACCGTTCCCTGATGCTTCAGGATGCCTGATTTACTGATTTTTCTCCTGAACTCGATTCTCTCAGCCCCTCTTGCGAGGGGCTTTTTTTTACAGTGGCAAGTCCTAAGGTTGATCGGGCAAACTGGAGAAGCAACGTTACACCATCTATTCATGCCATTCAGTTCCTTAATTCCGTCATCGACTGGGTTGTTGATCGCCGGAGTTGTCTGTCTGGGTTGGGTCATCTCCCTGTGTCTGCACGAATTTGGTCACGCGATCGTCGCCTACTGGGGCGGGGATACCTCTGTGAAAGAAAAGGGATATCTCACCCTCAATCCCCTCAAATACACAGACCCCACCCTGAGCCTGATGATGCCCCTGATTTTCCTTCTATTGGGAGGAATTGCCCTTCCCGGAGGTGCGGTCTACATCGATCACGGGAAGTTGCGGAATCGTTGGTGGGAGAGTGCCGTTTCCCTGGCAGGGCCAACCGCCAGCGGGTTAACGGCTCTGGTATTGGCAAGTCCCTTCTGGCTGGGCTGGCTTGGCCCCGTCACGGATCATTGGGTCTGGTTGGCTCTGGCTCTGCTCGTGTTTCTAGAAATCTTTGCGTGTTTGTTCAACCTTCTGCCCGTTCCGTCGTTGGATGGGTATGGCGCTTTAGAACCCTGGCTTCCTGACAGTATCCGACAACCGCTCAACCGTCTTGGGCGCTATAGCCTCTGGATCTTGTTTGGCCTGTTTATGGTGGCCCCCCAGGTGGGCCGTCCCCTATGGAGAGCCGTCTATGATATTGGAGATTGGTTACAAGTTCCCCCTGCGTTAGTGGGCCAAGGGTTTGCGCTGTTTGATCAGGGCATGTGGGCAATTTTTCTCACCGGATTGGGCATGTATCTGATCGCTCGACAGGTTAGCCGATCGCCCCAGGAAGCGACTTACGATCGCGCCAATCGTCTCCTCAAAGCCGGAAAGCTGGAAGAAGCCCTCGCCACTTATCAGCAACTCATCACCCTGCACCCCGATTATTCCCCGGCCTGGGTCATGCAAGCGACGACTCTCCATGCCCTGAAACGTTCCTCCGAGGCTCTTAACTCTCTGGATCAGGCGATCGAACTCCAACCTGACAATCCCCTTACCTGGGTGCAGAAAGGTTGGTTATTGGGGGAGATGGAGCGTTACGAGGAATCGATTGTGGCTTTTGATCGGGCGATCGAACTTCATCCCCAGTATGGAGATGCCTGGTACAACCGAGCCTGTGATCAGACCCTTTTGGGAGACCAGGAAGGCGCATTACAGAGCTTACGCCGTGCTTATGATCTGGATTATTACCGCTTCCGCCATTTGGCAAAAACCGACACCTGTTTCGATGCTCTGCGAGAGCATCCCCGGTTCCAAAAAATGTTGCGAGTGCCTCCCCATCGTTTGGAAATGGAAGAAGCACTCGCAAAAGAAAAAAGATGAAGGGGAGAGAGGCTCTACTAGCCCCCCTCGAAGCAATTTCAATCCTTATGGATTTGCAGGAGTTGTGGGTTCCAGAGTCGGGGAAGGCACAGGTTCCGTGACGTTGGGCGCTTCCTGATCAGTTGCAGGTTGCTGCGGTGCAGGACTGGGAGCCTGAATATTCACCTCCGGTGCGGGAGCAGCGGGCACCTGGATATTCACGTCCGGGGCCTTTTGAGGGACGGGCACCACTTCACGAGTCCGCTCGATCACCGTCCGGTTTTGGGCCGGAGCCTGTTGCGGAGCTGGGCGATCGTTGAACAAGAAGAAAGCACCCAATCCCAAAGCCGCCAGGGTTGCCAGGGACAGCCCGATCAGTAAACCATTGGCAGAATCATCTTCCCGAATGACTTCCCGGTTATTATTCACTTCTCGTCTATAAACTTCTCGATCGCGTAAATCCGGCATATTTATCACCTATGTTGCTAAAAGTACGTTTTCAGAAATTCCATTCGTCGGAATTTTTATCTGAAACCACCTTAGCCGCCTATCCAGCCCTCTCAGTTCTTCCCTGAGAGGGTGATCTGCTATACCAGAGGAGTGATTCTGGCGAAAGGGAAGGGAAGAGGATTCTTGCTCAGGGATAAATTAGAATCTTGTAGGTTTCTGGAGTCGGGGCCACCGCCCGTTCCACTGCCTGGGCCAGGTCTTGGAGCGGATACCGATCGCTCACCAAACTATCTACATCAATCCGCCGATTGAACACAATATCCGCAGCCTGGGCCTGAACCCGGAACGAAGAACTGTAGCTCCCCATCAGATCAATTTCCCGACGGTACAAAAGGTTAGGGTTGATGGGAATCTCCACTTCATCCGGAAATTCGGCAAAGAATAGGATTTTGCCACCCTTGCGAGTGCAGTCAAGCGCCTGAAAGAAAGCTTTCTCGCTGGGAACCGCCAGGATACTGGTATCCACTCCCATTCCTCCCGTCAGGGCATGAATTTTGGTAGCCAAATCCGGATCACGGGCATCGAAAGCAGCTTCGGCTCCCAGATCCAGGGCTTTCTGAATGCGGCTGGGAATCAAATCTGTCGTGATGGCTCTGGCTCCGAAGTGGCGCACCAGCATCACAAACATGAGGCCGATCGGTCCTGCCCCGGTGATCAGCACGGTCTGCCCTGCTTCAACCCGCGCTTTTTTTATGGCTTTCAGGCAGCAATTGGTCGGTTCAACAAAGCTGGCTTGCTCAAAAGTAACGGAATCGGGAATGGGAATCAGTCCCCCGTTCCGCACAATATGCCCCGGCACTTTCACATAGTCCGCAAATCCCCCTCCACTGGGCGCAAACCCCGCCGTCGTGGTGACGGTTTTATAGACTTCGCACATGGAGAAGTTATCGTTCAGGCAATACCCACAATGCATACAGGGAATGTGGTGCATGACGACGACCCGATCGCCCATCTGCCAGGTCTGAACCTCGGACCCCACTGCGGCGATCGTCCCTGCGGTTTCGTGCCCGAAGATGCGGGGCGGTTCGTAGAGGGGATACCGAATTTTTTTGATGTCAGATTGGCAGAGTCCCACTACTCGCACCTGAACCAGTACCTCATCCGGGGCAAGGCTGGGGGTGGGAACGTCCTCGTAACTCAGTTGATTCACACCTCTGAAAACCTGTGCTTTCATCGTTGGTTCCTTATGCCTGAAAAAGGGCGCAAAAGTCTTAAACTGTCCATAGCTTACAATGGGCGGGGCAATGGAAGAACGGATCACAGATGTGCTGGTGGTAGGGGGTGGAGTCGGTGGCACAGCGGCGGCAATCCAGGCAGCACGACGAGGGGCAAAGACAATTCTGGTGAGTGAGTTTCCCTGGCTGGGCGGCATGCTGACCAGTGCGGGGGTTTCGGCTCCAGATGGAAATGAGTTATTCGCCTTTCAAACAGGACTTTGGGGGGCATTCCTGCGAGAATTGGTCATTCGTCAACCGGAAGGGCTTGATCATGCCTGGGTGAGCTTTTTCACTTATGAACCCCGAATCGGGGCCGAGATATTTGCCGATTGGGTCCGATCGCTTCCCAACCTCGAATGGATCGTCGGACAACGCCCCCGCCAAGTCTTGAAGCAAGGGAACCGGATCACAGGCGTTCAGTTTCCAGATTTTAGGATTCAAGCCCAGATCACCTTAGATGGCACCGAATTGGGCGATCTGTTGGCGATCGGCGAGATTCCCTATCGGTGGGGATGGGAGGCCCGATCCCAGTGGCAGGAACCCAGTGCCCCCGATTCTTCTGAAATTGTGCAAAAGCTCAATGCGACCTATCCTGTTCAGGCTCCTACCTGGGTGGTGGTGATGCAAGACTTTGGGGAGGGGACGATCGCCCCCGAAATTCCCCCACCCCCCCACTATGATCCGGCCCTGTTTGCCGGAGTCTGGGAAGGGTATGGGCCAGAGATGTTTCTCAACTACGGACGCTTGCCCGGAAACCGCTTCATGATCAACTGGCCGCAGCAGGGCAACGATTACGGGGAAGGAACGGAGCGGTTAATTCAGGATCGGGAAGCTCAACAGGAATTTTGGCAATTGGCCCAGGGGCATAGCCAGGGGTTTGCCCACTTTATCCAATCCCAGTTGGGGCGACGGTATGGACTGGCAGAGGAAACGTTTCCTAAAGGAATTCCGGGTTGCCCCGGTGGGGGAGCTTATGCTCTCCATCCCTATTACCGGGAAAGTCGGCGACTCCAGGGAATGGTGACGGTGCGGGAGCAAGATCTTTTGCCTGTCGTGGGAGGTCGGGTTGCGGCACTGCCCCATGCGGGAGATTCGATCGCGATCGGCAACTACCCGAATGATCACCACTATCCCCCTGCCGCAAAGCAGATTTACGACTTGAAACTGCATCCCAAATCAATTCGCTGGGGAGGTCGCTGGACGGGGACATCTTTCACGATTCCCTATGGGGCGTTGGTTGCCCAGGAAATCGATGGATTTCTCGTATGTGAAAAAAATATTTCGGTATCGCACATGGCGAACGGTGCAACTCGCTTACAGCCTTGTGTGCTGGGCATTGGGCAAGCGGCAGGGATGGCAGCGACTCTCTGCATCGAACAACATTGTCTCCCTCGTGAATTACCAGTCCGATCGCTCCAGGAAGCCCTCCTGCAAGACCCGATCGCCCCATCCGCCGTGATTCCCCTCTTCAACCTGCCCGCTCATCACCCTGATTGGTTGCACTGGCAACGCCATTATCTGGATCACCCAGAAACTTACCCAATTGACGGAGATGCACCCATTGAACCGATCGCCTTACCGATCAACGACTCCAGAACTCAAAACTTCTCAGGAATTTTTTGTCGTCTGGGAGATCAGCAGTACACCCTGACCCTAACGGATCAAACCGTTCTGAACCTTGTAACGTTGGATGCAGGGATCGATCGCCAATTGCAGACCTACCAGGATAGGGAGGCGATCGGTGTAGAAGGTCGCTGGAACCCATTCGGAGAATGGGTGCTGGTCAATCGCATCACCGAAGAGCGAAATGCCTAATTTCCACAACTGCTGGTTGAGCGGAGCCAAAACCAGCGGATAGATTGTTTTTCGGAAATCTCCTAAACTCTTTTTCCCTGTTTTTTGCGTCGTTTAAACAATTCTGGTGTCACCAGCCCTTGGGGAAAAAACACACTTCCTAACACAATCAAAATTCCGAAAATAATTAAACGACCATCTCGGAAAAACTGAGCTAGCCAGAGGGGCAGCCCTGCAATATCTGCCATCGCCCGTAACACCTCCGGTAGGGCTGTGAAGATCATGCCTCCGACGACTGGGCCTAAAAACGTTCGTGATCCACCAATTAAAACAAAGGTGAGGTAAATAATACTGGCATCAAAAGTGCCCTGACGGGCATTCCAGGTATTTAGGAAGTGGGCACTGACTGCCCCAACCATCCCTGCCAGAATTGCCCCCAGGACAAAAGCCAGCACTTTATAGTAGGTGGGATTAATGCCCATCGCGTCAGCCGCCAACTCGTCTTCGCGAATTGCTATTAAGGCGCGGCCCACCCGAATTCGTTCCAGTCGATACACAAAGGCCATACTCAGGGCCAGCAGGGGAATCGCCACCCACAAGTATTCGATCGGGGTTTGAAACGGCTGCGGAATCCCAAAAATCCCGATCGCACCCCCCGTAATATCCAGGTTGAGGCAGAGGATGCGAAGAATTTCGACAAAGGCGATCGTGGCAATTGCCAGATAAATCCCCCGCAACCGCAACGCCGGAACCCCGACAACCACCGCCACCCCCCCACATAGCAGAGCGGCGGCCCCCATTTCCAGCAAGAGCAGGGGCAGGGGAAACGGGCCGGAGGTTCGGAAGACCTGGGTGGATAGAATGGCAGCGACGTAACCGCCCAGCGCATAAAATCCAGGGCTAGCCAGAGATAATTGCCCTGCCATCAGGGGCAGGTAAAGGGAAAGGCCCAGCAATGCCCCCCAAATCATAGAGACAAGTAAAAAACCGTAGGTGGTGAAAAACCCGGTCATCACACCTTTTGGATAAAGGAACGGCCCAACAACCCCTGAGGGCGAACGAGCAGCACCAAAAATAATAAACCAAAGGCTACCGCGTCTTTGTAAGCCGATAGGGATGAAGGAACAAAAGCCTCCGCCAGCCCGATCGTCATCCCACCGAGAACGGCTCCGGGAATACTACTGAGTCCCCCCAAAACAATCACCGCCAGCCCTTTCAGGCCAAAAGTAATCCCAAAATATGGACCCGCGATACTGAAGCTCGATCCAACCAGGGTTCCCGCTAAGCCACCCAGGAAACTACTCACAAAAAAGGTGAGGACAATATAGCGATCGGGATTGATGCCCAACAAACTCGCAGTTACCGGATCTTCGGCAACGGCCCGCATGGCTTTTCCATACTTCGTGCCATTGATCAGATAGGTCAAAAGGCTCAGAAAGAAGACGGAGACCGCAAAGATGACAATCTGAACAGTGCGAATGGGAACGGGTTGTTCCGTAGTCCCAAAGTTGATGGCGGGGGGGAGGTTTCCATAGGTATTTGCGGGGAAAGTATAAATTTCTGCCCCCACAAGATACTGAATCAGGTTCACAATCACCACTGCCATTCCCAGACTGGAAACAACTGTGAGCAAGGGATCGGAGCCTTTCCGCCGCAAGGGTTCAAAAGCCCAACGCTCGATCGCAATCCCCACGCATCCCGCCAGGGCACTTCCTACGAGAAGGGCCAGCGGAAAATTCAATTGGAGGGGCAGGGCTAGATTTGCTAAAAGACCATTAAACCCAAAGCGGCCCCCCATGAGGCTGTAGGTAAAGTAAGCACCCAGGGTAAAAATCGCCCCGTGGGCAAAGTTAATAATTCCTAAGATAGAGAAAATCAGCGTGTACCCCAACGCGAAGATGGCGTACACGCTGCCAACGGATAAACCGTTGAGAACCTGTTGCAACAGGAGGGTCAGGTCCATTACCGTCGGCCTGTTGCAGCCCGACTGGGGGTTAACACATCTACCTTGACCGGAGCAACTCCAGAACCTAACATCCCAATCACCTGGGCAGCCCCTAAGGAGAGGTCAATCACTCGGTCATGGATGTAAGGCCCCCGATCGTTGATTCGCACAACAACCGATCGCCCATTGTCGAGGTTGGTAACACGCACACGAGTCCCAAAGGGCAGATAGCGGTGGGCGGCCGTCAGGTCATGTTGATTAAAGACCTCGCCACTAGCGCTCAAGTTGCCATTAAAGCCAGGGCCGTACCAGGAAGCCCATCCATTGAAAACATACTGAACTGCTTGTAAGGATCGAACCGGAGTCGGTTTGGGTTGCCCCTCAATCGCTGTTAAGGGGTCGGCATCCCCTAGCAAGCGTCGCAGACGATTCGTAGCCTGTAACGCATCTTTAGCAGCATCCTTCGTCGTGTCGGGAAGCTTGGTATCCGTATCTAAGCTAACCAATTGCTTCCCATCCAGGGTGATGACATAGAGGGAGTGCTTGGTATCCCACAGAACCCGAATTTTGCTGGCATCCAAACTATCGCGGCTGAGTTGGTTTAAGGTAGCCGCGATCGAGGTGGCTCGCCAAACGGGGTCTTTTTGGTAAGTATCGGTCTCGGAAAAGGCTTTGATGTCGCTAGCAGTTTTAGAAATTTCCTGAAGGGCGCCCACTTTGATCGTAGAAGATCCAGAAGAAGAACTGGCACCCTGCCCCACTGCCTCGGCTCCAGTTCTGGTTGAATCAGGAGAAGAAACAGAAGTACCCAGGAAGGTCAGGACTGGAATGTTGCGAACATACAAAGTCGCTGCACTACGGTTCCCGATTTGGTGGGGATGAACCTTGGCAATGGCCTCAGACTCAGTCGTAGCGCCAGAACGATAAGTCCCAACTTTCATGGCCTCAGGAGTGGGAGCCTTAGAAGTGGCGACCGTCGGGGAGGTTGGAGAGTTTTGGGAAGAACCTGTTCCAGCAGGGGCAGCAGACTCCGAGGGTGAAGAGTTGGTCTCAGGACCGCGATTGCCGATGATTACCTGCTCAGCATAGGTAGAAGCCGCTGCACTGATGGCAGTAATCAAAAGGGTCGCAGTCAGACCTTGTAAGAGTTGTTGATTCATACGTCCATGGTGAAAGGCACTGCAAGCCGGAGTGGAACTTGCGGCGATCGCATCTTTGAAACTTGAACCTCAGGGTCTTGTTCAAGGAGTTGATTCAACCGTAAGTAGATTTTGAGACTTCTCCCCTTGATCGACCTACCAGTCTCCAAAAGAGCCTTTTAAGCCAATTTTTACGAGAGATCTCCCAAATCCAAACCACACACAACTCATACTCGTTCCGTGTTCACTTTTGGTGGTGAAGCCCTGTCAGCGTAACACGAACTTTTTGGGTTGGGGATCAGGGATCGCGAAGAAACTGGAATAACTTCATCAAAACTTTAAATTCTTTTGTAGCCAAAAGAACCTTGTTTTTTCTAGCTTTCAGCCTCTTCACCTCCCTCGATCGCAGTGTTTTTACTTCACAGAAAGTTAACATACTTTACAAAAAATAGTAAGGCGCAATTGTCTTAATTTATGCCTATCGTCTCTACAGAGTTCAATAGGTAAAATACAGGCTGCATTCAGGAGAACCCATCATGGACTATCGAGACGCAGGGGTAGATATTGCTGCTGGCAGAGCCTTTGTGGACAAAATTCGCAGTATGGTTGACTCCACCCGCCGACCTGAAGTGATCGGCGGGTTGGGCGGATTTGGAGGTGTGTTTCAGCTTCCCACAGGGTATCGAGAGCCGCTCCTGGTATCAGGAACGGATGGCGTGGGGACGAAGTTGAAGCTGGCCCAAAGTCTGAATTGCCACAACACGGTGGGAATCGATTTGGTGGCAATGTGTGTCAACGATATCCTGACTTCTGGAGCAGAGCCGCTCTTCTTTCTCGATTACCTGGCAACAGGCCACCTGAAACCTGCTGAACTAGCGCAAGTGGTGGAAGGAATTGCAGAGGGATGTCGTCAGGCAGGATGTGCCCTGTTGGGGGGAGAAACGGCAGAAATGCCAGGGTTCTACCAGCCTGGTGAGTACGATATGGCGGGATTTTGTGTGGGAATTGTGGAAAAAAGCGAACTTTTAGAGGGTTCTCGCATCTGTCCCGGCGATCGGGTGATTGGATTAGCGAGTCAGGGAGTCCATAGCAATGGGTTTAGCCTGGTGCGTAAAATTTTGGCCGAGGCTCCCCGATCCGATCGTCCTGACAAGCAAGCTGGCTTTGATTTAGACGAATGCCCCGCCATTTTGGAAGGCCGAAGTTTGGGAGAGGTTTTGCTGGCTCCCACCCAAATCTATGTCAAGCCTGTGTTAGCGGCTCGTCAAGCAGGATTAGACCTTCGGGGCATGGCCCATATCACAGGAGGCGGATTACCCGAAAACTTACCCCGCTGTTTGGGTTCTCACCAGTCCGTTGTCGTAGACCCATCCCAGTGGTCCATCCTACCCATCTTCCAATGGCTAGCGGAGATGGGCCAGGTTCAACCCACCGTGATGTTTGATACTTTTAATATGGGAATTGGCTTTACGCTCATTGTGCCGTCTGAGCAAGCGGATCAAACCGTTGCCTGGTTCGAAAAACAGGGAATTTCTGCGTCTGCGATCGGGCAGATCGTAGAAGGCGAGGGAAAGGTACTCGGCTTACCCCTGGTGGAATAGTTTTCTCAAATCCACGAAATACTACAAAACTCATGGGGCATTGTAATGCAGTGCCCCTGTCACATCAATATTCTTCAAGGAACAGATTTCAATCTCTAAGGAGATTTTCAGAAAAGAATTTACCTGTGGGTTGCTCTTCGGCTACGCTCAGGGCGCGGGTGCTTGTTGAGCGAAGCCGAAACCAGCGGGTAGATTGTTTTTCGGAAATCTCCTAATTCAAAACGTCTCTAAAATAGAGTCGCTGCAATCCCAGCAATCCGGCGGTAATTCCTAATTGAACCCAAAGGGGAGCAAAAGCAAACCCCAACAAGCTGACTACCCCACCGAGGAGAAACGGTAAAAGTCCAATAATCGAATCCGAGAACAAGTTTCTAGGGTTCCACCAAAAAAGTCCCATCCCTACAAATCCCACTCCCAGCAATACCACATAGCCAGGAAGCACAAGGCAAATTGCTCTAATTAGGATATAGAGAGGACTCCCCAGGATGAGAGTCAGAACAAATAAATAGGCGGAACCCACAGATTAAACTCCAACAGAACTCTAAAATCACTGGCTATGGACAAGATTGTTCAGACAATCAAGTCCATAGCCAGTGACTACAAGAACAGATACAGATGACAGAAACGGCTTTTTTTTGTGAGGACTGTCACGGAATGGCAAACACAGAAATGCAAAATCTCCAAAGAGTTAGTTCAACCCCTTGGCCCACTTTTTACCGCTTTTCTCCTATCCATCCTAATGGAGATTTTTGGAATAGAACGAGATCAGTTCCTAGAGATGAGAAAATTTACGGAGGAGTGTTAAGGCAGGGTCTTCCAGGCTTGGGCCACAATGTCGCTTAACCAGCGGCGTTGAGACGCATCCAGCAAGCGATCGTCCTGCAACACTTCAGTTTTGAGTTCTTCTAAGGAACGTCCCTCGGAACGGGCGAGCACAACTACGCCTGCAATCGCCGCTGCGACGACTTCTTCACTCACCTGCTGTTGCCTTAGTTCAACAATGTCCTTCGAACGAATGGGAATCAAATCTTGCATTTTCTCTGAAGTGTCCTGAATTACCATTTTGAATGGATGATTTTATGAGAGAGTTGTAAAGTTTCTTATTGTTTGTGTATAGGGAAGTTTAGCGTAATTTGTGTCCCTGTCAACCCTGTCCTTTTCAGTAACTTTGCGGAGTTTAAATTATCCCGATGAAAGAACTTCTTTATATCGAGATTCCAACCTCTGATATAGAAGCTGTCAAAACTTGGTTACAGCAAGATTTTCAGCCAGAAACTGGGGAAAAACAGGTGACACCGGAGGGCATCCGGCTCCAGTTTTTCGATCGCCCTACAACCCTTGAGCACTCCGCACCCCTGCCATCCAACGAGCTTTCCATCTTTGTGTGGACCGTTCAACGGACGACTTATTTAAAGGTATTTCGGTGGTGCGATCGGGCACTTTCAGGGGAACAAAGGTTATTAAAGCAGCTTACGGCAGGGTTAAGGCATCACTTCCCGATTACTTATCCCGCGCCTCCGGCGATCGCTCTCTCTCAGCAAAATATCTTTGAAGCTTTGGAGTCGGCCTATCCCCAAACCGTCAAGTTTTTCCAAAAGATTCCGAACGGAGAAGCTGACTTAATGCGGGTGTACTGGTGGGAACAGCGCTGGCGTGAAGGAGTGCGAAACCCGCAACAACCAACGCCTGTGCTCTTCCGGCAAGAGTCTCAGGAAGCGAACCAGGGCAACCCTGATTACGACTTAATCTATGTTGGCGGTGCTTTGGGAGTGATCCACGCAGCCGTGATGGCCCGATTAGGGTATCGGGTGTTACTGGTGGAACGATTGCCCTTTGGACGCATGAACCGGGAATGGAACATTTCCCGTGCTGAATTTCAGAGCTTAATTGATCTGGGGTTATTTACTCCCAGTGAATTTGAAAGTGTGGTTGCACGGGAATATATCGATGGCTTTCACAAGTTTTTTGATGCCAACAATCCCCCCAATCTTAAGGCTCCCGTTCTACATACCCCTACGGTTCTTAACATTGGGTTGGATGCCGAAAAACTGCTGCAAGTCTGCGGTGAAAAACTGAGGGCTGCGGGTGGAGATATCTGGGATGAAACGGAGTTTGTGAGGGCAGAAGTCAGTTCTCAACAAGTCACCGTTCATTTGACCCATCGCCCCACCCATCACTCTCGACAGGCACGGGGAAGGCTGCTGGTGGATGCGATGGGAACCGCTTCGCCGATCGCATGGCAACTGAATGGTGGGCGGGCCTTTGATAGCGTCTGTCCGACCGTAGGGGCCGTGATTGAACGGGGGTTTGCTCCGGAGGTTTGGGATGTTCAGTATGGGGACGTGTTGCACAGTCACGGGGACATTTCTAGAGGACGGCAGTTAATTTGGGAACTCTTCCCTGCCAGAGACGAAGAAATTACGATCTATCTCTTCCATTACCATCAGGTGAACCCGAACAACCCTGGTTCTTTATTGGAAATGTACGAGGATTTCTTCACGATCCTGCCAGAGTACCGTCGCTGTGACATGGAGAGTCTGGTGTGGAAGAAAGCGACCTTCGGGTATATTCCGGGACATTTCAGTGTGAACGATCGCGATCGAACCATCGCCTTCGATCGACTGGTTGCGATCGGAGATGCGGCTTCCCTGCAATCTCCGCTTGTGTTCACGGGGTTTGGGTCCCTGGTTCGCAACCTGGAGCGGTTAACCACGCTGCTAGACATTGCCTTGAAGCACGACTTGCTGAATGCCCACCACCTCAATCAGATCCGGGCTTATCAAAGTAATGTGTCTGTCACCTGGCTCTTTTCAAAGGGCATGATGGTCCCGACTGGAAAGTACCTTCCTCCAGAGCGCATCAATGCCATGTTGAACACCTTCTTTGGCATTTTGGCGAGGGAATCTCCCGAAATTGCCGATGCGTTTATCAAAGATCGGGTGAACTGGCTAGATTTTAACCGTATGGCCCTCAAAGCAGCATTCATCAATCCGGTCCTGCTTTGGTGGATCTGGCAGTTGGCGGGTCCCAAAGATTTGTTTCGATGGGTAGGATGCTATCTGGACTTTACCCTGCGGGCTTTCCTTCAGGCAGTGGTAGGATTCTGGCTCCCTACCGTTGTTCGTGCCTTGCGATCGTGGGTCGAACCCCGCTTCCCAGGATTTTGGTTGTGGCTAGTCGTCCAGAACTATGCCCTCACCTATGGGATGGGGCAAATAACGGAGGGAGGACGATCGCAGCCCTCCGTTGGGGTCAAAATGGCCGAGGGTTAACCTGTACCATCTCGGTAGAGGCGTTATTCGCCTCTACCGAGATGGTACAGAGAGGCGTGGAAAATTGGGCAGGTCGATCGCCGCCAAAGATTTCAAACGCTTCTGGTTGCGATGGGGATAAACCACAGGGGCGGGCCACAGGGGCGCATCCTCCAGAACAGCCATTACTTTCTGAGAATCGGGTGGATTGTGGTAGGGCTTCGTTGAGAGATCCGCGAACGTCTGGAATGGCTGGAAGGTGAAGGGATTCGGCTGTTCCTCCGAGTTTTGAAGTTCCTGGTTGCTTTCATCGGGTGAGGACAGGTTGACCTGGGCAACAAGTTCGGTCAGGCTTTCCAGCGTCCCCTCCGTTGCGATCGTCTGAGCCACCCGATCGGGAGCCTGATCAATCAGTCGAGCCAGATCTTCCCAGAGAGTATCGTCAGGATTTGCCAGGAGAGATTGTTCCAGGGTATCAAACAAGATATCAGCACCCGATGAACCCCTCTCCTGAGATTCCATACAATCGGTAGGAGAGGCTGTTTCTGAGGCTGGTATGGGTTCAACAACAATGCCAGAAACAACCTGGAGAGTGTGCTTTTCTGCAACGTCAGACGTTTCCTCCCAGGGGCAAGGAATCGAGGAGTCCATCAGGACTGGGGGGACTTCCTGGGAGCGATCGAGCGTTTTTTCCAAAGCTGTTTTCAACTGGAAAGCATAGCGTTCCTGCCACCGGAGGCGCGATCGTAACTCATCACACACCTGTTCGCACTGCATCAGATCGTGGGTTTGTTCCTCGTAGCGCTGCTGGGCTAGTGCACACTCCCGCTCCAGTTGGGCCACCCGCTCCTGATGGGTTTGCAGTTGGTGACTCATCGTTTCAATTAAACTTTGTTGGCGGCAAGCCGTCTGATGGGACTGTTCCAACTCAAGCATCAGCCGAGCCACATGGCTTTGGACGGAATCGCTCTGAAGAGTCATTGCGTCGCTTGTCTGTTCCTCAAGCTCACCCTCATTCAGTTGCGATCGTAAGTAGACCTGACAGGCTTCCAGAGTTGCCTCTAACTGCGACACCCGATCGATTAGAAACAAATTATGGCCCTGAAGTTCTTGCATGACGTGGAGAATTCCTGTGATTTCAGGCAACCTCGCTAAGGCTTGAAAATCCTGAATCAGGGGGAGTGTCTCTACAGTGGGGGTGTTCACCTCCCCACCTCCGGCCCAGTCAGATACATTGAACTCGGAACAGGATTGAATTTCCGTCGGCAGGTCAGCTTCACTCATCACACTCAGCCCTCACGTTGGATTCTGTAGCAATGCAGAACGCAGAATGTATATGTTCTTAGCACAAACACAGAATTTTGCAAGGGGTCGCATTCAAGCGAAAATTTTAAAAAAGCAATTGCATCCCTACTCTGATCGCACCGCCAGTCCTGTATCCCGATCAAACAGATGTAGCTTGTCAATTGCGATACTGAGGTTAATCCCATCACCGAGGCGAATCAGGCGATCGGGACTCACTCGCACTTGCAGGGGAGAAGTCAAGCCAGCCTGTTGCCCTAACCAATTGATAGCCAGATAGGTTTCGCTGCCCAGCGCTTCAACCCGCTCAACCTGAACTCGCAGTAATGCCTCTTCGGGCGTATCTGCCACCCGCAGGTGTTCCGGGCGAATGCCCAGGGTGAGCGATCGGCCTTCATAGGGGCGCAGCAGGGTTGCCCAGGAGTCTGGCAGGGCTAGTTGGAACTGAGGATGCACGAGTAAAACGGGAGTTTCCACCTGAACGGTCAGAAAGTTCATGGGAGGCGACCCAATAAACTCTGCCACAAACCGATTCGCTGGACGGTTATACAGTTCAATCGGGGCCGCGAGTTGCTGAATTTGCCCCGCATTCATCACCGCAATGCGATCGCCCATCGTCATCGCCTCCGTCTGGTCGTGGGTGACGTAAATGGTGGTCGTTTGCAACTGGTGTTGGAGATTGACGATCTGGGCGCGAGTTTCCGATCGCAGCTTGGCATCCAGGTTGGAAAGGGGTTCATCCATCAGAAACACCTGGGGTTGGCGAGCCATTGCCCGACCGAGGGCAACTCGTTGTTTCTGCCCCCCCGACAGTTGCCGGGGCAATCGTTCCAGAAGCATTTCAATTTGCAGCATTTGGGCGATTTTCTGCACCCACTCATCCACAGCTCGTTCCTGATCTGACCAGTACCGAAATTGTTTAGGGAGGGGACGGGTGACAGAGGATAACCAGTTTTCAGCCTTGACTGAAAGGGGTAACGCAGCATCTTCTGCCTTACTCCCTACATGCTTTAACTTTGTGCGACGCAATCCAAAAGCCAAATTGTCGTAAACCGACATGTGGGGATACAAAGCGTAGTTCTGGAAGACCATCGCAATATCCCGTTCTTTGGGAGGGAGTTCATTCACCAGTCGATCGCCCACCCAAATCTGCCCTGCGGTCAACTCCTCCAACCCAGCAATCAACCGAAGCAGGGTACTCTTCCCACAACCCGACGGCCCCACCAAAACCATAAACTCCCCATCCTGAATGGAGAGATTGATGCGTCTCAGAACGGATGTGGTGGGAGAAACCTTCCCCTTACCGTTGCGGCTCTTCAAGGGTGGAATCCCCCCCGCAGGATCAGGTTCCAATCCAGCGAGATCCTGGGAAACAGGTTCGGTACTCTCTCCGCGCCGCCATGCAAAGCTCTTGTATACGTTCTCCAGAACAACCTTCGCCACAATGCCCCGCATTCAGTAACAGTTATGAATATGCTGATTGTCCCATAGAAACCTTAGGGAAGTTGCAAGGGAACTCGTTGGGGTCTGGGCGTATCCCTGCCCTGAGCGATCGTTGCTTGAATCCGGGGAATGGCGAGAAATTTTTTGGTATCGTTCAGCAGCCGATCGCCCCACAAATTTTCCTTTAAAAATTTGAGATCGGCATAGCGTTTATCCAGGCGCAGGGCAGCCTCGCCCAGCATCAGCCCCTGCTCTCGATCGCCCTTGATGTATAAGGCAACCGCGAGGGCCAGTTGAGGTTCTGCCGCCTTCGCATCCAGGGAAACAGCCGATCGCCATTGCCGAATGGCTCCATCCACATCTCCCTGTTCATACCGGATTAGCCCAATATTATTAATCGCAGGCCAGAAATTTGAATCCTGCTTCACAGCCTTCTCATACTGGGTAACGGCATCCTGAAAACGCTTGAGCATGTAGTAAGCGTTTCCCAAATCAAAGAGCGCACCCGGAATATTAGGCTTAATTTTCAACCCTGCCTGAATATAATCCACCGACTGCTTATACTTCGCCTGTTGGAAATGGGCCGTTCCCAGAGCAAAGAGAACCGAGGCATTTTTGGGATCAAGGGATCTGGCTCTTTGCAGTGCAGTAATTCCCTTTTCTGTCTGATTTTTTTGCAAATATAGACTTCCTAATAATGCCCAAACCTGGGGAGTCTTGGGGGCAAGTTGGGTGGCAAGTTGGGCGCGGGGAAGGGCCAGATCAATCTGAGCAAACTGAGCAAGCTGGGCGGCTTCCTGGGCCAGGTTTAAGCCCTGCTGCTCAAGTCTTGAGGGAGTCAACTGCACAGTCCGGGGGATGAGCGCCTGTCCCCTCAGTGGTGGAGCAATGACACAGACACTCAGAAAGACCAGACAGGC
The DNA here is from genome assembly GCA_033763635.1 of Leptolyngbyaceae cyanobacterium bins.59. Lineage (GTDB taxonomy): Bacteria > Cyanobacteriota > Cyanobacteriia > JANRKG01. The sequence continues at coordinate 17,352 of JANRKG010000270.1, forward strand.
AGACAGGGGCAGGAAACGTTTGGGCACAATTCGCCTCAGCCATAACAGAGAATTACACCTGTTAGCTTAGACCATCCGCACCCGATCGTCATGGCTTTTTCATCAAGCAATTTGATAGGCATTTGCCTGAAATCATCGCCAAGCCTCTATCTATTTTTTTAACCTCACTCCATTGATACAAATTTTCCAGATTGCTGTTTCTAGTGCCCCATCCTCAGGAAGGTTTCTCAATGAGCATTTCTTATTTTCTTTACCTAGCTTTATAAGAACTTATAGATTTCCCATTTTTCTGCGACAAGGGATCAAAGTTCTCCTGGCAAAATCTCAGTTTCGCAATAATCTATCTTAAAAATTTACAGATCCGCTCATCAGGCTCAGATGTAACACACACTACAATTAGATCAGGGCAAGTGGTTTGGTCAGGTAGCTATGAACACTAAAGCGATCGGGTCAGGTAGGCATTCTCCCAGCCTGTTGGGGCAGACTTCTTTCAGGATGTGGATAAGCGATCGGCTGGCCAATTTTCGTCACAGTTTAGGGTCTGTCTGGAGCGTGATCGTGGTCATTGATGAGGAAGGACCGGAACGCTGGTAGACCCTGCTCCAACTTCTTCTAGAATGGGTGAGGCTGATTTAGGGGGGGATGGGTCATGAATCATGGGACATGGAGGATACAAGGAACGGGCTTGATCCTGCCAATGACCCATTCCCCATCACTGGTAAAAGGTGCCTAAACTGCCTCAGTTCTCATTGCGTGCCACAGGTTAAGATTTTGAGCCAGTCTTCTCAGCTTTCTTTTCAATTTGAATGTCAGGCATGTTGTCGCCAGACCCATGCTCGTGCGGGAATTTTTCAGACTCCTCATGGGCCAGTCGAAACACCCCGATTTATGCCCGTTGGGACGCTGGCAAACGTTAAAACCATTACCCCCGCCCAGTTAAAAGAAACCGGGGCACAGATGGTTTTAGCGAATACCTATCACCTGCATCTGCAACCAGGGGAAGGCATTGTCGCCCGTGCGGGAGGATTGCATCGGTTTATGGGATGGGATGGGCCGATGTTAACCGACTCCGGGGGCTTTCAGGTCTTCAGCCTGAGTGAGTTACGGCAAATTTCGGAAGACGGGGTTAAGTTTCAATCCCCTCGCGATGGACAACTCATTTATCTAACGCCCGAAAAGTCGATTCAGATCCAGAATCAACTTGGGGCAGATGTGATCATGGCGTTCGATGAGTGCCCGCCCTATCCTGCCACCCGTGAAGCTGTCGTGGATGCCACGGCTCGGACCTACCGCTGGCTAGAACGCTGTGTAAAGGCCCACGATCGCCCCTCCGATCAGGCTCTCTTCGGTATTGTCCAGGGGGGCGTGTACCCCGACTTGCGCCAGGAAGCGGCCCGGATGGTGACTCAAATTGACTTGCCCGGTTACGCGATCGGTGGGGTAAGTGTAGGGGAACCCGCAGAACTCATTCAACCGATCGTCTCAGCCACCGCCCCCCTCTTACCCGCCCACAAACCCCGTTATCTGATGGGCGTAGGGACGTATCGGGAAATTGTCCAGTCGATCGCCGCCGGAGTCGATCTCTTTGACTGTGTGATTCCCACCCGTTTAGCCCGTCATGGCAATGCTCTGGTACAAGGCAACCGCTGGAACCTGCGAAATGCCCGTTATCAGGAAGACTTCACCCCCCTGGACGACACCTGCCCCTGCTACACCTGTCGCCATTTCACCCGTGCTTACATCAGCCATCTCCTACGATCGCGAGAAATTTTGGGATATACCCTGCTCTCCATCCATAACATTACGGAATTAGTGCAGTTCACCCAAAAAATCCGGGCTGCGATTCAGGCCGATCGCTTCTCTCAAGAATTTGCCCCCTGGCTGGTTAGAGAGTGACGATCGCGGATGAGGGGCGTGTTAAGATACTTATCAAAGCTGAAATCTTTTACTGTTCACGAAGAGGTTGATTCATGGAAGCGGCTCTGCTGTTGGCGAAATTGCCCGAAGCATATTCGATTTTTGATCCCCTGGTGGATGTACTCCCTTTGATCCCCCTGTTTTTCTTCCTGCTGGCTTTTGTGTGGCAGGCTGCGGTTGGTTTCAGATAAAAAATACCCCAAAAATTACATTATTTTTGTTTAATTTACGGGTTTGCACAAGGCAGGGAAGTTTCCCTGCCTTTATTTTTTGCTTGTTTTTTTGCAATCTTTATTATTGCGTTTTGTATGACCTTTAAGGTCAGCCTGCAATTTCCTCGAAAATCGGAAAGATTGAGATAGGATTATCGGCAAATCATTGATTTACGACAGAATTAAGGCAACATGGGACGGATTTTTATTTCAGCGGGGCATGGTGGTGCAGAAAATGGGCGCAGAGACCCAGGAGCCGTCGTCGGGGGCACCGATGAAGCGAAAGAAATGATGCTCACTCGTGACCTGGTGGTTGCGGATTTACGATCGCGCAATTTCGAGGTACTTTCTGTTCCCGACGACCTGAGCCTCCGACAAACCATTAGCTGGATTAATAGTCGTGTTCAACGGGGCGATGTCGCTCTAGAAATCCACGCAGATGCGGCGGGTAATCCCACTGTGCGGGGGAGTAGCGTTTTTTATATTTCCAACAATAACGAGCGCAAAGCCCATGCCGAATTACTGCTGATGGCCCTCCTCCGACGAGTCCCGCAGTTACCCAGCCGAGGCGCGAAACCAGATACGGCCACTGGGGTTGGCAGTCTGGGATTTTGCCGTCAAGTCCAGGTGCCCTCGCTGCTGATGGAAGTGGGATTCCTGACCAGTCCTGACGATCGCTTCATTCTGCAAAATCGTCGTCGGGATATCGCTGCTGGCATTGCCGATGGGTTAGCTGCCTGGAGTCGGGCGATTAGCGGCACCGCCCCCCCACCCCCTTCCACACCCCAAACCCCTTCTCCCCAAACCCCTCCTCCTCCGACTCCCCAAACACCCGCAACTCCCCCGACTGGGACGGGCATTAACATTACCGTCAACGGGCAGG
>JANRKG010000271.1:0-3937 GCA_033763635.1 Leptolyngbyaceae cyanobacterium bins.59
GGATTGCAGCAACGTCCGTTTTACTTGGATCGTAGGAGACTGCCGCTTGCTCCGTCCCAAAATTGACGTTGCACGCTTCAACCCCAGGAACCGAACGAATTGCCTCCTCAATGTTGTTGGCACAGGAGGCGCAACTCATGCCCCTCAGTTTTAAGGTTGCGTTTTCCATGTAAACCTCCTATGAGATGGTATAGCCAGCATCAGTGATGGCTTGTTTGATAGCTGTCTCTGCCGCTTGTGTTTCGACGTTGACTTGTTTCGTTTTGGTGTCCGCCTGAACGGTTGCAGTAGGGTCGATCGCCTTAATTGCTTTGGTAATCGTATCGCTGCAAGCTGAGCAAGCCATGTTGGGAACCGTGAGTTGAAGAGTCACTTGAAATCTCCGAATTTGCTATGACTCTATGTTGGAGTATCTAGTCTACTGGAGAGTCAAGAGGGAACCGTAACTTTGGTTCGCCTATTCGGGGTAGTTGAAAGGTCGCTGCGGCAATTAGCGATCGTCCTGGCAAAATTTCCCTGTTTTTGAACTCATTTGATAGCCCACCTAATAAGGGATATGCAGCAAAGTAACATCCCTGTAGGTTGGGTTTCGACTTCGCTCAACCCGCGAAAGAGCGAGGGCTGAGCGAAGCCGAAGCCCGGTGACTGGTACTTTATCAATTTGCAAATCCCTGAGCTTTCAGCTTCGCCCTCATGGAGAACTATCGTAAAAGGCAGAGGGCAGAAGGGAAATGCTCATGGCACGATCGTTTTAACTTGCTGATTTGAATCACGATCGCATCCCTATCGCTTCTTACGATTAAACTTTGCCTTGAGATCATCCAGGGTTGCAGCAGGGGAAGTTGTAGATTTTGTGTTTGACTTCGCTGCTTTTGTGTTTGATTTCGCGTCTGGTTTGGGAGCAGCTTTCTTCTCAGTCGCGACACTGGGTTTGTCTGTCGATCGCATCGTTAAACTAATGCGCTTTAGAGGTTCGTTCACCTCCAGCACCCGCACTTTAACGACCTGACCCACCTTCACCACTTGTTTTGGGTCAGAGATGAAGCGATCGGCCAGTTGGGAGACATGCACCAGCCCATCCTGATGCACCCCAATATCAACAAACGCACCGAAATTGGCAACATTCGTGACAACCCCTTCCAATTCCATTCCCACTTTCAAATCTGAGAGTTCTTTCACCCCTGCTTTGAAGGTGGCATAGCGGAATTCCGCACGCGGATCACGACCGGGTTTCTCTAATTCGCTCAGAATGTCCCGCAGGGTAGGTTCTCCAACGGTGTCAGTCACGTATTTCTGAATTCCCACCTGCTTTAAACGGATCGCTAATTGGGTGGGTTGATTCAGGGGAACTTCCAAATCCTGGGCAATTTTAGCGACCAGGGCGTACCGTTCTGGGTGAACCGCTGTATTGTCTAACGGATTTTCCCCATCACGAATTCGCAAAAACCCTGCGGCTTGCTCAAAAGCTTTCGGTCCCAGTTTGGGAACTTTGAGGAGGGCTTGTCGGTTAAGAAAGGCTCCCTGTTGATTGCGGTAGGCAACGATATTGTTAGCAACGCTGGGGGTAATCCCCGAAACAAAAGTGAGCAATTCCTTCGATGCAGTATTCAAATCCACGCCCACAAAGTTCACGCAACTTTCGACGGTTTCATCCAGCTTCTTCTTCAGCAACTTCTGGTCTACATCGTGCTGATACTGCCCCACCCCGATCGACTTGGGATCAATCTTCACCAACTCCGCTAGGGGATCTTGCAACCGCCGCCCAATGCTGATCGCCCCGCGCACTGTCACATCCAGGTCAGGGAATTCTGCACTCGCAACCGGACTGGCGGAGTAGATCGAAGCCCCCGATTCGTTCACCATGACTTTGATCGGTTTGCGCTCCAGGGTGGCTAATACCTCCGCCACAAACTCATCCGTTTCTCGTCCTGCGGTGCCGTTGCCGATCGCAATCAGTTCAATCTCGTACTTCTCGATGAATTGCTTGAGGGTATTGGCGGCTTTTTGTCGTTGTTCAGCGGCCTGATGGGGAAAGATCGCCTGGTACTCCAGGAATTTTCCAGTGCGATCGAGAACGCTCACTTTGCACCCCGTCCGAAAGCCAGGATCAATGGCTAGCGTCGGTTTCATCCCTGCCGGACTGGAAAGTAACAATTCCCGTAAATTCGCCTCAAAGGTCTTAATGGATTCCAGATCTGCTTCTTGCTTCTTTGTGGTGCGAACTTCCGTAATCAGGGAGGTTTTCATGAGGCGATTGAAGGCATCCCGCAGCATTTCCCGATAGAAGTCACGCACGACCGGAACTTTGGTGCGGAGGGTCTGAGATTCCAGATAGCTGTGAACGATCGCCTCCTCAAAGCTCAGATCAAACTCCAGCACCCCTTCTGTTTCACCCCGAAACAGAGCCAGCAGATTGTGGGGCGCGATGTCCTTTACCTTCGCCTGATAACTGCGGTACATCTCAAATTTTGTCGTGCCTTCGGGATAATCGGCTTTGATACGTGAGGTGAAAATCCCTTCCTTCAGCAAATACTCCCGCAGGTAAGCCCGCAACTCAGCCCGTTCTGACACTTCCTCCGCCAGAATATCCGAGGCTCCCTGCAACGCCTCTGGGATCGTCTTCACCCCTTTTTCTTCCGAAACATATTTCTGTGCTTCCGGTTCCAAACTGGGGATTGCGGTCTGGGATTGGTTGAGCGTTTGAATGAATTGGGCGAGGGGTTCCAATCCTTTTTCGCGGGCGATCGTGGCTCTCGTGCGCCGCTTAGGACGATACGGCAGGTACAGGTCTTCGAGTTCGGTCTTCTGCAAACAGTCCGTAATCCGGGTCTGGAGTTCGTCGGTGAGCTTGCCCTGTTCGGCGATCGAAGCCAGAATCGTCGCCTTGCGTTCCTCTAACTCCGTCAGGTAGGTGAACCGTTCTTGCAAATCCCGCAGTTGCACCTCGTCCATTTCCCCGGTACGCTCTTTTCGATACCGGGCAATGAAGGGAACGGTCGCTCCTTCTGCAAACAATTCCAGAGCATTCTTGATCTGAAACGGTTTTAGGGAAAGTTCGGTTGCGAGGTATTGAGGGATATCAAGCATGGGAGTCGGCGATGCAATACGGATTTGAGCTTAGAGGGATCATTATAACCGTGAAGTTGAATGGCGACAGATCACCTTGAACGCTTACCCATCCGCTTCAGTTCTGCCCACATCAATACAGCGTTCGACCCTCATCACCCTTTAAAAATTGCCTCCTATCACTACCAGCAAAGCGGTTGGACTTTGCCTTTTGATAGTCAAAGTGGTATTCAGCCAGAAGCTCATCACCTGAATCGTGGGGCTTCTTAGAAGGCGTTTTGCTCATAGTCCTAGCTCATGTCTGGCTTTCTGCGCTTGAAGTTTTGCCCAAAGAGCTTCTTGACCTGGACTAGGAGATCTTTGGGCAGCACGAGCAAGGTGTTCACGACTGCGTTCCTCCCAATACTGGCGATTTTCCTCAGCTTGTTTTAGAACCAGTTGATACTCTGCCTCAACTTCAGGGCGATTTGCTGCAATGTAAGATAAAGCAGCGTTAATCTGCTCCTCTGTCAGGTCAAACAAGGCGCGGATAAATTTGGGGGGGTACTGAGCCGTCACGTAATCCATTACGTCGTAGAGGGTGATGCGAGTACCAGAAATTGTCAACCCCCGTTCTGTACGAATGATGTTTGGTTGATGGTTGGATGCTGAAGCCATACCCCGCGCCTCTAAAGCCGTTTGTTAATCGTAACTTACAAGTCTGCGGTAATGCTGTTTGCGATGCACATCCCAGCTTTATAAGTTTACTCTCAAACTCATCCCCTCCTGGGAGGGGTGGTCGTAGGCCGGGGTGGGTTGGGGATTGGGTGATTCGCAGTCCCTTTGAAAACTTCTTTTGCGAAGGCTAAACCCACCCCTACCCCTCCTGGGA
>JANRKG010000272.1:0-20527 GCA_033763635.1 Leptolyngbyaceae cyanobacterium bins.59
TGCTGCCCTCTAACCATCCGCCTATTTACCAGGTGTATGTTTACGGTCGGATTACAGGCTGTCAGCGTCCTGAATGGGCCAAGATCATTTATCTTAATCAACTAGATCGCTATCTGGAGCAGTTAAAACATCCAGTCACCCAGCCCTCTCCCGTCCCTGAGTCTCCCGTAGAACCGACGGCCACGCCTGACGTTACCCAATTTGCCCTGATTGTTCCGAATCGCACCCTCGCCCAGCGGGGGGAACCAGAAGCGATCGCCCGTTACTTAAGTGAAACCCTCAATCGCATGGGAATTGCGGTGGAAGTCACCGCTCGCTTTATCGAAACGCCAGAGGCTTCTACCGCAACTGCTCAACAACGGAATCGCCGCCTCTGGATTCTCTGTACTTCTCCCTACAGCCCAGACCCCAACCTCGTCGCGGAACCGATCGCCGAACAACTCCGGGATCTGGACCTGAAGGAATTTGGGGATGCCCTGCTTTTTTGTAAAGTGACTGGGGAAGAGGAGGCAGACTGGGCTTTACGGGTAGACCTGACTCCACCCGAAGAGATGTTGCGAGATTGGGGCCAGTGGGGAGATGTGCAAGCTCTGACCCAATTACTCAGCCAAGCCCTGGCGAATGAGGGGATCACGATCGCCTCCGCTCTGAAGGAATCGACCCTGCACCTGTTCTGCCAATTGACCCATCCCAAAATGAGCGCCCAGGCTCTAGATGGGTCTCCCCTACCAGAATTGACGGCTCCGGCTCAGCAATCCGTCGTCGGCACCGTGACTCCCTTGCTGGAATCGATCGCCCCACAGGGCATTCATGCGGCGGCTATTTACGGGCAACTGAACGGACAGGACGAACCCGTCTGGGTGAATTGGCTCTCCCTGCCTGCCTCAGTTCACCCGGCTCTGACCGAGACAACCCTTCAACTGGCTCAGAAAGGCGATCGGCCCGCTCTGGTATTTCTCCTGCATCGCCTCCTGAATCCCGATCTCGATCGGCGCTTGGCGACTGGGGGAGTGCGGGTGCAGGTGCTTCCCAAGGGCGATCTCTTACACATTATGGTGGATGCCCCCGTCTGTCCCCAGCGGGAACAAACCGCATCCCAGATTGCAAAGTACATTCGACAATTACACCTCTCTGGCGTGGCAGGGGTGCGGATTTATGGACGACGCGCAGGTCAGAAGCGGCCCCTGTGGAGCTATGGGGCAGACTTTGTGCGGCGAAAACGAATGGTGCCAGAGGCAACCCCCGAATTCGCGGCCTCTGATGCCTATGTCGGTGCCCTCATCGTTGATCCAGGCCACCTGACCACTCGCCCTGACCTGACTCCAGAGGATTTACGGACTCGCTTTGCCGAAGCCAGTCAGCAGGTTCTCCAAACGGCTCAACAATGGCTCTTGCGGACCCAAGTTTTTACCTCCACTGAACGGGGAGGTTCGCTGGTTCCCGCTGCTGCCGTTGCTTCCAGTAAACACCTATTCGGTAAAAATGCCCAACTTGCCCTGGTCTGGAGTGCGCTGGGTCTGGTGCTGGTCTTTAGTGGCGATCGGCTGCTGGGGGAAATTTTGCGGCTCCGGGCGGCCCAATCGGCAACGGCTTCTGTGCGGGTCGATCGCACCTCTAAACCTGCTGCACTACCTCCGGTGCGGGTGGTTTCTCCTTCGCCTTCCCCTGCCCTCCCCAGGCTTTCGCTAAATAAGTCGGGGCAGAAGGGGGGCCGAGTTTTTAACTCCTCAGGCTTTACAGAAACGAATTCTGCGACTGCGGACCCTGCTGCCATTTCCTCGATTCAGATTGTGAACCCATCTCTGAATACGGGCCGTCCCCTGCCGTCCACAGACCGTCCTAACCTATCCAATCCGGATCTCCTGGCAGGGGTACGTTCTCCCTATGCCACCTTTAATAGTCGCCAGTTTGATCAACAACTGGCCCTGTACTATCGACGCTTGGCGGAAGCTGGCCCCCCCGATGTCCTGATTGTGGGGAGTTCCCGTGCCCTGCGGGGAGTTGACCCGACGGCTTTACAAACAGCCCTTGCAGCCCAGGGTCATTCCAACATCAGTATTTTTAACTTTGGGATTAATGGGGCAACGGTGCAAGTGGTCGATCTGCTACTCCGCAAAATTCTTACCCCCGATCAACTGCCTCAGATGATTCTCTGGGCAGATGGGGCACGGGCCTTTAACAGTGGTCGAGAAGATGTCACCTATAACGGAATTTTGGTGTCACCGGGATATCGCCAACTGAGCCAAACAGGGCACATTTCTCCCAATCCGACTTCCCAGGCAGAAGCGAAGTCCCCATCCCCTGAGAAAACGGCGATCGCCCCTGACGATCGCAGCATTCGAGAGACGATCGCCAGCAACTATCAGGCAATCAATGACTTCTTGACCCAGCGGCTCTCAAAATTTTCGGAAACCTATCCCCAGCGGCAAGAACTTCAGGGATTGTTACGAGATCAGATTGTGAGTTTGTCGCCTCATGTGGCACAAACTCCAGAACAACCCCGTTTGAAGCGGCAGGATAAGGCGGAGGCAACTGCTTCTCCGACTCCAGGTGATGCTTCTCCCTTACAGGCTGTTGATTTTGATGGCTTTATGCCTCTATCCGTTCGCTATAACCCTGCCACGTATTACCAGAAGTATGCGCGGGTGTCTGGGGAATTTGATGGGGACTATGAAGCATTCCGGTTAGCGGGGAGACAGGCAGAAGCCCTGACAAAGCTGTTGGAGTTTACCAGGCAGCAATCCATTCCTGTGGTGTTTGTCAACCTGCCCCTCACTCAGGATTATCTGGACCCCGCCCGTTCTGAGTATGAGCAGGAGTATCAGGAATTTATGCGGAAAACGGCGATCGAGTGGCAAATGATCTTTCGAGATCTCAGCCAATTGTGGTTGACAGGAAATGATTATTTTTCAGACCCCAGCCATCTAAATCGGTATGGTGCCTACGAGGTGGCCTACCGTTTAGCACAAGATCCCCTGATTACCTGGCCTAAATCTAAGTAAAGGCAGAGGGCAGAAGGCAGAAGGGAAAGACTCGAATGAAAGACACTCGTTTTCGTGTCTTTCAGCAACCGATTACCCCTTACCCATTACCGAATCTGTTTCCCTTCCAACTGCTTCAAGTCTTTGGGAACGATCGCCCCATGCTCGGTGATGATGGCGGTAATCAGGTCTGCGGGGGTGACATCGAAGGCAGGGTTATAGATTTGAATTCCGGGGGGGCAAATCCTAGTCTCCCCTACATGGCTCACCTCTTTGGAGTCCCTTTCTTCGATGGGAATCTGCGCCCCATCGGGCAGTTTGAAGTCAACGGTAGAGAGGGGGGCGGCAACAAAGAAGGGAATTTGGTGAGCTTTGGCAATCAACGCTACCGTATAGGTGCCAATCTTGTTCGCACTGTCGCCATTGGCAGCGATGCGATCAGCCCCGACAACGACCGCATCCACCATCCCCCGCCGCATACAGTGGGCAACCATACTATCAGTAATGAGGGTGACGGGAATCTCGTCCTGTACGCATTCCCAGGCCGTCAGCCGTGCGCCCTGGAGGCGGGGGCGAGTTTCACAGGCAAAAACCCGCTCCAGTCGTTCCTGTTGCCATGCCGATCGCACCACCCCCAGGGCTGTCCCATATCCTGCGGTTGCCAGGGCACCTGCATTGCAATAGGTAAGGAGTCGGAGTCGTTGGGGAGTCGGGGGTAACGCTTCAACTCCGTGATCGCCAATGCTGCGACAGGTTTGTAAGTCTTCTGTATTAATCCTCTGGGCTTCCTGAAGCAGGGTTTGCTTCAGAAAGTCGATCGGGCCAGCGGTCTGACGGGCTGTTTTCAGCATCCGATCGATCGCCCAAAATAAATTGACGGCGGTAGGACGGGTTGCCCGTAAGCATTCAGCAACGCGCTCTAACTCCTCCAGAAAGGCATCCCGTTCAGTTGTTTGAATGTCTCGTGCCCCCATATATATTCCATAGGCCGCCGCAACACCGATCGCTGGGGCACCCCGAACGATCATGGTTTTAATGGCCTCTGCCATATCTTGATAGTAATGAATGGCAACCAGGGCATATTCACCCGGTAAGCGATTCTGGTCAATCAAAAGTACATGGTCGTCTTGCCAGACAACAGGATACACATGGGTTGATTCGAGAGACATGACAGGCAATTCCTACAAGACTATAGTTCCAAAAAGGTCTAAGGTTTTGATAGCAAAACAGGATTTCCATGACTGCGATCGGTTCAAGATTAGCAGGATTTTCGCAAGAGTATGGAATCATAAAGAACATGAGTGAACTAACAAGCGGATCGGGGCTTCGAGTGTGGGGTCAGCGGTTGCTGGCAGCAGTTTTGTTAGGGGGGCAGGTTGTGATTCACCTGCTTGCTGGTAGAATTCATCGTCGCAATACAGTCGATCAAATGGCTGTTGTGGGGCCAGAGTCTTTATTGATTGCGCTGACAACGGCAGCTTTTGTCGGAATGGTGTTTACCATTCAAGTGTCGCGGGAGTTTATTCGGTTAGGGGCCGGAAGTGCGGTCGGTGGGGTGTTGTCCCTGGCCCTGGCCCGTGAACTTTCCCCCGTGCTAACTGCTGTGATCATTGCAGGACGGGTTGGATCTGCCTTCGCCGCTGAAATTGGCACGATGCGGGTGACAGAACAGATTGATGCTCTGTACATGTTGAAAACAGATCCGATCGATTACCTCGTGATCCCACGAGTCGTTGCGTGTTGCCTGATGCTTCCCATTCTCACCATCTTTTCCTGGGTGACGGGCATGGCTGGAGGGTTCCTGGTTGCTACCTCCCTCTACGACATCTCCCCCAGCGTCTTCCTCAACTCCGCCCGCAATTTTCTGGACATGTGGGATTTCGGGAGTGCAGCAATCAAAGGGTTTGTCTTTGGTGCTTTGATTGCGACGATCGGCACCAGTTGGGGGCTAACAACGACGGGAGGCGCAAAGGGTGTCGGTCAATCCACGACGACGGCAGTTGTCACCTCTTTGCTGGCCATTTTTATCTTTAATTTCTTTCTTTCCTGGTTGATGTTTCAGGGGCTTGGGAGTGGGATGATGGGAGGGTTTTAAGGGATGAGGCAATGAGGGGATAGGGGGATGGGGAGAGATTGGAATCATAAATTTTCATCTCCTCCCCCCCTTAGAATAGAGAAAGCCCATCACCCTCAGAACCAGCCGTGACTACAACGTCTATTCCCCAATCGCCTGAGGCGATCGAACTCGCTCCCAGCTATCGAATTCCGATCGCCCTTTTCCTGATGGGCATTCCTTTAGCCTTCATCCAGATCTGGGTCGGTGGAGTAGTTGCCCTGTTTGGCATCTTTCTACTGTTTCAAACAGTTACCCTCCGCTTGCGGTTTACAGAAACAGACCTGGATGTATATCGGGGAGAAACGCTGATCCGCCGATTTCCTTATCAGGACTGGCAAAATTGGGAGATTTTTTGGGCAAAGGTTCCCATTCTGTTCTATTTTCGAGAGGTTAAAAGTATTCACTTCTTACCCATGCTGTTTAGTGCCAGCCAGTTAAGAGCTTGCCTGGAGCAACGGTTTCCCAAAGTGAATCCGTAGTATTTTCCTGAGATTTGCCATTTAGTACACCCTGAACGACTCGATGAACTCGGATAATTTTCCCACCCAATTTGAATCTCAATCTGGGGATCAATCCTCCCCAACATCCCTGAATTTGGCGAGTACCCCTGCCCCATTTTCTGACCTGACTACAGATTTGCGTCAGGAAATTGAGACGTTAGAGCAACGTAAAAAGGCTCTGCAACAGGAAATCGACTCTTTGCAAGCAACCTACAACCAGCGATTACAATCCCAGGTTACAGAAACTCAAAACACGTTAGGGCGCTTGATTCAAGAAGGGGTAGGGGAATTAGAACAACGTCGTCAGACTTTGCAACTCACAGTTGAGCAACTGGAGCGTCGCCAGGAACGCATTCGCAATGAAATGCGGACCACTTTCGCGGGAGCATCGCAAGATCTGGCAATTCGGGTACAGGGATTCAAAGATTATTTGGTCGGCAGTCTACAAGATCTGGTGAATGCGGCGGAACAGTTGCAGATGACTCCCCAGGCGAAGGAAGTGGAAAAACCGATCGTTGAAGAACGCACTCCTCGCCAGAAGGCCCGGACACCCGACTTTTCAGAACAAACTTTTGAAGAAGATACCCGCCGCATTCGGGGATTGCTGGACCAATATCGCACGAACCCCGAATACTACGGTCCCCCCTGGCAGTTACGCCGCACCTTTGAGCCAGTCCATGCGGAGCGGGTCTCTAATTGGTTTTTCACCCAAGGAGGTCGGGGGGCAATCCGATCGATGGGCAGTCGGCTCCAAAATATTTTGATTGCCTCGGCAACCGTCTCTATTCTGCGAGATCTGTACGAGGACCAGTTGCGGGCACTCATTCTCGCGAATAGTCCGGAACGGCTGGGAGAATGGCGGCGGGGGCTTCAGGATTGTCTGGGGATCACTCGGAGCGATTTTGGTCCAGAACAGGGGATTATCCTATTCGAGACGGCGGAAGCGGTCAGTCAAAAGGCCGATCGCATCATCAAACAGGGAGATATGCCCCTGATTGTTGTGGATGAGGGAGAGGATCAGATCAGCCTGTCACTGCTTCAGTATCCGCTTTTGCTGGCCTTCGCCCCCGATCCGCAAAATCCATCCTACTCACTGCGATGAGGCCAAAATCCGGTTCAATGGTGATAGTGGGACAGGGATGATGGGTCATGGGTAATGGGATTTGGTGGGTCGCAAATGTTGGTGTGTTGGTCGTTGCCTATCTGTTGGGATCTTTGCCCAGTGGATATCTGGCGGGAAAACTGCTGAAAGGAATTGACATTCGGGAACAGGGGTCTGGCTCAACGGGGGCCACGAATGTCCTGCGAACTGTTGGGAAAGGGCCAGCGGCAGTCGTACTGGCGGCGGACATTCTAAAAGGGGTGGCGGCCGTCCTGTTCGTTCGTTGGTTAGGCAACCTTCCGACCTTGATTGCCCTTGCGCCATCGGCTGAATCGCTGACCATCTGGATTCCCTGGTTAGCAACGCTGGCAGGATTAGCGGCACTTTTAGGCCATAGTCGATCGATCTGGCTGAAGTTTACGGGGGGGAAGTCCGTTGCAACAGGTCTAGGCGTTCTCCTTACCCTGGACTGGCAGGTGGGATTGGCAACTCTGGGAGTGTTCGTTATCTTATTGGCTCTGTTCCGGATCGTGTCGTTAGGGTCGATCGCCGCTGCTTTTGCGGTTGGAATTCTGATGGTGGCCCTTCAAAAACCTCTGGCCTATCAACTCTTTGCCGTCACTGCTGGGGCTTACGTCATCCTGCGACATCGCGGCAACATCCAACGCTTGCTCGCTGGAACGGAACCCCAGATTGGGCAGAAATTACCCCAAAGTGAAGAAGCACAGAGTTAGGCTGACTGTCAGCGGTTGTTAGAGCTTGGCTTAATACTTTGTCTGAGCCGAAAGCCAAGGGCAATAACCGATCGCGGGCATCGACTGCTTGAGGGGTAGGCTTTCTTCCCCGTGTCTGAAGTGGGGCTTCCAGCCTACCCCTCAAACTCCCCATTTTGGGTGGGGGCTGAGCGACGCTAAAGCTTGTTCGATTGCTCAAACATGAAGCCTTAGATGGCTGTCAGTCTTGCAGAGATGATGACATCGTTGTAGTCAGCATCCCCTCCACCTCGCAGGTCTTCAATCCCCCAGATGTTTTCACCCAGGATGCGGAAGTGATCGGCCCCAGCAAAGTTGGCCCCCAGGTAGGGGAAGTAAATCCCCTGATTGTTCTCCGCATTCAGCGTCCCATTGCGCGCCTGATCGATCGTACCCCCATTGGTGATCAGCAAGGGCGCAAAGATGCCTCCCCCAGTCAACTGGGCCGTAAACTGTGCCCGTCCCTGGTTCGCAACACTCAGGTTTAACCCAGGCACCAACCGATCCAGGGCAGCTCGGATATAGTCTTGACCGCTACCCGGAGCCAGGGTGCCAATCGTACCCCGCGCATCATCCACTCGGTAAAAGCCAACAAAATTGTCGAAGGCTGCTTCCCGATTGACAGTAAACTCCGCTCGAACCTGACCAGTGATACCCCGCAAGTCAATCACCTCTCCTTCCTGGCTACTTTGAAGGGCTGTTCCCAATGCAGCCGGGGCGGTCGCCGTTTCTGCTGTAAGAGTGATGCTGTTGAAGGCAACCTGGAATCGATTACTGCCCGTGAGTTGGTCAACCGTCACCCCAGAGGCCGTGGAGAAGGTGATCGTCGGGGGGGTTCGACGGGCCGCGATCGCCGCCAGTGCCCCATCCGTTGTCCCGTTCTCTACCTGATAAAACACCAGACGAGAGCCGCGATCAATCTCTCCTAATAAACGACGCAAGGTGCCGGGATCAAAGTTTTGGGGATTGTTATTGATGGCAGACATGAGAATCCGGCCTCGCCCCAGAGCCGTTGCCAGGTAACGGGAATCGCTGGGGGCAATGCCGTTAATGGTGCCATTCGCATCATCAACTTCGAAGACCCCAATCTCATTGACGCTGCCACCTCGCTGCCCTGTCAGCGTAACTTGAAGGTTGACCGTACCGATGCCCCCTTCCAACATCAGGGCCTTGCTTGCCTCTCGGCGTAGGACGGTGGGATCTGGCGATCGACCAAACAGGGTCAGATACGACAACCGATAAATGTCGGTGTTATCAACCGTTTGAGGCAGGAGATCGGCATTTCGCCCGTGGGCTTTTACATGAATTGATCCGGCAAAGTCCGGTGTCCCTGCCCAGGCAACGCTAAAGGGTTGGCGGCTCTGGGCGGGGTCCGACAGAATGGCTGGGGAGTTGAAGGCTACCCAGGGGGCAGTTCGTCCTCGCTCTCCGTCTACCGGATTTTGGGGGGTGGTTGCGCCCGTCAAACCTGTGGGGTTGACCGGAACGGTGGGTGGGGTGGTCAGGGTGCCAGGAGGGACCGGATAGCCAGGGGCAAAGGGGACAGGTTGAAAGACCTGCAACCCACCTGCTTCGCTATCGGCAGTGGTGATGACCAGAGTATTGGGGTTGTCATTCGTAAAGCGCATGGCAATCCCGATCGCCTCGTCTGCCCGTCGAGCCGCTTCCAGCGTCCCAACCGCATTGTTCGCGTTCGCGAAGTTATCCGTTCCTTCTTCCTCAGCAACGAGGGCAAATCCATCGGGGTCCTGGGAAACAACCCGCAGGGCTGCATCCAACATCTGCCCGATCGTGGGGGGTGGAGCCACGGCTGAGGGGGTTGTATTGTTGGTGCGAGTGGGGTTGACGGGGTTGCCGCTGGTACTGAAGTTATCTGCTCGATAGAGGCTTAGTGGATTTGCCGTATTGAGTCTGAGGGCTTCTTCGGTGCGATCGTCATAGGTATCATCCGATGAAAAAATGCCCAGAAGTTTGCGGGGTGCCGTGGCAGGATTCGCCGTTGCCGCCTGCAACTCTGCCAGGGTATAGACAACCGTGAAGCCATAGCTCCGGGCCAGGGCAATCAAGTCCCGTGTGGGGCGGTAGACGCTCGCAGGATGGGCCGCATCGATCGCTGCCGTTACATGACGCGCATTGGGATTGTTCGTCGTGTTCTGTCCAGCGGGCAGGTAGTTCAACTCCCCTCCCCCCAGGATCACAATCCGTTCATCGGCACGGGCACCGGGGCGGTTGGGATTGCCAGCCTCAATAATCTGCTGGGTGATTTCCGCCGCATTTCCCCGGTTGGCAACCTGGGCCAAAAATGCCCCAGAACCAGGCTCGGCAATAGTCCCAGAGTTAATGATGGCAATTGCCTTACCCGCTGCCAGAGCTTCCTCTAAAATCGTAGTTCCGGGAGCCGCTCCAGAGAGAGGCGTGTACAGCGTTGTTCCATCTGGCCTAAATCCATAAGAGTCGTCCCAGGCTTTTACCCCCATCGCGTGGGTAACGGCACTGCCATCAGAACTTCCCACCAGGCGATCGGTCAGATGCCCTGCATAGACACCGGAATTGGACATCGTATCCCAGTGAAGGCGACCATCAGCCCCCACAGTCCGAATTCGGGTTGCTCCCCAAATGCTGTGACCTGCCCCATCGGGATGGATGAAGATCATATTCCCCTGGGCGTTAGCAGCGGGGGTTCTGCCGATGGCAGGGGTGGGTAAGGGTGGGGTTGGACCGACACGGGCGGCAGGCAGTCGTCCCCGTTCTGGGAACAGGGTTTCGTACATCATCCGGTAGATATCGGTATTGTCTACCGTTTCCGGCAACCGATCCGCATTGAGACCGTGAGCCTTTGCGACGATCGCCCCTGAGAAGTCTGGTGTTCCTGCCCAGGCGATGGCAAAGGGAAAGGTGTTGCCATTGCGATCGGGGGCAGAGATAAAGGGCGGTGTTTCCCGTCCCCGAACTCCATCCAGGGGATTGCTGAAGCTGGTTGGGGTAGAGGTTGGATCGCCTGTCACGATGCTACTCGCACCCCCTGACACTGGGTTGGCCCCGATCGTGCCCACATTGGCAGTTGCACTTTGCACAGGGCTAGATTGCCAGATTTGCAAGCCCCCCGCCTCACTGTCCGCCGCCGTAACCATCAAGGTATTGGGATACTTCTTGATGAAATCCATCGCCACCCCATAAGCGGCATCGGTGCGTCGAGCGGCTTCTAACATGCCAGCCGCATTATTGGTATTTCCAAAGTTATCAGTGCCTTCTTCCTCCAGCACCGTCAACGACCCATTTCGGAACTTGGAATTGCGCTCCATGAGCTTTTGGGCTGCATCCAACATTTCCGCTACCGTGGGAGCCGTTGGCACATAGAGAGGGGCGGGCGTTGTTGTGCTAGCACTTCGCCCCAAACCTGACTCACTGGTTGTGTTCAGGCGCTCTTCTTGAAAATCGTTAAAGGTGTGAATGGCAGCAAAAATCCCCAGTACCTTTTGGGGAGGATTGGGTTGAGCGAGGAGGGCAAATAGTTCGTCTCGCGTATAGACAACGGTGTAACCCAGGCTTTGGGCGCGGGTGATCAGGTTGGTGCTGGGGCGGTTACTCGATCCCCGGTTGGCAGGGTTCGCGTCGATCGCCGCAGTCACATGCCGACCCGTTGTGCCTTCGGGCAGGTAGTGCAGTTCGCCACCCCCCAAAATAATATCAACCCCGGACTCAATCACCTGTCTTGTGATTTCGGCAAACTGGGCACGGGGAAACACTCCAAATCCGGTTGCGCCAGTGGGAACACTCGCATATCCCACCTGAGCGACAAAGGCTCCTGTCCCTGGTTCAGCGATAAATCCAGAGTTAATCAAAGCCGTTACTTTGTTCGCTTCCACCGCCTCCTGCATAATGGTGCGGTTCGTACGACCCGATAGGGAGGTGAGGGGTTGGTCAATGAAGCGCACAACACTGGGAGAGGGGTCCAGGTCGATCGGTTGACCACTGGCATCCCGCTGACGATCCAGACCGAAGGACTCAGCGTAAACTTTCACCCCCGTAGCGTGGGTCACGGCTCCACCATTGGAGGTGCCCCCTAATTGGTCTTGCATGTGCCCCAGGTAAGTACCGGAGTTGTCCAGACGGTCCCAATTTAAACGACCATCTGGACCTGCTGTAAGGGCGCGAGTTGCGGTCCATCCCGAAGGACCAATGCCATCAGGATGGATAAAAATAACGTGATTGCCTGCCATAACTTTGCTTTTAGGGAGATAGCTGATTGAATCTTGGAGATAACCAGACCCTGAGGCTCACGCTCTGTAAGACAAAGTTAGACAGGTAGTGAATACTTGAATTTTTAAATGAGGACGTTCAGGTTGAAATGAAATAAACCGTAATTGCCTGTCGCAGCTTAACTTTCAGCAAGTTTACCTGGTGTTCTGGTCTATCCCCACGGTCAAGAATCTCACACACGAGTAAAGATATTGTTACATAATCCGTTAACATTCTATTAAATAGAAAAATGGTTATCGAAATTGTTGAAAACGCTGATGGATTGCCAGTTATCGATGTGTCGTAAAAGACTTGCTTCTTTTAAAATCGCGAAAAGCAAGCCGTTATTATAAAGACTTTAAAACTTTTAGAGATCTCCCATTGAATAGATTCTCTTAACAAGAACTTCCGATTTAATAGGTTGAGCCATCAATCTTGTATTCTTGCCAGGAAAGTGAAATCGTTTTGCCCTGGCACTGTCTTGTTTACCTGGCTTTTTTACCTGGAAATATCCGTACCCTAACTCCAAGTCCCGTGTACATTTCCGTTAAGACTGCTGATCGCCTGGAACGAGCTTTTGCCATTTTGGGCCTATCCTTTTTTGTAGGTAGCTTTACGGGCCTGATTGGGGTCGTTCCTCCAGGAATTTATCCATCTCCCGCTTTGAATACGTTGCTACGCTACGTGGTCTGGTTTGGAGCTTTACTCCTGCTTGTTCCTCGATGGCAGAAAACCTTGCGGGTTATGGCCCAGGATATTTTTCTCTGGATCATTACGATTCTGGCGATTTTGTCTTTCCTCTGGTCAGACTTTCGAGATTTCGTCTATCTCAACAGCCGAGAAGTCATGCAAATGACGGCCTTTGGGCTGTACTTCGCGGTGCGGTTCACCCTCAAGGATCAGGTAAAACTGCTCGCCTGGACAATGGCTTTAGGAATTACCCTGAGTATCCTTGTATGCTTGGCCTTCCCATCGATCGGGATTCATCAGGGAGTTCATAGTGGGGCGTGGCGAGGGGTCTACATTGATAAGAACTACTTTGGTAGTCTGATGGTCATGAGCCTGGTTGTGTTCTTCGTGTTACCGATTGAACAGGCTCGCGATCGGCTCTGTTCTTGGCTGGGCATGGCAATGTCCGCCCTCATGCTGATTCTCGCCACCTCCCGGACCTCCCTCACCCTGTCCATCTTTTTGATTTTGATCCTCTCCTTTTACCGTAATTTTCGGTGGCGCGGGAAGCAAACCGTTCTCTGGATGGACCTGGGTATCTTGATCGTAGGGTCTATCTCAACTGTCCTTTTCTCGAACTGGGTTGAAATCGTGGTAGGCATGGGACGCGATCCAACCCTCTCAGGGCGCACCCACATCTGGAGCATTGCCCTTTATCGATTTTGGGAACGGCCCCTCTTGGGCTTTGGGCGAGGCGCATTTTGGGCACCGGGAAGCCGTTTTGCAGCAGAAGCCTCCCCCGATCCTTCCCTGACCTATATTCCGCCTCACGGGCACAATGGATTTGTCGATCTGTTACTCGATATTGGCCTGATTGGGTTTTCCTGTTTTCTCATTAGTTTTGGGGTTGCCTATATTCGCTCCCTGAGCCGAGCCTACGAAACGAAGCGATCAGAAAACTTGTGGCCGCTGGGGTTTCTCACTTTTCTCGTCATGAACAATATGACTGAAAGTTTGTTACTGTACCTCAATACAATCTATTGGGTTCTGTATGTTGCGATCGTTCTGAGCGTAGGGCAAAAGGACGATGAATATCAGGAATCTTAGGAGATTTCTGAAAAACAATCTACCTGCTGGTTTCGGCTTCGCTCAACCAGCATCCGCACCCTGAGCGCAGCAGAAGGGCAACCCACAGGTAAACTCTTTTTTAGAAATCTCCTTAAGAGGGCAGAAGGTAAGTGCTGATGGTCACTAACCGTTTCTAACCTGTAATTTCAATCTTCCAAAAGATAGGGAGGGGCATCGTAACAATGGCCCTCCCCGTTGAAATGATTTGGAATTCGAGTCCTAAACAGGGGTTGTTGCCGTCAGGGATTCGGGAGTAGAAGTCTGGATCGTTTCCTGAGAAACTTCAGTCCACTCAGTATGGAAGACCCCTGCCTTATCAACCCGCTCGTAGGTGTGAGCACCGAAGTAGTCGCGTTGTGCCTGGGTCAGGTTTTGCGGCAGACGATCGCGACGGTAGCTGTCGAAGTAGTCGAGGGAGGCGCTAAACGCTGGAACTGGAATCCCCAGTTTTGCAGCCACCGCGATCACTTCACGCCATGCATCCTGGCGATCGAGGATCGTTTGCTTGAACTCAGGAGCCAGTAGCAGGTTAGGCAGATTGGGCTGATCTGCAAAAGCCGACTTGATCTTGTCGAGGAATCCTGCCCGAATAATACAGCCACCCTTCCAGATCCGGGCAATTTCGCTCAGGTTGAGGTTATAGCTGTGAACCTTAGACGCTGTACTAATCAGAGCCATCCCTTGGGCATAGGAGCAGATCTTGGAGCAGTAGAGCGCATCCCGAATCTTGGAGATGAAGGCTTGCCCATCTCCGTCATACTTGCCCGTCGGGCCGGGAAGCACCTTCGAGGCTTCTACCCGTTCTGGTTTGAAGGAGGAGAGAATCCGAGCATTGACCGCAGCGGTGATTGTGGGAATGGCAACCCCCAATTCCAACGCATCGGAAACAGTCCAGCGCCCCGTTCCCTTTTGTCCGGCAGCATCCAAAATGAGGTCTACAACAGGCATCCCCGTTTCTGGGTCAATCTTCTTGAAGATATCGGCAGTGATCTCAATCAAGTAAGAATTGAGTTCATCCGTTGTGTTCCACTCCGCAAAGACTTCATGGAGTTGCTCATGGTTCAGGCCGAGGGTATTTTTAAGGAGATCATAGGCTTCTGCAATCAATTGCATATCGCCATACTCAATCCCGTTGTGAACCATTTTGACGTAGTGGCCTGCGCCAGAAGGTCCAATATAGGTGACACAGGGACCATCATCCACCTGAGCGGCAATCTTGGTCAGAATGGGTTCTAAATTTTGGTAGGCGATTTGGGTGCCACCCGGCATCAGACTGGGACCATTCAAGGCTCCCTCTTCACCCCCACTGACCCCCATGCCAATGAAGGTTAGTCCGGTGGACTCCAAATCCCGAGTGCGACGAGCAGTATCAGTAAACAGAGAATTTCCGCCATCGATCAATACATCCCCTTCTTCAAGCAGTGGCCTGAGCTGGTCAATGACTCCATCGACTGGAGCACCTGCCTTAACCATGATGAGAATCTTACGGGGGCGTTCCAGAGAGGCGACAAAATCTTCGAGGGTATAGGCTGCTTTAACGTTTTTACCCACAGCCCGCTTTGCCATGAAAGCGTCGGTTTTTTCGGGGCTACGATTGTAGACGGCGATCGGAAAACCATTACGCTCCACGTTCAGCGCCAGGTTTTCTCCCATTACCGCCAGTCCAATTACCCCAAAGCTTTGTAATGCCATAGAACCTTCTGAGTATTGTAGGTGTGCAATGCTGAGGACTGCTTATTCATCTCAGAGTAGTCAACTTTTTTGATCCAGGTCTCTACCCACAGATTTTCTTTAGCTATCCGTCAGGATTTCCCCACCTGCCATCAAAAATCCAATCTGTTCTGAGGTTGCTGTGGCTCCATCCAGCACTTCGACAAATCTTCCCCCTTCCATGACCGCAATCCGATCGCCCATTGCCATCACTTCCTCCAACTCTGTTGAGATGTAGAGAATTGCGGCTCCCCGATCGCGTTCTGCCAATAAACACTGCTGCACCGATTCCGTTGCTCCCACATCTAACCCACGAGTCGGCTGCATCGCGATGATGACGGCTGGGTTGCGGCCTAACTCGCGGGCCAGAACAACTTTTTGTTGGTTCCCCCCTGAGAGTTGGCTGACTTTTACGGCTCCAGAAGTTGTCCGAATATCAAACTGTTCGATCGCCCGCTCTCCATTTGCCCGAATTGCATTCGATTGCAAAAACCAACGACGACAGAAGGGAAGCGCTTTAAAGAGTTTCAAAATTAAATTCCGAGTGATACTAAATCCCATCACCAGGCCCATCTTCTGCCGATCCTCCGGGATATAGCCCAGTTGCAGATGCTTCACCCGTTGCTGCACTGACCAGAGGGTAACATCCTTGCCATTGAACTCAATCCTGCCAGTCTGGGCAGGTTGTAACCCGACGATCGCATCCGCCAATTCCCGTTGACCGTTGCCGTCCATCCCAGCAATCCCCAGAATCTCCCCCGATCGCAATTGGAAGGAAACTCCTCGCACGGCAAGCAGACCGCGATCGTCCTTCACCTGCAAGTTCTGCACCTCCAGGGCTACAGATCCAGGTTGGGCGGGAGATTTGTGCGTTTCCAGAATCATTTCCCGCCCCACCATCAAAGCTGCGAGCGATCGAGGATTGGTTTCTGCAATCGGAACAGAGGCCACCACCTGCCCCCGCCGCAGCACAGTCACCGCATTACAGAGTTGCATCACCTCTTCTAGTTTGTGGCTGATAAAAATGAGGGTGCGTCCGTCAGTTGCCAGTTGCTTTAGAACACGAAAGAAGGCTTCGACTTCTAAAGGGGTGAGGACTGCGGTGGGTTCGTCCAGAATCAGCAGGTTTGCATTGCGGTATAAGGCTTTGAGAATTTCAACTCGCTGTTGTGCCCCCACAGATAAATCCGCCACTTTTGCCTGGGGATCAACCTCTAACCCATAGGTACGAGACAACGCAGCGATCTTTTCTCCTTGCCGTCGCAAATCCAATCGCCACTGTATCCCCGTCCCCAAAACGATGTTCTCGGTTACGGTTAATTGAGGCACCAGCATGAAATGTTGGTGGATCATCCCGATCCCCAGTTGAATCGCAGCGCTGGGGGAGGAAATCTGTACCGATCGCTCTCCCAAAAATATCTGTCCTGCATCGGGTTGGTACAGCCCGTACAGGATGTTCATCAGGGTTGTTTTGCCCGCCCCGTTTTCTCCCAATAGGGCATGAATGGTTCCGGCTTTGACTTCAAAGCTAATGCGATCGTTCGCCAGGAAAGGTCCAAACCGTTTGGTGATATTTTCGAGCCGGAGATAGGTCATAGGTGGGCGATCGGGTGTTGCTACCAGTTAATTAAACTGGATGAAGCAGCGACTCTATCAAATCAACTTAAGCCACAGCACAAACCGTACTAGGTTCTGGCAAAGTTTCTCCGGACGTTTCGTAGGCCATCACCAGCGATTCGAGGGCTTCAATTCCCTGGGTAACGGCTTCTTCATAGGTTTCACCGTGAGTCCGCCATTGTTGCCCTGGAAAATCTGGCAAGCCAACCAAAAAACAATGGTCTTCCTCTGACCACTGAATCACCATTTGATACTTAAGAGTGTTCATCATGTTGGTTTTCTTCCACTGCTTGAATGGCGCTCAAGACCTCTTTTTCCTGATAAAGTTTAGCATCCGCGCTATCTTGACCAGAAACCGTTAGTTTGCCCGGATAGAGTGGATGTATCCAGTTCGTATGGCTGCCTTTTCCAGAGATTTCCTGAAATCCTGCTTTCCATAACATTTGCTTGAGTTCTCGAATTTTCTTTGCCATTTTGAATTTTTTGCGTCTTTCAAGGAAAAACTCATGGGCTTTTACTCACAACGTATCCTGCCCTACCTTTTTGATTGGTCCCTTTCCAGCACCAGCCTGACTCCCTACCGCCAAGAAATTTTGGCAGATGTGCAGGGAGCGGTTTTAGAAATTGGTTTTGGAACAGGGTTGAATTTACCCTATTACCCCAATCACATTCGCAAAATTGTCACCGTTGATCCAAATCCTGGGGTTCACAAATTAGCACAAAAACGAATCGCCGAGTCTCCGATCGCCGTTGAACATCAACTCCTTACCAGCGAATCCCTCCCCATGCCCGATCACACTTTTGACAGTGTGGTGAGTACCTTTACCTTGTGCAGTATCGCGGATGTGGAACAGGCCCTTTCAGAAATCTATCGAGTCCTAAAACCGTCGGGCCGTTTTTTCTTTGTTGAACATGGGTTAGGGCCAGAACCGGGAATGCAAGTTTGGCAAAATCGACTGACTCCGCTTCAGAAAATCATTGGGGATGGATGTCATCTCAATCGCAACATGCGAGAGCTGATCGATCGCCACTTCGATTCCGTCAAAATTGCAGAGAAATACGTTGAAGGACTGCCCAAAGTTGGGGCTTATTTGTACAAGGGAATTGCAACAAAAAAATGAACGATTTGTGAAGAGTTGGCAGTGACGTTTTTGCTGATACAACGTTTGAGGCTTACCCAATTCAGCAAGTATGGGCATGAGTTCTAACTCTTTCAGCCTCTTCCTCAAGGGACATTAGGCGATCGTTTTCATCAATACATTCTCTTTCATCAGATAGATATATTTGTTCTGATGAGAATATAAAATTTTCTGTACATTTCATTCCGATCATTTAAAAAAATCCTCCTTTGTTAAGCATTCGCAATGATGAAGTGGCTGAATGCCTGACCGGGAGAATTTCATCTAATTTTTTTGGAGGATATATGCGAATTGCCCAAATTGCTCCGTTATGGGAACGAGTTCCCCCTCCTGCCTATGGAGGCATTGAGCTAGTTGTTGGTCTGTTGACGGATGAACTGGTGAGACGGGGCCATGAGGTGACGCTGTTTGCCTCTGGTGATTCTCAAACCCTGGCGAAATTGGAATCTGTTCATCCCCGCGCTCTGAGACTTGATCCAACAATCAAAGAATGCGGCATCTATGAAATGTTGCAATTGAGTCAGGTCTATGAGCGGGCCCAGGAGTTTGACATCATCCATTCCCACATGGGATGTACGGCTCTTCCTTATGCCAACTTTGTGAAAACGCCGACTATCCACACCCTACACGGTATTTTTACCCCTGATAACGAAAAGTTGTTTACCTATGCCCGTCGTCAACCTTTTGTGAGCATTTCTAATTCTCAACGGGAACCCCGCTTGGGCTTGAATTGTGTCTCAACGGTTTATAACGGAATTAATACAGATATCTATCCCTTTGCTTCTAAACCTCAAGACCCGCCCTACCTGGCATTTCTGGGACGTATCTCTCCCGAAAAAGGAACTCACCTGGCGATCGAAATTGCAAAACGCACGGGCTGGCGCTTGAAAATCGCTGGCAAAATCGATCGGGTCGATCGCGATTATTTTGAGGAACAGATCAAACCCCACATTGACGGGGATCAAATTGAGTACCAGGGGGAAGCAAACCACGAGCATAAGTGCCGTCTTATGTCGAATGCCGTGGCAACTCTGTTTCCAATTACCTGGCGCGAACCCTTTGGGCTGGTGATGGTGGAATCGATGGTGACGGGCACTCCCGTAATTGCGATGCGGTTAGGTTCTACGCCAGAAGTGATTGCTGATGGAAAGACGGGGTTCCTCTGTGACACGGTGGAAGATTGCATCGCGGCTCTCGATCGCATCCCGACAATCGATCGTCGGGCCTGTCGCGATCATGTCGTTGCCAATTTCAGTGTGCAACGAATGGTGGAAGGTTATGAAGCGGTGTATCGCAGCTTGATCGATGAACGGATCAAGATGAATGGTCATCTTGTTGGTCCGGCTTTACCTGCCTACCTTTCACGATGATCAGTAACAGTCTGTAGAGGATGAGGGTCACTGAACCTCTACAGACTGTCGATTCAGGATAGGAAGTGCATATTTAAGCAAGCCATAATGTAGCAGCATTCCCAACAGGATTGACGCGGCCCACAAAGGCCCAATTTTCGCAATCCACAGTGCGACTAGCATTAGCCCCACTACATCTGCGATCAAAACAGGGAGCCGCTCCAAAAATTTTCGTTGCTGAATGGGTTCAGGGTTGGAGGGCTGAAGCTTGATGGTCGCTAGAGCATTGAACCAAACTAAGCTGACTAGAACCAGCACCGCACCCCATCCTAACGAGCGCATCGCCAGGTAAAAGCCTGTAAGTTCCAGGGCGATCGTACTCACCGTAACCCAGAAGAAGCGCCTCAATTGCTCATCCTGTACCTGTTGCTTCACTTCAGAAATCTGTTGCAGATCCACGATCGCCATGTAAGTTTGCTCAATACAGAGCAACACCAATCCTAGCGCTAGCAATTTGTAACTCCACGCATTTCCCCAAATAACCTGTCTGCCAATTCCGATTAAGGCGGGCAGAAAGAGAAGCGTGATGATGGGGGCGATCGGAGGCATAGCACTGGAGGCAAATCGTGTTGTCACAATCCTCTTATTTTTTGCACCCATCGGAAAGGGTTATCGTGGCGGATCTGACTGTGACAAAAAAGCCTGAAATTGTTAGGTGTCAAGTTTGTTCTAACAACTTCAGGCTTTTCTTAAAAGATGAGATTAGATGCCGGGGGGTAGCAGCACCTTATCAATTACATGGATAACGCCATTGCTAGCCTTCACATCGGCAGTGGTCACAGTTGCACCATTGACCATCACGCGATTTCCTTTCATTGTGAGCCTTACCGTTCCGCCTTCTACGGTCTTCACCGTCCCAGGCTTAATCGCTGTAGACAGGACAGAACCGGGAACCACATGGTAGGTCAGAACCTTTTGCAACTTTGCCCGATTTTCTGGCTTCAGCAAAGATTCCAGCGTGCCCTTGGGTAGCGCTGCAAATGCCTTATCAGTGGGCGCAAAAACAGTGAAAGGCCCTTTACCGGACAGAACTTCCACTAATCCAGCGGCTTTAACGGCTGTCACCAGGGTCTTAAAGGAACTGTTGCCAGCGGCAACATCCACGATCGTCCCCACAGTGCTGATTTTGGTTCCAGAGGTTCCATGATTGCCAGCAATCACAGGT
>JANRKG010000273.1:0-13590 GCA_033763635.1 Leptolyngbyaceae cyanobacterium bins.59
TAGAGGTAGCCGTCAGACCCTACCGCTCTCCCCACATCAAGTTTGCCTCTGGAGTTGGGAGGCAGTTCAATGGTGGGATTGTCCACATATCCCCGCACCGTCCCATCCAACCCCCCATCCGCCAGAATCCCTCCCAGCGGCCCGTCTCCTTTAACCCGAATATTCACCCGTGAACCGGGGCGCTTCATACTGGAGGCCAGGAGTAAGCTCGCTGCCATTGTTCGCCCTAATGCCGCAGTCGCTACATAGGACAGTTTGTGCCGTTGTCTGGCCTCTTCTGTCAAGCGAGTGGTAATTACCCCGACTGTGCGGATACCCCCATCAGCCGCTGTTGCCCGGATTAGCTGATCCGCCATGAAAATCCTTACATTTATTTACACTACTTTTTTATATTGTAGTTCTCAGACAAGTGCCGAAACATTCAATCTCTAGAGAGATGGTCCCTGCATCACCTCCCTTGTCATACTAATAATCAATGCTGCCCTTTACAATTCTTAAAATTAATCCCATGCTAGGAACCCTCCAACAGAGCAACCTTCGTATTGAATTGGATGCGTCTGCCTCCACAGTGCGGGAAAGCCTGGTCAAACCAGCTTTGTTACAACAGTGGCTCTGGCCCCAACGTCTTCCGGAGGGGCTTCCCGAAGAACTTCAGTCTGGCGCGAAGTTTACCACCTGCTTAGGACCGATCGCCGTTCACCATCAAGTGCAAACCTTAGAATCCGATCGCCTTGTTTTGCTACTCAGTCAAGGAATCGATGGTTTCCATGAATGGATTTGGGGCGATGGCTGGGTGCAATCTCGTTTGGAAGGAGTCACCCTGCTTCCCATAAATTTGGGACAAACTGTAAGTCTGTGGCGACTTCGCGAATATTTGGTGGAACGCGAAAAACACGGTTCTAAAGTTAGCCTTTAGAATATTTTTAGATTTCTTAAAATTTTGTATCCTTAACTCCCTCAGGAGCAACATAATGACACGCAAACGGTTCTGGGTTACGGGTCCGGTTTCCTGGCGACTCATGACTCCTGTAGCTCTGATGGGATGTTTGGCCTTCCTTCCGGGCTGTGGCCTTTTGCCCCGGAGTGCAGCAGATGCTCAGGCTCCCCAGCGATCGGGAGGAGGCCCAAACCAGGCAACGCCTGTTGATGTGGCAGTCGCACGTTTGGGAGTGTTACGGGAAGCTACTGAATATACAGGCTCCACTCGCCCTTTCCGAGAAGTGTTGGTGCGCTCCCAGGTGGAAGGGCAATTGCTGGACTTAACGGTTGACGTAGGCGATCGGGTGGCAGCAGGGCAACTACTCGCTCGCCTGGATGAGGATGTCCTCATAACGGCAGTGCTGAATGCCGAAGGGGAGTTAGCGTCTCGGCGATCGGAGATTGCCAGTGCTGAGAATCAGGTGAGTGATGCCCGGACGCAGGTAGAGCAAGCCCGGTTAGCGCTCCAACAGGCACGGGCTGATGCAAATCGTCTGCAACAATTGTTCCGCAATGGCGCGATTTCGGCGCAACAGGCAGAAATCTCCCAGACCCAGGCCCGGACGGCCGAACAGGTCTTGCGATCGGCTCAGGATCGGGTCCGCATTCAACAACAGGCGATCGTGGCGGCTCAGGGGCGGGTGGCAGCGCAACAGGCGATTGTGGCGCAAGCGCAAGAGCGGCGGTCCTATGCCACCATCCAGGCACCGATCGCGGGTGCAGTGCTGGCTCGTTCAACGGAAACAGGCAATCTCCTGCAACCGGGAAGTGAGATTCTTCGACTAGGGGATTTTAGTCAGGTGAAAGTTGTGGTGCAGGTCTCCGAGTTGGAATTGCCCAATATTCGCGTCGGACAAACTGCCCGTGTGCGGTTGGATGCGTTGCCAAATCTTCCACTGACAGGACGGGTAGCCCGGATTGCACCCGCCGCAGACTCAACGGCGCGCCTCATTCCGGTGGAAGTCACGATTCCCAATCCGGGAGGTCAGTTAAGCAGTGGGTTGCTGGCACGAGTTAGTTTTGTCCGTCGCACTGCTCAACGGGTGATTGTTCCGGTCAGCGCGTTACAGGAGTCGGGCAAGGGCAAACGGGGCGGACCCTCTGGGGGGGGCGATCGGTCTGCCAAACCGCAACGGCCCACCCAATCCACTGTGTTTGTGTTAGAAGGACAAGCCCCTGATTTTCAAGTGGCTCCTCGAACGGTCAGGCTGGGGCAACAGGTGGATGGGAAAACAGAAATTCTCTCTGGGTTGAAACCGGGCGATCGTTTTGTGGTGCGATCGGGTAGACCGCTCAATCCCGGTGATGCGGTGCGCCTGAGTATGCTGTCGGAAGGGGAACCGCAGCAACAAAAGTAAACCTAAATTGGGCAAGTCGGGTCTATTAAAGAGAATTGTTCTGTTACTCCAGCGATCGGTGCTGAAGTGACCCATTTCATTGAATGCAAATTGCTCTCTAGCGGGAATGAATTATGAACTCCGGAAGCGCGAATTTTAGCCTCAGTGCCCTTTCGATTCGTCGCCACATCGGAACGTTGATGTTAACCCTGGCGGTGATTATTCTGGGGGTCTTTTTCGTTTTTCGGCTGCAAGTTGATCTGCTTCCTGCCATTACCTATCCCCGCATTGGGGTTGAAGTGGATGCACCCGGTATTTCGCCGGAAGTCGCGATCGATGAGATTACTCGCCCCCTAGAAGAAGCCCTGACGGCAACCCAAGGGGTGCAGCAAATCTTTTCGCGCACCAGAGAGGGACGGGTGCGGGTTGATATGTTCTTTGCCCCTGGCAGTAATATCGATCAATCTCTGAACGATGCGACTGCTGCCTATAACCGCGCCCGCAACCAACTTCCCGACGATTTAGAAAGCCCACGCATTTTTAAGATTGACCCTTCCCAACTCCCAGTCTATGAATTCGCGTTGACTTCCAACACCCTCAGCAACAAAGAACTGCGAATCTTCGCGGATGAGGAGTTGGGGCGAGAGTTGAGCGTCGTCCCCGGTGTGGCTGGGGTAGACGTGGCTGGCGGAGTGCGAGAGGAAGTGCGGGTGAAGGTGGACCTCGATCGCCTCCAGGCAATGGGGGTCGGCCTCACGGATGTTTTGAACCAACTCACGGAACGGAACCAGGACATCTCGGGGGGACGCATTCAAAGTTCAGAATTTGAACCACTGACTCGCACGATAGGTCGCTTTCAAGAAGCCAGTGAGATTGAGAATCTCTCTTTTGAAGTGGGCGGGCAAACTGCTTCGACGGAGGTGCAACCCAACTTAACTCGACGGGTTTACATGCGGGATTTTGCCCAGGTGATTGATGACGCACAAGACCAACGATTATTTGTGTTCCTGGCGGATAAGAATTCTGGGGAGCGGCAACAGGCCGTGAAGGTCAGTGTCCAGAAGCAACCCGATGCCAACACGATCGAAGTGGTCGATGGGGTAAAAAAACGGATTGAAGAGTTGCGTCAGGCAGGTCTGATTCCAGAGGGGACGAACCTGTTACCTACCCTGGACGAATCTTTTTTCATTCGCAATGCGATTTCCAATGTGACCAGTTCAGGATTGGTTGGGGCTTTGCTGGCGGGTCTGGCCGTTCTGTTATTTCTGGGATCAATTCGGCAAACTCTGATCATTGTATTGGCGATTCCCCTGGGAACCCTGGCGGCGATCGTTTTAATGGGGCTATTCGACCTGTCCTTAAACCTATTTAGTCTGGGAGGATTGGCCCTGGGCGTGGGGAGTGTGGTGGACTGCTCGATCGTGATGATGGAGACGATTGCCGAACGGTTGGGAATTGTACCTGGACGAGATGTGGATTTACACCTCAGTCGGGAGGAAGTGATCCAGCAAGCGGAGGAAAGTAGCCAAACGGTCGAATCAGCCCTGATTGCCTCTACCAGTACAAATTTAGTCTCGGTGTTGCCCTTTCTCCTGCTGGGAGGGTTTGTCTCCCTTCTTTTTAATGAGTTAATTCTCACCATTAGTTTCTCTGCTGCTGCGTCTATCCTGGTAGCCGTGACGGTTGTTCCGGCTCTGGCTTCTCGCCTGTTTGCCATTCGTTGGTCCAGTAATATTCACCGAATTTGGCCCCTGAAGCAATTTACCCGTCGCTTTGAGGCATCCATTATCAGCTATGGACGATTCCTGCGGGTTCTTCTGCGTCATCAAGTGGTGACGGTGATTGTGATTTTTGCGGTGTTTGGAGTGGGTGGGGTTGCGCTGGGAGGCCAACTTTCCCAGGAGCTACTTCCTCGAATTAATACGGGGCAGGTCAGTCTCATCGCCCAGTTTCCTCCTGGAATACCTCTGGAAACGAATTTGAAGGTAACCGAGGAACTGGACAAGATTTTGTTGGCCCAGCCTGGAACCGAGTACATCTTTACAACAGCAGGGGGAAATCTGTTTGGGCGCAATACTACCCAAAATGCCCTGCGAAGTTCCAGTACAGTCACCCTTAAATCCGGTACGAGTAGTGATGCATTTATCACTCAGGCGACTCGCCAGATTAATCAACTCAACCTGGCAGGAGTTCGGGTTCGGCTCACGCCGGGTCGGGTGCGAGGACTGATCTTGAATAATTCCCCTGCCTTTGGGGCTGATATTGACCTGGCACTTCAGGGGCCTAACCTGGATGTACTGCAACAGGCAACCCGCCAGGTGCTTCAGATTCTGGATGAGAAAGTCCCTGCTGCCACGTTTCGCCCGGATGCCGATCCTCGTCAACCCGAGGTGCAGGTGCGTCCCGATTGGGAACGGGCGGCCCTGGTAGGCATCACCGCTCAAGATATTGGTCGGACGGTGGAAACGGCGATCGTCGGGTCTACCCCGACCCAGTTGCAACGGGGTAATCGCCTGGTGGATGTACGGGTGCAATTAGACCAATCCCTCATACAGCGTCCTTCCCAGCTAGGAAATTTGCCGTTATTTATTCAAGATAACCGTCCGGTGCGGTTATCTGATGTAGCCCGCATTGAAGAGGGGCAGGCTCCTGGAGAAATTCAGCGAATCAACCAGCGAGATATTTCTCTGATTATCGGCAATCTCAGTAAGGGAGCCAGTTTGGGGCAGGCCATCACTCAGATCAAAACGGCGCTTGCAGACGTGGAGTTACCAGATGAGGTACGGGTGTTGCCCAGTTCGGCGGAAGCTTCAAATCAGCAGTTACAGCAAGCATTTGTGGTACTGGGAGGATTGGCGATCTTTCTGGTGTTCGTCGTGATGGCGGTCCAGTACAACTCTTTGGTGGACCCCTTTGTGATTCTGTTTACGGTGCCGCTGGCTTTGGTAGGGGGGATGGTGGGCCTCTACATTGCTCGTAGCCCTGCTGACAATGCCCAAACTCCCTTCGATGCCTATCTGAATGGAACCCCAATGCCGATTGGAATTACGGTTTTGGTTGGAGTTGTGCTGATGATTGGGATTGTAGTCAACAACGCGATCGTCATGGTAGAGATGGCCAATCAGATTCGGGAAGGGAAAGGGGTCGATCGTCAGACCGCAATCCTGATAGCTGCTCCGCAACGATTACGCCCGATCCTGATGACAACCATTACAACTGTTTTGGGAACATTTCCCTTGGCCTTAGGGTTGGGGCAGGGCGCAGAGTTTTTGCAACCCCTGGGAGTCGTAGTTTTTGCAGGACTTTCCCTGGCAACCCTCCTTACTCTGTTCTTAATTCCCTGTCTCTATGTGCTGTTGCACGATTGGGTGGCTCTGTTATCCAATTACCGCTTTCAGTTTCCTAAACTGCGTCCTCTCATTGCAATGCTGCGGAATCGTATGCTTCTAAGCCGTAAGCGTTGAGGCTTTAAACTTCTTCCTTGCCCCAGCCATCCATGCCCCGATAGTAGTGAATCACTTGCAGGGTATTGGCTTCAAAGGAATACTGCTCTCCTAAAATGCGGATGGTGGAGGAGCCAAAACGCCGATTCATGCGGGTCGCAATGGTAAAGATTGACCGCATCAAATGGGTTCTGACATTGCTGCTTGAACAATGGATGACTAATTCCATCCCTTCTTCAGTAGGAACAATCCACCAATCGCACAGGCTTAAGGGTGTTTCCAGGGCACTTCCTAGTGCATGCTGGAAGCGACGGTACTTCTTGATCGCCTGACTAAGTTCACGGCCTAATAAGACATCACCGTTCTCAACGTCATAGTCAGGATTCTGAGCGTTTGTTGGGTCGTTCGGTAGGGGAGCCATAGTGCAGTAGAGGTCCTGATTGGGAATAACTTAAGTATTCCCTGTTCTAAATTCAAACTTTGAATATTTGAAGGAAAGCTTAAAGCTCGAATGGTCGAAGATTTCTCCAGAACCATCCCCTGAAAGGCTTATTGATTCTGGTATGATTAAACTTTTGCACACATCTATTAAGAGCATTACCTGCTGGCAGGAGAACCCCCTATGGCCCGAATGTACTATGACCCGGATGCAAACCTGGACCTTTTGAATGGAAAGACGATCGCCATTATTGGCTATGGTTCTCAAGGTCACGCCCATGCCCTGAATCTAAAGGACAGTGGGGTGAATGTGGTGGTTGGTTTGTATCCAGGTAGCAAATCTGCAAGCAAGGCTGAGCAGGCTGGGTTGACCGTTAAGCCTGTGGCGGCAGCAGCAGCAGCAGCAGACTTTATCATGATTCTGCTTCCTGATGAGGTGCAGAAAACGGTTTACAAACAGGAAATCGAACCCCACCTGACCGCTGGTAAGGTGCTGGCTTTTGCTCACGGCTTTAACATTCACTTCGCTCAGGTGGTGCCTCCCGCTGATGTGGATGTGGTAATGATTGCTCCCAAAGGCCCCGGTCATCTCGTGCGCCGGACCTATGAGCAGGGACAAGGGGTTCCCTGCCTGTTTGCCGTTTATCAAGATGCAACGGGTCAGGCTCGCGATCGGGCAATGGCTTACGCGAAGGGAATTGGTGGCACCCGCGCCGGAATTCTGGAAACCAGCTTCCGGGAAGAAACGGAAACCGACCTGTTTGGCGAACAAGTCGTGCTGTGTGGCGGGTTAAGTGCCTTGATTAAGGCAGGGTTCGAAACGCTGGTAGCGGCAGGATATCAGCCTGAGTTGGCTTACTTTGAGTGCCTCCATGAAGTGAAGCTGATTGTCGATCTGATCGTGGAAGGTGGGTTGGCGAAGATGCGGGATAGTATCTCCAACACAGCCGAATATGGGGACCTGACGCGCGGCCCTCGAATTATCACCGATGAAACTCGCGCTGAAATGAAGAAGGTTCTCCAAGAGATTCAAACGGGGCAGTTCGCCCGCGAGTTCGTGTTAGAAAATCAGTCTGGCAAACCCGGATTCACTGCCATGCGTCGTCGCGAAGCTGAACACCCCATTGAAGAGGTTGGGAAGGATCTGCGGGCGATGTTTAGCTGGTTGAAGGATCAGTAAAAAGGTTGTGAATGAGTAATCGGTGATGGGTAATCGGGAAGTTCCCATTACCCATCACCTATCTACTTCTAGATCACACCCGTATTCCGCAACCCTAAGATGATGCCTGCGCCAATAATATGACCAAAGCTCATCGTAGCAAGGAGTTCGGGAGTTCCAAACTTATCCCAGATTGCGGGCAATTTCAGGGGCAAACGAGGACCGCCTTCACCCGCATGTTGGATGGCAAAGCGACCGATCGCAACTGCGAACAGGCAGCTTAAGCTCATAATGATGCCGATCGTTGGAGTCCACTCCCCCGTCTTGGGAACCGCCGCAAATAAGATAGAGTAAAGCAATGTTTCTCTCCTGTTTTGATAAACGTATCCAAACAAGAAGAATTATAGAGATCTGCTTCTATAAAACTGCGATTTGTTTGAAGAGTGTAACAGTTGGCAAAACTTCGCATTAAGATTTGCGGCATTACGAAGCCCGATCAGGGACGGGCGATCGTTGAACTGGGAGCGACCGCATTGGGTTTTATCTGTGTGCCCAGTTCTCCCAGATATATTGACCCTCAACGAATTCACGAGATTGTAGAGCAGTTGTCTGTGAGGGTCGATCGCATTGGGGTTTTTGCCAACACAACCCTCTCTGAGATTTGTGAAACTGCCCGGATTGCCAAACTCACTGGCATACAGCTACACGGCAGCGAGTCTCCCCAATTCTGCCATGCGGTTCGAGACACCTTACCTGAAGTCGAACTACTGAAGGCGTTTCGTGTGAAAAGCCCGGAGACGTTAGAGCAGATTCAAGCCTACACCGGACACATGGATACTCTGTTGCTGGATGCTTACCATCCCCAGTTGTTAGGGGGAACTGGGCACACGATCGATTGGTCCCAGTTACAAAAGTCTGATTTTCCCTGTCCCTGGTTTTTGGCTGGAGGCTTAACACCTGATAACGTCCTACAGGCTCTAGCGCTGTTGCAACCTGACGGAATTGACCTGTCGAGTGGGGTAGAACGATCGCCTGGAGATAAGGATCTAGGGAAGATCACAGACCTGTTTGAGCAATTGCGAAAGGGATTGGAAAACAGAAGGCCAAAGATAGAAGACCAAAGATAGATAACAAAAAACAGAGGGCAGAAGTATTCCCTTCTGTCCTCTGACCTCCTTAGGAAATTTCTGAAAAACAACCTACCCAATGGTTTCGGCTGCGCTGAACCAGCACCAGCACCCTGAGCGAAGTCGAAGGGCAACCCACAGGTAAACTCTTTTCTGGAAATCTCCTTAAAAGAAAGAAGGCTGATGCCGAATCAGATTCAGGTATTCTTCCCGTGTCTTTTGATCATCTTGGAATGTACCGAGCATGGCACTGGTTACAGTCCACGATCCAGGTTTTTGCACCCCTCTCATCACCATACACATGTGGGTCGCTTCCATGACAACCGCAACCCCCTTCGGTTCCAGAATTGTCTGAACTGCCTCTGCAACCTGGCGGGTGAGCCGCTCCTGCACTTGCAGCCGTCGAGAATACATTTCTACAATCCGAGCCAGTTTGCTTAAGCCCACCACCCGTTCGTTGGGAATGTAGGCAACATGTGCTTTACCCATGAAGGGCAGCATGTGGTGTTCGCACAGGCTGAAAAAGTTAATGTCACGGACCAGAACCATTTCGTTATGGCCCTCGTCAAAAATGGCTCCATTGACCAGTTCTTCTAAAGACTGGTTGTAGCCACTCGTCAAAAACTGCATCGCTTCTGTCACCCGTTTGGGTGTTTTGAGAAGCCCTTCCCGTTCTGGATCTTCTCCCACCCCTAATAGGATCGTTCTGACGGCTTTTACCATCTGCTCATCAGATACCTCCGGGGGCTGTACCTTCGCTTCTTGACCATTTAGAGTGTTGCGATCGGGTCGTACCGTTGGGGTTGTCGGGGCAGACGGATGGGAGCTAGCGGAGCCGTTGAAACCGTTAGAAGCAATAGTCATGGTTAATTTTGTCGTCCTTACAAAGTAATTAAGGAAGTGAATGGGCAGCCTAAAAGGCTCCGGCGTTGGGCATCAGTACGAGTTCTTCGACCACCGCTCCTTCAGGCATGAGGGCAGTGTGGAGAATAGACTGAGCGACCATTTCTGGAGTCAACATGGCTGATCGATCGAAGTCAGCATGAACAGTGTCCGTATCCCACAGTGAAGTATTCACTGAGCCTGGACTAATCGTAACGACTCGAATGCCGTGGCTACGTTCTTCCGCTGCAAGGGCTTTGGAGAGCGCAACTAGACCAAACTTGCTGACACAATAAGTCCCCCACTCTGGGAACACCTGATGCCCAGCGATGGAAGAGATATTAATAATGGTTCCCCGGCGACGATCGCGCATACCGGGTAAAACTCCCTGGATGCATTGAAAAACACTGGTGAGATTGAGGTCTAAAACCCGTTGCCAATCCGATAGTGAAGTATTCATCAGGCGACCTGTATACCCCATCCCAGCATTATTTACAAGAACGTCGATCGGTCCCAACTGCTGATCAAGAGCTAAAACTTTTTCCCTCACCTGATCCGTTTGCGCCAGATCAAGCACCTGAGCGTGGGCCTTGACCCCAAACTGACTGGCTTCCGCTGCCACCTGTTGCAAACTTTCTTGAGAGCGGCTGATGAGAATGACATCAAACCCTGCTTTCGCAAAGGCAAGGGCTGTGGCCCGACCGATGCCGCTACTGGCCCCCGTAATTAAGGCACGGCGTTGAACTGAAAGGGTCATGAGATACCTGGATTCTCCCTGAAGTGGCCTTCACCCTGCCCTCACCGCTTTCGGCGATGAATGTCACATTCAATCACGCTCTAAACGCCTCTACAAAAACCCGCAATACTCTCTGCTGTTTCATCGAAGCGGCTAAACAAAAGATGACTTAAAAGTCAAATCTAGAAATCACTCTATACAGAAGATAACTGTGTACAACGGTACAGATTGTTCAGCGTTTTTTAGGTAAGCATTAGATAAGGAGTCAGGGAAGCGTATCAATCAAAAGCCGGAATGTAATCAAAATTTCTTCATCAAAATTTCTTCAGCTATTCAGAACCAGGGATTTAAGTATCCACTGCAAATGATCTGGGAAGAGAATTTGTGAGAAAGACTGTAAAAAAATGTTACGTCTAGAATTATAACATTTCCTGCCGATCTAGCTGGATGCTTCTAAGAACATCCCAATTTTGCGGAACTTCTGATACCGAAGGTCACGACGCTCATTTTCTGTGAGTTGACCCAACTCATCCAGGTGTTTGAGTAAAGCTGTCTTCAGAATTCCGACGGCCTGGAGTGGATCAGCGTGGGCACCCCCAATCGGTTCTGTGAGAATTTCATCCAGAATGCCTAATCCCTTTAAGTCCTCAGCGGTAATTTTGAGGGCTTCTGCTGCTTGGGGCGCTTTTCCGGCATCTTTCCAGAGGATTGAAGCACAGGCTTCTGGACTCGCAACGGTGTAAACGGAGTGTTCAAACATCAGCAATCGATCGCCCACACCAATGCCCAAGGCTCCCCCAGATCCCCCTTCCCCAATCACCGTACAAATAATGGGAACGCCCAAGCGAAACATTTCCCGCAGATTATAGGCAATTGCCTCTCCCTGACCCAATTCTTCCGCTTCCAGTCCGGCCCAGGCTCCTGGAGTGTCAATAAAGGTCAGAATCGGCATCCCAAAGCGATCGGCATGTTCCATCAACCGCATTGCCTTCCGATACCCTCCTGGGGAAGCCATGCCAAATTTGCGGACCACATTATCTTTCGTATCTCGCCCTTTCTGATGCCCTAACATCACCACAGGGCGACCCAGGAGTCGGGCTACGCCACCCACCAATGCCGGGTCATCTCCTCCAGCCCGATCACCATGTAACTCCACCCATTCATCGCTCATCGCTTGAATGTAATCGAGCGTACTGGGACGACGGGGATGACGCGCCACCTGCAACCGTTGAGCAGGAGACAAACTACCAAAAATTTCCTGACGAAGTTGCACAGCCCGTGCCTCAAGCTGACGAATTTGATCTGAGACATCGACATCATTTTCTTCGGCAAGTTCTCGAATCTGGTAAATTCGAGCCTCTAATTCTGCCAGGGGCTTCTCAAAATCCAGGAGAATGGGTCTTCGTTCAGTAGTCGGCATGTCATTAATGGGAAAGCAATTTTACCCGAAGCCAGATGCTAAGGTCCAGGAGGTGGACCCGACTCAAATGAGAAAAAGTGTTCCTATCCTTTTCAAGAAAGGAAGTCAGGGTTCTAATCAGAAATGCTTAAGCAGGA
Organism: Leptolyngbyaceae cyanobacterium bins.59; assembly: GCA_033763635.1. Lineage (GTDB taxonomy): Bacteria > Cyanobacteriota > Cyanobacteriia > JANRKG01. The sequence continues at coordinate 11,658 of JANRKG010000273.1, forward strand.
TTCGGAACAAGCAACGGTCGGAAACCATGCTTCACAGAAGCCTGCCCAATTTGTTCCATCTTTTCTACAGTAATCTGATTGCGGCCCCAAGAAAAGTTAGTGTGCCAACCCTCAAATTCCAAAAGCATGGATTCCGCAAAGCAAGCGAATAGCTGACGGGCTGGTACATCCATATTGACGATTTGCATGATGCGCCAATCAATATCCAGGGAATGCTCCACGATACCGCCATTCAGAACATACACTCCAGGAGCCTGAATTTTAGTTGCCAGGTTCTTAGGATACCCCCCATCAATCAGAAGACAGGGGCGCTTCAGACGGGCGGCATCAATTTCAACTCCTTTTGCCATGCTGGCGACCCAAACCACAATATCTGCCTGGGGCAATGCTTCCTCCAGGGTCATAATCTTGCCCCGTCCTAGCTCTGCCTGAAGATCGTGCAAACGCTCCTGATTACGGGCAATAAGCAAAAGTTCTTTGGTATCAGTGCGAACATCTAACCACCGACAGACGGCACTTCCAATGTCTCCGGTTGCACCACAAACCGCCACCGTCGCTTTAGAAAGGTCAATCCCTACCTGTTGAGATGCCTGTTCCACCTGACGACAAATGATGTAAGCCGTGTGGGTATTACCCGTTGTGAACCGCTCAAACTCCAGCGTTATATTCCGAACCTGGGTGATTTTTTGCAGATCAAAATTCTCAAAAATAATAGACGAAAAGCCCCCCAGGGCAGTGATATCAATGTCATGCTTTTGTGCAAGGGCCATTGCATTAATGACCTTACGAGTGGCTGCTTTCATGCGACGACTCGCTAGCATTTCAGGGAGAAAGCAAGACTCCACATACTTTCCCTGAATTTTTTGTCCTGTCAAGCTGGTGACGGTGATGTGATCGACAATTTGAGGGGGGGCACTGCACCAAAAGTCTAGATCCTGGTCTGCATACTCAGGGTAGCCCAGTTCACGGGCAACCGATTGAGCATGTTCCAGGCTTGTAAGATGACCAATTAACCCAAACATGCAAGTCTCTAAACAGGTCTATGAATCGCAGAAATGGCTCAAGTCGTTACTCTAAGCAGCCACAAGGCCGTGAGCAGACAACCGCATGATGTCACGGTTCGAGAAGCCAATGTTGCCCAAAGCTTCCCCGTATTGAATCATGAAGTCCTCAACCAGGGCTTCCTTTTCCATGCCAAGAACTTTTGCATCTGCCTCAACCTGATTCAGCATTCGCCAGACGATCGGTAGATTTTGGCGATTGGCCTCTTCTAACTCAGCCTTGGACGTTTCAAAATTGGCTTTTAACCACTCTTCTCCAAAGTTGAGGTGACTATACTCATCCTTCACAACCCCTTCTGTGATCTTACGAGCAAAGTCATCCGCGACTGGGATGTAGATGTTGTAAGCGGCAATTGCAAAGCATTCAATGATCAGCGATTGAATGAGAAGGCAAGTTACAATTTTGTCCTGAGCCGCAGCTTCTTGAAAGTTTCCATGTAAGCCTGCAAAGAATTGACGAGCAAATTCCATATCTGCTGTCACCTGAAGATTGCGACCACAGGCTTCAAACCCTTTCCTGTGACGGCTTTCCATCTTTGACAGACCAATCAATTGCTCCTTGTTGTCGGGTAAAAGCTCAGCGAGTCTTTGATAATTTTCAAAAGCCTCCTGTTCCCCTTCAATCACAATTGCATTAATCCGGCTATAAGCATCTTTATAAGTTTCACTGTGGAAATCAATTTCTGAAGTGGCCTCAAGCTGCGGCATAGGTCTCTTATCCTCTCCCATTAAATCTTCCCGTTAAATCTACCGATCGTGAATCGGTCTGTCTTAATAAATCAAAACATACAGCTACTTTACCCGCTTTTAAGACGAATTTGACAGATTTCCAGTTGGATTTCCTAATATATCTGTCCTAATCATCACTGAAA
>JANRKG010000274.1:0-21532 GCA_033763635.1 Leptolyngbyaceae cyanobacterium bins.59
TGATGCACGTGGGATCGGGTTTTCGATTGCGCTCAACCCGCGAACGGTTGAGGGCTGAGGAAAGTCGAAGCCCAATCCCCAGTTGTGTGGTTTTGCTGCCTGTTCCTTAGAGCGGATAAATTATTTAATGATTCGCTAAAGGGGTTGATAAATGTTTGTGTAGTAGTAGCCTCCGGGGAGGTCTATAAAATGGAAGGCTCCAACAATAATCAATCTCCTTCAAATCGTACCCACACTTGTAATAGAGGTTTCTTGCTTGATAGTTATCCTCTAGTACATGCAAATAAAGTTCATGAAATCCCCAAGATAAGGCAATGTGTTCGCAAGCTAATAAAAGTTGCTGGGCAATTCCGCGTCTACGGCACTCTACCCGCACTGCCAAATTAGAGACATATAAGTACTGAGATTTTTGATTCCAGGCGAAGGAAGGCCGCAGAGCCATTTCAATCGTCCCTGCCAAGTATTCTGGAGTTCGGCTAAAAGCACCTGAACCACTGACCTCTTCTCGCCAACCAGCAACCAGACAAATATAGTGAGGATGCTTGCCACGAAGACGATTCCGCAAATCTTCATGAATCCCCATCCGAAGGAGGGGATGAACCCACTGAACTAACCCGGATCGAGGATGAAAGCTATCTGTTAAAAGTTCAGCCAGCGAAGAAATATCCTTAGGCAGAACTGTGCGGATCGTCAGTTGAGGAAGGGCCGATCGTCCCAAAATTTCTTTCAAAGCCTCAGAAGTGGAAAATGAGTTCACAAGCCCCAGCATAGTTCTTCACAACAATCCTAATTGATCGCCTCAGTTTCAAGTTGTATCTGTCTGGCATCTCCTTCAGAACCCGATGATATTCTGTGAGAGCAGGGCTTGCGAGATAACAGTGGTTCCATTTCTACTAATAACAGATCTAGACAACACCCTGGTGGGTGATTCTGCTACCCTACAGCAGTTGAATCACTGGCTCAACGTCTGTCGCCGGGAGAATGGGGTTAAGGTGGTTTATTCAACAGGGCGGTCCCTGTTTTCTTACCAGGAGCTACAAAAAAAACAATCCCTCCTTCAACCAGACGCTCTAATTACCTCCGTTGGGACTGAGATCTATTACCAGGATGCAAAAGAGCCAAATTTAACCTGGTCAAACAAGCTCAATTCCCAGTGGGATCGAGATCTCGTCGTTTCCATTGCGGCCCATTTTGCCGATCTCGTTCCCCAGCCAAATACAGAACAGGGTGCCTTGAAAGTTAGCTACTACCTGACTGAAGAAGCGGCTGTAGAGGTCGTCCCCCATTTGGAGACTTTGTTGCAGGAGCGACAGGTTCAGGCAAAGATTATTTACAGTGGTGGGCAGGATCTCGATATTTTGCCTGTGCATGCAGATAAGGGACAGGCGATGACTTTCGTACAGGAGCAGCTAGGATTTACTGCGACCCAAACCGTTGCCTGTGGTGACTCAGGAAATGACATTGCCCTCTTCTCGATGGGGGAAGAACGGGGGATCATTGTTGGGAATGCCCAACCAGAATTACTCCGCTGGCATCAGGCAAATCCCTCACCAAATCATTACCTTGCCAAGGCTGCCTGTGCAGGGGGCATTCTTGAAGGATTGGCCCACTTTGGTTTTTTGCAGAACTAAGGCCACTGGATCTGCCATCTTCGAACTGTTTGTCGAGTGATCATGATTAGTTATCTCAAAGGCACGATCGCAGGCATTCAACGCCTCAGCAACAATCGGGTCATTCTCACTCTGGACGTAAACCAAATCGGGTATGACCTGCAAATTCCCCAACGTATGCTTCAGGAATTGCCCGGTTTGGGGGAAATAGCTCAGCTATTCACCCACTTGCAAATACGGGATGAACAACCGATTCTCTATGGTTTTGCTTCCCTGGCGGAGCGGGATCTCTTTCGCCAACTGGTGAGTGTGAGTGGGATCGGTGCCCAACTTGCGATCGCCCTCCTCGATACCCTGGGCTTACAAGACCTGGTACAGGCGATCGTCTCTGGCAACACCCGTACCCTGGCCCGGACCCCAGGAGTCGGCACCAAAACCGCCGAGCGGCTTGCTTTAGAACTGAAGACGAAACTGGCGGAATGGCGACAACAGGCGGGGATCATCACAACACCTGCGGCAGGGCCAACCCTGGCAGTCCAGGAAGACGTAGAAATGACCCTCCTGGCTCTGGGATACACGGCAACAGAAGTCTCTCAAGCTCTGCAAGCTGTGGGGCAGAGTGCCAGCCTCCCCAAAAACGCTGATGCAGAAGCCTGGATTCGGCAAGCGATCGCCTGGCTAAGCCAGTAACTTCAAAAACTGGCACAAAGAATTTTTAGTGATTTCCCGGAGACCTGCACAATTGAATTAATTCAGGTAATGGGTTATAGATTCCTTTGAATTCAAAGCCCATCACCCATCACCTATAAGCTTTGTAACTAAAGATGTCTAAAATTGCCCTCATTCATGGAAATGCAGTTGGTATTAAGTTTGCAACGCGCGATCGGCAAACAAAATATGGCAGTTTCAAAATCTTTGAAGAATTAGTAGATCAGGGAGGGGCAAATCTGTTTGGCTGGCACTATGTCAACCATGAATTCAATCTCTTGAAAACCTTTAGTATTTTTCACTTTCGCCATCAATACTTTACCGAAAAAAAATATTGTAATTCTCCAGCAGCCTTTCAAAAACTGGCTGATTTTTTAGAGTTAAAACAACCTGAAAAATTAGTATGTCACTCAATGGGTTGCTATCTTCTTTTGAACTCAATTAATTACCAAGGAATTTCTGATTCTGTTCGATGTATTTACCTAGCTCAAGGGGATTTTCGACGAGGGTTTAGAATTACTCATGCAGATACGCTTAATAAATTAGCGAATGGAAAATTAAAAATTCATAACTATTACTGTCCCTGGGATCAAATGCTATTTCTCTCCATGTTGGCTAATTTTTATCTGCCTGGAGGTATGTTAGGGTCCGAAGATCCATACATTAAAGATCGCCTGTTTCCATATTTAGATTGGAACTTCCATCATGCAACTATCCGAAGCCCTCGGTTCTTAAAAGATGTTTTAGATAGTTGAAATGGAACCATCAAAAATCTGCTATTCTTTGAGGCTGACTTTTGTTATTTCACTCCCATTAAAAAGTTTATTTCTGGCGGCAGATGTTTTATGTCATACAAATAATTCAAGATTGAACTAATTATTAATTCTGGAAAATATCAATGATTAGTTCAATTGAGTTCGAACTATTTGCTCCTTATAATAATGCTGCTTTCCTATTAATCTCCTCATCGGATTGGCAAGAAATGCCTATGCAAAAAGGAGAAGATGGTTATTTTAGAACTCAAGTTGATCTAGAAGATGGTTATTACCAATATAAGTTTCGCATTCAAACTAAAAGCTGGCATTTGGAGCCTGATCAATGGGTTGAAGTCAATGATCCTTACGTAACTGAGATTGATTTAAAGACTCAAAATGGAATCGTTCGGGTTAAAGAAGGGCAGCTTATTATTGATACTTATGTTTGGCAATATGACGATCGCCCCCTTCCCCAAAATGAAGAGTTAATTATTTATGAAATGCATGTTTCCGACTTTTCTGGAGGGGAAGCAGACGAAGATCCCAGGGGAAACTTCAGGCATGTTGTCGAGAAATTAGACTATTTATGTGAGTTGGGGATCAATGCGATCGAATTGATGCCAATCACAGAATATCCAGGCACTTATCGTTGGGGATATTTAGTTCGCCATTACTTCGCGCCCGAATCAAACTATGGGCCGCCGGAAGACTTGAAGCGCTTAATTGATGAATGTCATGCACGGGGCATTCGGGTCTTTATGGATGGAATCTATAATCACTCGGATGAAGGGTGTCCCCTCTTCAGCATCGATCGCGACTACTGGTACTATCACGGTCCCCACTACCCAGATGATCCAGGTAATTACTGGGGGCCAGAGTTCAACTACGAACACCATGATGCCAATCTAGATGTCAAACCTGCCTGGAAGTACATTGGGGACGTGGTGCGGTTTTGGATTCAGGAATATCACATTGATGGCATTCGCTATGATGCGTTACGGCAACTCAATCACTATGACTTCCTGCGCTGGCTCACAGAGGAAGCGAAACGGGCGGCCGGGGACAAGCCGTTTTACAACATTGCCGAGTATATTCCTGAAATCCCTGGTATTACCTGTTGTGCAAAAGGGCCGATGGATGCTTGTTGGCATGAGAGTTTCCGCATTTTTGCGATCGAGCATGTCATCGGGGATCGATTCAACCTGGAGAAGCTGAAGGAGGCACTGGATGCCCGGAGGCAGGGGTTTGGGGGAGCTACCCATGTCATCAACTATCTGGCAAGCCACGATCGCGAACACACCCTGACCGAATTGGGCGATCGGAGCATCTTTGGGGAGGCGGCTCTCAAACGGGCGACGCTAGGGGTGATTCTACTGATGACAGCTCTGGGAATTCCCATGCTCTGGATGGGAGAAGAGTTTGGAGAACACAACCGCAAAACGCAAACGACAACTGAACCGAACAAGATTGATTGGACCTTGCTGGGGAACGATTTTAACCGGGAATTGTTCGATCGCTACCGCTGGCTGATTCGCTTGCGCCAGGAAAACAATGCATTGAAGACGGACAACATTGAGTTTTTCCATGAGTATTGTGAGAATCGCGTGTTGGCTTACGTCCGGTGGGATGATGGAGGCAATCAGGTTGTTGTGATCGCCAATTTCTCGGACCAAGACTTTCCTGGCTATTTAGTGCCCCATTTCCCTTCGGCAGGGGTGTGGTACAACTGGCTGGAAAACCGCGAAATTGAGTCTGGCGAAGATAGCATCATGCTCGATCTCCCTGGAAATAGTGCGAAAGTGCTGGTCAAACGGTAGTTGCAGGTGCGCGAAAATCGGAGTGTGCAGGTTCTAAAATAGTTGTGGTACGATAAAAGACTGCTGAACTTACACACTCCTGTAATTACTGAACTGCTGTATCCATGACCCTGCTGCAAGCACGCAAACACGAAATTATTGACGAGTACCAGATTCATGAAACTGACACTGGCTCGGCGGACATCCAGGTGGCGATTCTGACGGAGCGCATCAACCGTCTAAGCGAACACCTCAAGAGCAACAAGCGGGATCACACGTCCCGACGCGGACTATTGAAGATGATCGGTCATCGAAAGCGTCTGCTTGCCTATATTCAGAAACAGAGCAAGGAACGCTACAAGGCATTAATTGAACGCCTGGGTATTCGAGGCTAGAGGCACTGCAATGGCTTCTAAAAACCCGCCAGAGTCTCGTAAAACCGACCAAGAGCGCAGCCGCCTTCCATTTGAACCCACTTCAAGCAAGAAAAGTTCAGATGGTGAAAAAGCAGAAAAGCAGGTGCCTGTCAGCAAAGCAGTTGCCGAGACCTCGAAAGCTGAGAAGTCCCAAAAAAACCGCGAAGACACTAGCATTCCCCAGGCCGTTAGCAAACGCATGGCTCGACGGATGGCTTTGTTCTCTGGGATTCCCTCTACTCTGGGAGTTTCAGTATTTTTTATTTCTTACTGGGTTGTCAGTCATGGTTGGTATAAACTCCCTACCGGGGCTGTCTTACTCCTATCAATGGGATTTTTTGGCTTGGGTGTTCTGGGGCTGAGTTATGGTGTCCTCTCAGCATCCTGGGATGAAGATGTAGTCGGTGATTGGCTGGGTTGGTCAGAATTCAAGACCAATCTTGGGCGCATGACCGCTGCATGGCGTTCTGCAAAGCGGAAAGAGTAGTTCTTGTTTTTCTCTGTCACTCTCGTTTGGAAGGGAATCTCTGATGATTGTGGTCATGAAGGTTGGTACGCCAGAAACCGAAATCGATCGGGTTACTCAGGATTTAGAAACCTGGGGTCTAACGCCGGAAAAGATTGTTGGTAAGCATAAGGTGGTTTTGGGTCTGGTTGGGGATACGGTGCATATGGACCCCTTGCAAATTCAGGAGATGAGTCCCTGGATTGAGGAAGTTTTGCGGGTTGAAAAGCCGTTTAAGCGGGCGAGCCGAGAGTATCGCCACGGTGAAGCCAGCGAGGTTATTGTTCCCACTCCGAATGGGCCGATCGCCTTTGGCGAACATCATCCGCTGGTTGTGGTTGCTGGGCCTTGCTCCGTTGAAAATGAAGAAATGATTGTGGAAACGGCCCGTCGTGTTAAGGCGGCAGGGGCCCACTTCCTGCGGGGTGGGGCTTACAAGCCGAGAACGTCTCCCTATGCCTTCCAGGGCCACGGTGAAAGTGCTTTGGGTCTTCTGGCAGCGGCCCGTGAAGCAACCGGATTAGGCATCATCACAGAAGTGATGGATACCGCAGACCTGGACAAAATTGCTGAAGTAGCCGATGTGGTTCAAGTCGGTGCCCGCAATATGCAGAACTTCTCACTTCTAAAGAAAGTGGGTGCCCAAGAGAAGCCAGTGTTACTGAAGCGTGGGATGTCCGCCACGATCGAGGAATGGCTGATGGCGGCTGAATACATCCTGGCAGGGGGGAACTCCAATGTGATTCTCTGTGAACGGGGGATTCGCTCCTTCGATCGTCAATATGCTCGAAATACGCTGGATCTCTCTGCCATTCCCGTTCTCCGCGCCTTGACCCACCTGCCCATCATGATTGATCCCAGTCATGGAACTGGAAAAGCGGAATACGTGCCTTCAATGGCAATGGCTTCAATCGCAGCCGGAGCCGATTCCTTGATGATTGAGGTGCACCCCAACCCTGCCAAGGCGCTATCGGATGGGCCTCAGTCCCTCACCCCAGAGCGGTTCGATCGCTTAATGAAAGAACTTTCAGTCATTGGAAATTCTGTAAACCGTTGGCCCCAACCCCTTCCAGCTCTCGTGTAAGGGATTCAATTAAGGAGATTTCTAGAAAAGAGTTTACCTGGGGGTTGCCCTTCGACTGCGCTCAGGGTGCAGGTGCTGATTGAGCGAAGCCAAAACCAGAGGGCAGATCACTTTTTAAAATCTTCTAAGTTCAAACTCACAAGAATTTCAGGGTGCCCAGCTTCTTTTAGAGGCTGGGCATTTGTATTTAATACAAATTAAAACTCCAGAAAAAGCTAATTTTCTTCCTGGGACATGGTTGAGAGAGCCTGGATTTGTTGGCGCATGTTTTGAAGCATTTGTTCTAGTGCTTCTAAGGACTCAATCTGAGCAAGTGCCGAAAGCCGTTCGGCAGTGACGCGATCGCAAATTTCACTCAACTTGCGTTGAAGCTGCTGGGCAATTCCTAAAGCATCTCGCCCTAAAGTCGCCAGTTGTTGTTGCTGATGAAACTTCAAAGCGGCCCCCCGCAAAACTTGAAGCGTTGCCTCCTCTCCGTGAGTCCCAGGCATCACGCGAAACCTGAGTAAAAGTCTTTCATCTTGATAAACCCGCTCAATTTCTACCTGTCGGGGTTTCTGAACTGGCAATAAGGGTAGCTCAGTCAGTTGTTTTAGCTCATTAATGGCCCCTTGGAAGATGACAGAAGGAATTCCCTCCAAAACCGATTGCAAAATTCCATCCTGGCTCCAGAGAACCCTGCCCTGGTCGGATTGCCGCTCAAAAAATAGGCGACCAATTCCCCCTGCTAAAACCCGCGCCAGCAATTCATGCACCAAATTCTTGGGCGGTAGAACTGCTAATACTTCTGAAGGACTGGAAAGGTGATTTGCTTTGACTTCGAGGACAGGTAGATTGAGACGAGCAGGGAGAATTGGACTGTTATCAGCCAACGCTTGAGGAGTTGATTCCAGTGGGGATGGGTCAAGATAGGCTAAGTTAGGTGCAATCCAATTATCCTCGGATACGGTAGCTGGCTCTTGGGCCGCCAAGCTCATCTGATTCTGCCCAAGGGTTCTTTTAGGAGGTTCCCATTCTGCCATTTCAAGATGGGCATCTGTTTCCAGGAGTTCTTCAGGACTATCTACAATCAACGTGGGTTGAAGATTCGGAGTCTCTGGTAAAGGGGGCAGTTCTGGGCTTGGTGCAGGGGGTTCGATTATGCGCTTATTGGCGGAGGGTCTAGACTTAGGAGAAGGAGCTTGTTTTTTCTTGTCTGCATAATTGAGATAGGCAGACAGTAACGTTTGTAAGACTTCAGAAGAAATTTGCCGAGAAACGATCGAACAATTAATGTAAGACACCAGGCGACGGACATAATCTAGAGCAGTCCGATCCCCAGGATCGACCATCCCTAGATTGAGACGGCTGCCCGACACAGACAACGGAAGAACCTGATGGTACAGGCACACCTCAAACGGTAGGATGCTGTCAATCAGTTGAAACATTTGCTCTCGGTCGGCGCGGGCAATCCAATCCGTAGAGGAGTTACTGGAATGTTGCCGATCAGAGGAACTTCCATCCTCGGATTGAAGCCGATCGTCTGGCAAAGAAACCATAGAACTGCCCTACACTTAAGTATTTACTATCCTAACCACACCCTTCGTCAAAATCAGGTCAAAATCAAGTAGAAAATTGTAGAAACTCGTAAACAATAGTTTCTCGAAACACAGTTGGATACCAGAAGCTAATGTTTAGGAAGACAGTTAAGAGCAGTCTTATTTTAGAGAAGCGTGCTCAACCGAACTGTGCTAGAGAATTAAAACGTAAAGTTCTACTAAAGATTTTTACCGAAAATTTTTAGTGAAGTCGCTTGGGAAACTGAAACCTAACTCTGTGGACCTTGATGTAGTACAGATAACGATGTAGTACAGATAACGATGTAGTGCAGATAACCGAGATAGACTGACAGCCCCAAAATTTTTGAGTAAAGCTTTCTCAATAGAGAGATTTTAAAACGTCAAAGAGACCGAGGGGAATCACTGCTGAAATTTTTAAGCAAGCCTTTTAAGCAATAGAACTTTCAAGCAACAGAATTTTTAAGAAGCTGCCCGAATTTCCTGGGCCGCCAGGTACAGCTTACTCCACTCTCCCATCACTTGATTGGTTTTCCAATTGAGATCCTTCGCGATCGACTCAATACTTTTCCCAGCTTTCAACTTCTCCAGCAACTGACGCTGATCGGGCGTTAGACCTTCCAGGTACGTTTCCCACTGAGCCGGAGTTAACCCTAGACTATGTTCCTGAAGAGAAACTTCCAACCAATTCGCTACAAGATCCGGCTGGGATTTGAGGGAAAACACTCGAACTGCATGATAGCTAATTTTTTCACGCAGACGATAAATTTGCTTAATTGGGAGATTTAACTTAGATGCAATTGTTTCCTGGGTATAGCCTTGCAAATACAATTCGAGCCATTCAGCCGCGATCGGGTCAACATTTTCCACCAGATAAGCTTCGAACTCTCGCTGCACCTTACTCCGAAGCACCTGTTGATTCTCCCAGGCTTGTTCTTCCTGGTACTGGCTAACAGCCTGGGTATCTAACAAGCTGACTGCACTGTCGCCGTCTTCCCCCATAATTTCCTCGGAGACCAGTCGTATCAGATCTCCACCGGGAACCTGAGTCATCCCACCCCGTTGCGATCGGCGGAGGTAGTTTACAAAGCGATAAACGAGTAGGGGTTGGTTACGGATGGGACGGAGACAGTATTCTTCGGTGCTTGCCAGGAGGAGCGCATTCCGAAGGCGAGGTTCGTGAGTGCAGCGAGAAATCCAACTCATTTGCTGCTGCATGTAGCGATCGTTTTGCAGCAACTCCTGGATCACTTCTTGCAATACGTCTACCACAGTTCTCTGCCGATCGCGACTCAGGGCAACCCAGGTTCGAATTTTGTTGCGGATGAGAAACAGCCCGCCAAGCCGCTGAATTAAGCCCTTATAGGCACGATCCGGTCCCATTCCCAAATACCGCTGTTGCAGAATCCGGTAGCGATAGTCCATTGCTTGCTGGGCAATCTCCAATTGCTCTGGAGACAGCGTATCAAACCGGGCTAAGTCTTCTCCCAAAAGCCAGCTAATAATACTTGTTTGGGCCGATTCACCCTGATGTGGCAAATCTGCCTGAAGCCGAGACTGCCAGCTTTTTGCAAGTTCTTCAGCCAGTGCCATAGAATTGCAGTCCTAGAGAATAATACCGACGAGAATCATCTTGAGAAAAACGATGCAACTGAGGCTTCTTGAATCTCCATCAAACGGGCTTTCTCCTAGCCCAATCAACGAACTGAAAACCAGGAGGCAAATGGTTAGGCCGTCAGATGGAAGTTGGATCAAAAGCTTGATGAAAACTTTGATCAGAAAGGCACCCCTCAAAGCATCCCTTCAATCACGGATTTCAGAAATGATTTGGCAGATGGGACACCCAACTTCCCTGGGGAAGTTACGGTAATAAGTTGTTTCATTATGGCAAAGATCAGGACAAAGATTGCTGCTTATCAGTTGAGATTTCAACCTTTTTGGGCAGAACTGACTAAAGTTTGTAAAACTTCAGTTAATTTGGTCAATTTTTCTAAGGAATGCTGCTGAGTGGTGGTTAGGGTTTCCAGCGCTTCGCTGAGGGCAAAGATTTGATATCCCTGTTGCTGAACCTGACGAGATTGTTGGCTGACTTGCTCTGCTAAAGCATCCAGTCGTTCCGCTAAACTCTCAACAGTTTCCGTTGTTGCCAATACGGCTTCCCCAATCTTTTCAACGATGACTTCCAGGCGATCGACTCTCACTTCCACGAATAGCCCTCTATCAATAAGTAATCAAAGTAATCACTCTAAGCCAACCTTAACGGTCAATCGGTAGCGCCCTGTTCAGATCTCTGGAATGGGAGGATTGCCCTCGTTCAAACTCCTCAGAAGTCTGAAAACTTTCACATTTTAACCTGACACAGTGAAAGGCTGGAAAACCTTGGGAACCCTATGAAGGATACGATCATTCAGCCGTGCTGCCACGATTATAAATCGCTGTTCTATCGGAGAAATGAGGGACTATGGGATCGATCAATTGTCTTCTGCCGATGGTAGGAGTTTTTGGAATTCTTCTGAGTGGAATGCCCCCCGCCCTGACTCAAGGGTCTGCGCCCGTTTCAGTGGCGGCTCCTTTCACTGCGATCGAGTTTTACAACCAGGGGTTGGAGAAGCGGTATCAAGGCGACTATCGGGGAGCATGGCAGGATTTTAATCAAGCAATTCGACTACAACCCACTTTTGCGGCTGCTTACAATAATCGAGGCGTTATCCGTCTCGAACTGGGCGATGTGGAAGGAGCTTTAGCGGATTACGAGCGGGCGATCGGTCTGATTCAAAATTACTCTGTCGCCTACATGAATCGGGGAAATATTCGTCGGATGCAGGGCGATCGGCAGGGGGCAGTCACCGACATTAGCCGCGCGATTCAACTCAACTCAAACTGGGGAGAAGGGAGTTTAGAAGCAGCCCATTACTTACGCGGACAGATCCGTTTGGAACTGGGCGATCGTCGAGGGGCCAGCCAGGATTTTCGGCGTGCAAGGCAACTAGGGTTTGAGGAGGTCGATGACTATTTACAACTGCAACTCCAGAACGCAGTCGCCCTTCGAAATTGGGAACAAGCGATGCTGCTGGTGGATGTCATGGTTGAGGTCTTTCCCACCCAGGCAGGTGAACTGAGAGCTTACCGAGCAAGACTTCAGCGTATGTAAGTAACGTATGTAAGTAATCCAGTCTTTCCGAAACCTCTGTTCTTCAAAGAATTTCCGGGAGCAACCAAATGAAACGGGTTCGTCATGCAATCCCCTCTCTCCTGCTGATCGGTCTTTTGTGCGGGTCAACCCTTTCCGCCCAAGAGACCACCCCCTCATCCCCATCCCCCACGACCTCGGCTCCGAGTTCCCCAACTCCCGATAGTGCGCTCAAGTTTTTCAACCAGGGAATCCTGCTCGGCGACAGTGGCAACTATCAAGCAGCGATCGATTCCTATGGTCAGGCGATTGCCCTGAATCCCAGATTTGTGTTTGCCTACATCAATCGGGGAGTGACATGGGCCAGAACCGGGAATTTGCAAGCCGCTCAAGCCGATTTCACCCAGGCATTACGGCTGAATCGTAATTATTCTGTGGCGTACTCCAATCGAGCCTTAGTGTCTCTGGCATTAAACAAACCCCAGAACGCACTCTTAGACTTGAACCGGGCGATTGCAGTTAATCGAACCTGGGGCGGGGGTAGTTTATCCGATGCCTATGCATTGCGGGGAATCGTCAAACTCACCCTGAAAGACCGACGGGGAGCTTTAAGCGACGCAAACCGGGCAGTGCGTCTCAATCCGAATAGTTCCTTTAGTCGCCAGGTTCGAGGAGAAGTTCTGGTGGCAACTGGAAAGCGCAAACAGGCGATCGTCGATTTTACCCGGGCCATTCAATTCAATTCCAATTGGGGAGTGACCAACGTTGGCATGGCCTACGCCAGCCGAGGATTAGCTCGCCGTCAAGTGGGAGACAAGCAAGGGGCCATCATTGATCTGCGACGGGCCTCAGATTTCTATCAACGGCGTGGAGATCAGGCCGGATACCTGGCTTTCCTGAGTGAAGTTTACCAGTCTCCCAATCGAGACGTTCGGATTGAGGTGAATCTCCCCTGTTATGTTGTCAGTGCAAAGGGCCGTGTGAGTGACCTGGGAGAGATATGCGGTCCCGCTCAAACAGTAACCGCAGCGACTCCCTCAACTCCGGGAACCCCCAAGCCCCCTGCAACTTCTACCCCTCCTGCAACGCCTCCTGCAACGCCTCGCTAACCTGACAACTTTCAGATATGCTTTGGTTGCACAGGATTAAGCCTGTTGTCACCTGAGTGGAACGTGGAGAGGGGCACCCATGTTTGATCTATTATCCAAGGTCTTACTAGCGCTGTTGCTGGTTGGGATAGCCTGGTATGCCATCCGGCGATTCGTCAGCCCTCTGTTCTATACGATCATCGGGTTTCTGGCTTTGCTGGCTTTTATTGTGTTGGCGATCGTTTCTCCCACAACCGATGGGGCGGTTGCCGATGTCTGGCAAATTCTATCCCTACCCCTCAAACCCCTGGGATTAGCCCTGGTTTTGCTCATGAGTGCCCTGCTGCAAGGGTTGCCCATCGTCCGGCAACGGGGGTTTGTCAAGGACGGCAAATTTGTTGGTTGGAAGGTGGTCTTAACGGATGCAATTCCCCAGGTCGTCATTGCTACCCTGGTTCTCCTCATCTTTAGCCTACCTGTGGTCGCTCAGGAATTAGTGGAACGGCTGGAACGGCAGGGCTTGAATGCTCCGGCGACCCAAGATCTGGTTGTGTCTACGATCGTCCTTTTGGGACGGGATGCCACAAAACCGACAACCCTGCCCAGGGAGGCACCCAACAATCTACAACTTCAATTGACCGATAATCGGGTTGCCTATACGGCTGAACTGTATGCCCAACAGCGGGAACGGGGCAGTAATCCCCAAATTATCGTATGTGCCAGCCCGAAGGAAGGGGGACGAATTGAAGCGGACGATATCGGGATTTTGTTGAGCCGATTTGGAGTACCCATTACCAATGTCGTCAGTGGCAGAACGACTTTTGTAACCACTTCAACCGATCGGGATGCGAACCCAAGACGGGAAACCCGTCGTGATCCCGAATGTAATGGGGTCAGCATTCTCAGTAGTGCCGAATCGGTGCAACGGATTCTCAGGGAACGGGACTTATCGAATCAGATTATCCTGGTCAACCCAGCGATCAGTATGTACCGTGCTGTCACTGCGTTTAATCGCAAAGGGATCAATGTCGTCCCTCGACCGACCGATTTTCAGGCATTGGGGGTATTACCTGCACGGACCTTCCGCCGAATTCTGCCCTCCGCCGAAGCCCTGGCCCTGTCTACCAGAGCAACAGATGAGTGGTTGGCTAGCTTGTACTATTACTTGCGCGATCGTTAGCCCTTAGAGAAGTCCAGTCTGCGTCCCGTTCTCTCATCTACTAGGATGGGAGAGTATCTGACACGAATGGCTGCGGACTGACATGGCTGACCGATCGCAACTGCAAAAACTGGCTACCTACCTGCGGCCCCACTGGCGCGGCACCTCCCTGGGCATTTTCGCTCTGCTAGTTGTGAACGTTCTGACGGTGATCATTCCGCTTCTGATTCGGAATGGGATCGATGAACTGGAACAGACTTTCAGTTACAACCGAGTCCTCTACTACGTGGCTCTGATCATCACCCTGGCTTCCGTTACCTGGGTGATCCGCATGATTTCCCGAATTTTGATTTTTGGAACGGGGCGGCAGGTAGAGTTTGACCTCAAACAACGGATCTTTGAACATCTGCTGTCGATGGAACCCGCTTATTTTGCCGTAAATACTGCGGGAGACTTGATCAGCCGCGCCACCAGTGATGTCGAGAACATTCGGCGTTTGTTAGGGTTTGCAGTATTGAGTCTGGCAAATACTGTGTTTGCCTATGGCTTAACCTTACCTGCGATGCTCTTGATTAATCTCAAGCTGAGTTTGCTGGCGGTTTCGGTCTACCCGCTCATGCTGTTACTGGTGCGATTGTTTAGCGATCGCCTCCGCTCAGAGCAACTGACCGTTCAGGAGGAACTGTCGGGGATGAGCGAACTGATTCAGGAAGACATGAGCGGCATGGGCCTGATCAAAATTTATGCCCAGGAAGAGAACGAGCGACAGGCGTTTCGGAAGTTGAATCGGCAACTCCTCCAGGCCAATCTTGAGATGGCGAAAACCCGTAACCTGTTGTTCCCCATCTTGATTGGAATTGCGAGTCTGAGCTTTTTGATTCTGCTATGGCAAGGATCGGCAGCGATCGCCAATCAATCCCTCACGGTCGGGAACTTTATTGCCCTGATTCTCTATATTGAACAACTGGTATTCCCCACAGCCCTTTTGGGCTTTACCATCACGACCTACCAGCGGGGGGCTGTCAGTATTGACCGCATTGAAGCGATTTTGAGCGTCCAACCGATGATTCAAGATCCTCCGAACCCAGTGGCTCCTCAGACCATTCAGGGAAAAATCACCGCTCGTCACCTCACCTACACCTATCCTGGAGCGGATCAGCCCGCCCTGAGAGACCTCAACTTTACGATTCAACCGGGAGAAACGGTCGCGATCGTCGGCCCAATTGGGTCTGGGAAATCAACCCTGGCAAATGCCCTGCCTCGCTTATTAGATATTCAACCCAGACAGCTCTGGATTGATGAGTACGATGTGACGGAACTGCGCTTGCGGGACCTCCGAGCGGCTATTTCCTACGTGCCCCAGGATAGCTTCTTGTTCAGTATGATGATTCAGGACAACATTCGGTATGGCAATCCGATCGCCGCCCCTTCAGACGTTGAGCAAGTTGCCAAGCAATCGCAGATACATAGTGAAGTTCTCAACTTTCCTCAACAGTATGAAACCCTGGTGGGAGAACGGGGGATCACCCTTTCGGGGGGGCAACGGCAGCGCACAGCTCTGGCCCGTGCCCTGTTGATTGATGCACCGATTCTGATTCTGGATGATGCCCTGTCGAGCGTGGACAACCAGACGGCAACCCAAATTTTGCGGAACCTTTCGGAGGGAACCCAGCGGCAAACGGTCGTCTTCATCTCCCATCAGTTAACGGCGGCAGCGATGGCCGATCGCATTCTGGTGATGGATGAAGGCCAGGTGGTGCAAGTGGGAACCCACACCGAATTGTTGCAGCAACCAGGGTTGTACCAGACCCTCTGGAACCAACAACGATTGGAAGAGTTGCTCAAATAACAGTTCGATTGACAAAGAACCAAAAACTTCGGCATAATTATAAATCGGCTGTCTAATCTTGCTCGGACCAGGTTAGGTATCCCCAAGTCAGCAAAAAGCCTGAGTTAAGGGGCATTAATCCACATACGGCTTTATCTGACACCTGTACGGCAACTTTGATTGAGGATTTCATGATTTACGCAATTATTGAAACGGGTGGTAAGCAACTCCGGGTTGAACCGGGTCGCTTTTATGACGTGGAACGGCTTCCGGTTGAGGCGGATGGAGCCGTGACGATCGATCGCGTCTTGTTTGTGAATAACGATGGTTCCGTAACGATCGGTCAACCCTGGGTTGACGGGGCGACAGTGCAAGGCAAGGTGCTTCGTCATCTGCGGGGACGGAAGGTGATCGTGTACAAGATGCAACCTAAGAAAAAGACCCGCAAGAAACAGGGTCACCGCCAGGAACTCACCCGTCTGCTGATCGATACCATCAATCTAGATGGCACTGCCCTCGGTGGTGCTGTTGAAGAGGCTCAACCTGCTCCAGCAGTCGAGGCTGCAACAACCGAGGAATCGGCAGAGTAAAATAGGCGAACCGCGGGTAATATCCAAGTTTTTCCCGAAAGGGAATTTAATTGCTCAATCAGGAAGATAGGGAGAGGACGCAATGGCTCACAAGAAAGGGACAGGTAGTACCCGTAACGGTCGGGATTCAAATGCTCAACGCCTGGGTGTTAAGCGTTATGGTGGGCAAGTCGTCCGGAGTGGCAACATTCTGGTTCGGCAACGGGGTACCAAGGTTCATCCAGGTCAAAATGTAGGCCGGGGAAGCGATGATACTCTGTTTGCTCTGATTGATGGGGTGGTGACTTTTGAGCGCAAAGGAAAGAGCGGCAAGAAAGTCAGCGTTTACCCGATCGCTGCAATTACTGAAGTCGTAGCGGGATAACCCTGAATCTGGCCTTTCGCCAGGAACTTGAGATTCGCAAAAGACACGCCTGAACTGAATTTGGGCGTGTTTTTTGCGCGATGGATACCATTCCCAAAACGTTACAGAACGTAATGCAGGAGATGAGTAGATGGCTTCAGCAAAGCCGTACACTTTTTAAAAACTCTGTAAAATTGCCATGTTTCCGATTCACCGTCCTCGTCGTCTTCGCAGCCACCCTCAATTACGGCGCATGGTTCGCGAAACGGTTTTAAGCACCAACGATTTAATCTATCCGCTCTTTGCTGTACCCGGTGAAAGTTTTGCACGGGAAGTCAAATCCATGCCGGGGGTTTACCAGCTTTCGATCGACAAAATTGTTGAGGAAGCAAAGGAAGTATACGACCTCGGAATTCCGGCAATCATTTTATTTGGGATTCCCGCTGACAAAGATATCGATGCAACTGGAGCATGGCACGATCATGGGATTGTGCAGCAAGCAGCCACCGCTGTGAAAGAAGCAGTTCCTGATCTGATCGTAATTGTCGATACCTGCCTGTGCGAATACACGTCTCACGGACACTGTGGGTATTTAGAGGTTGGCGATCTCACAGGCCGAGTTTTAAACGATCCGACGCTGGAATTATTGAAGAAGACGGCTGTTTCCCAGGCAAAGGCCGGAGCCGATATCATTGCACCTTCAGGGATGATGGATGGCTTTGTTCAGGCAATTCGGCAGGGCTTAGATGAGGCTGGATATCAGGATCTCCCTATCCTGTCCTATGCTGCCAAGTACGCCTCTGCCTACTACGGTCCCTTCCGGGATGCAGCGGACTCCGCTCCCCAATTTGGCGATCGTCGGACCTACCAAATGGACCCTGGCAACTCCCGCGAGGCATTGAAGGAAATTGCCCTGGATGTGGCGGAAGGGGCAGATATGCTGATGGTGAAACCAGCCCTCGCTTACATGGATATCATCTGGCGCGTGAAGGAAGCCTCTAATCTGCCTGTTGCAGCCTATAACGTTTCTGGGGAATACTCCATGATTAAAGCGGCTGCCCTGAATGGTTGGGTGGATGAGGAACGGGTTGTGCTTGAAACCCTGACGGGCTTCAAGCGAGCCGGAGCCGATCTGATCCTTACCTACCATGCAAAGGATGCGGCTCGCTGGATGGCAAAAGCGTAAGATGGCTGAGGGTTAACTGCGTCGTAAGTCGGTAAACCCTCTCGCCGATTTTATGGATTTTTGAGCAACTGTATGGCTTCCCCTCAAGTCTTTGAACAATCCATTCAAATCAATGCCACAGCGACGGTGGTGGAACGCTGCATCACCGATCGCACCCTCATGCATCGCTGGCTAAATCCCGCACTCCGCTGTGACCCGATCGGCGACTGGAAGACTGATTTGGGGAGCCGCAGCCGATTTGTCATCCAAATCCCCCTGCTGGAACCCGCTTTAGAGAGTGTGGTGGTGGAACGGGAACCAGGGTTAGTGGTTTGGGCTTTTGATGGGTTTTTCCAGGGGCGCGATCGATGGGAATGCCAGCCAGAAGCCCAGGGAACACGCCTTCTCAACCGCTTTGAGTTTGAGATTCCCAATCCCCTCGTGCGATACGGATTTAACACCTTCGCTGCCACCTGGACCCAGGAAGACATGCAAGCCCAACTCCGTCGCCTCAAACGGGTCGCTGAAGAAGTGCAACAGGGATTAAAGGGATAGAAATCCAAAAAATAATCTAAAAATCTATAAAACGCCTTTAGAACTGGGGATGGTACTGACCCGTCGTAAATCAACCTCAGCCGCCATCCGGAGGGCACGGGCAAAGGCTTTGAAGGTTGCTTCGATAATATGGTGGGAGTTAATGCCGTCCAGTTGGCGGATATGTAAGGTCATCTGGGAGTGGTTGACCAGGGCGACAAAGAACTCCCGAACCAGTTGGGTATCGTAGGTGCCAACCCGCTGAGTGGGGATCTCTAATCTATAGCTCAGATGGGGCCGTCCTGAGAAATCCAGGGCAACCTGTACCAGCGCTTCATCAAGAGGCGCGACGAAGTGCCCGAACCGGGCGATCCCCTTCCGATCGCCCAGCGCCTTCCCTAAAGCTTGTCCCAGAGTGATCCCGACATCCTCGTTCGTATGGTGGTCATCAATCTCCAGGTCGCCGATCGCCCGCACTTCCAGGTCCACTAACCCGTGAGAAGACAGTTGGTGCAGCATGTGATCTAAAAACGGAATCCCGGTTTTGGCATCACAGGTGCCCTGTCCATCCAGATTAATCGTCACCTGCACGTCAGTTTCGCCCGTGACTCGGCTCACGGTTGCAATCCGTGCAGAAGAAACTGGGGTAGAACCCTCATGGGCATCAAGGGGATGGCTAATTTGCATGGCAACAGGGGCGATTGTTCAGAAGGACTTGATGTTAAGAGTTGGTTGTAGCAACCGTAGGGGTGCTGGAAAAGCCCATCACTTCATAGCCAGCATCTACATAGATAATTTGCCCTGTGATCCCACTTGATAGGTCACTACAGAGGAAGGCGGCAGTGTTACCAACTTCCAATTGAGTCACGGTTCGTCGCAGGGGTGCATTCTGCTCAACATGGTGGATCATATCCAGAATGCCACCGACGGCAGAGGATGCCAGGGTGCGAATCGGCCCCGCAGAAATTGCGTTCACCCGAATATTCCGGGGTCCCAACTCAGAAGCCAGATAACGAACACTCATTTCCAGGCCAGCCTTCGCAATTCCCATCACGTTATAGTTGGGAACCACCCGTACACCTCCCAGGTAGGTGAGGGTCAGGATACTCCCGCCTTCCGTCATTAGGGACTGGGCAGCACCCGCTAACTGGACCAGCGAGTAGGTACTTACATCTAATGCTTTCGCAAAACCTTCGCGGGAGGTTTTGTAGAAAGCGCCGGACAGATCATCCTTGTTCGCAAACGCCAAACAGTGGATGAGAATGTCGATCCGCCCCCACTTATCACGAACGGTATCAAAGGTTTCTTGGATTTGGGCATCGTTCTGCACGTCACAGGGGACGAACAGGGACGGTTGGAGGGGTTCTACCAACTCCGCAACTTTCTTTTCAAAGCGTCCCTTCTCATCTGGTAGATAGGTAACACCGATGTTGGCACCCGCTTTGTGAAGCTGTTGGGCGATGCCCCAGGCGATCGACCGATTGTTGGCGATGCCTGTTACTAACGCATTTTTTCCGGTTAAATCTAGCATAGCTATCTATTGTACAAGGGAGTGTTGTACAAGGGAGTGTTATAAAAGGGACTGTCTTTCCAGAGATGAATCAAAATGATGCGATCGTGAACTGAAGGAGAACGATGCTATTCTCAGCCCCAAAACTCTTGACTGAAAAGACTTTCAGGGCTTTAGGTAAGAAGGTGATCTCGATAACATAGGGAAGAATCTGTAACGGTGACTACAAAAAAAAGCTTCGGAGTCAGTTTATGTGTTGTGGGTAGCTGTTTTCAATGTTTTTTCGCTTGTTATGTCAGGGATTGTAGATGCTGATCGCAAATCTTGATAAAACACATATCGGTTGACTCAATATCATAGGAATTCTTTTTAGAAAAAGGAATGAACCAACGTGTTGTTTAAGCTTTAGGGCAAAAACAAGGGTTGGAAAAGTGATTCATCGATTGAAAATGGCGCACGGAAGATAAGCTAGGGAGATCTTGTAGAGCAGGGGTATGGTAGTGGCGCAAGATAAACCGTTGGCATCTGTATTTCGCCAAATGGGAGGTGGGGCATTTCCGCCAGTCGTCGAAACTTTTGAACGGGGTAAAACAATCTTTTTTCCCGGGGACCCAGCAGAACGGGTCTACTTTTTGCTAAAGGGGGCGGTCAAGCTCTCCAGGGTCTACGAGGCAGGGGAAGAGATCACAGTCGCTCTCCTGAGAGAAAATAGCGTATTTGGGGTGCTGTCTCTAATTACAGGGCACCGATCCGATCGCTTCTATCATGCGGTTGCCTTTACTCCCGTCGAACTGCTATCCGTGCCCATCGAACAGGTCGAAAAAGCATTGAAAGACAATCCTGAGTTGTCCATGTTGATGCTCCAGGGGTTATCCTCCCGAATTCTGCAAACGGAGATGATGATCGAAACCCTGGCGCACCGGGATATGGGTTCTCGATTGGTGAGTTTCTTGCTGATTCTTTGCCGCGACTTTGGCACTCCTTCCACTGATGGCATTACTATCGATTTGAAACTCTCCCACCAGGCGATCGCGGAGGCCATTGGCTCTACGCGGGTTACGGTGACTCGCCTTTTGGGCGACCTGCGGCAGGAAAAGATGATCTCAATTCACAAGAAGAAGATTACGGTTCACAATCCCGTCACCTTGAGCCAGCAATTCAGCTAACGCTGCCAGAAATCGTCTAACCTGGCAGAATGAATATGAGGTGTGTTCGGGGTGGCTCTGGTGGATCATCAGAGTTCTCTGGGAGTGTATTCTTCATTTGCCGAATTAGATGACCAGCGGGTATATCCTGATCGTGGCAATTTTGATACTGGGGGGAGTCATCGCCACAGTTGGGGATCGTTTGGGCACCAAAGTTGGGAAAGCCCGCCTCAGCCTGTTTAATCTCCGTCCCCGGCAGACCGCAGTAGTCATCACCATTTTGACAGGGGGGGTGATTGCCGCCTCAACTTTGGGAATTTTGTTCGCCATTAGTGACCAGTTGCGAACTGGGGTCTTTGAATTGGGACGCATTCAGGACAACCTGGCGAAGGCCAGAAAAGACCTGGAGCAAACGCGGGACCAGAAAAAACAGATGGAGAACGCCCTGGCAAAGGCAGGGGAAGCCAATCGCCGCATTGAGCGAGAAAACACCAGGATTGCAGCGGAAAATGTGACGGTCAGGGGCCAGAATGCAAGGGTCCGTTCTGAAAACACCCGCATCCGGGCCGATAACCTGGAAATTCGTACCGAAAATGCGTCGATTAAGGCA
>JANRKG010000275.1:0-6037 GCA_033763635.1 Leptolyngbyaceae cyanobacterium bins.59
CCCATGCTTTCAAATAATTTGATATGGAAGAAAGTCAGGGAGGTTGGGATCAGGAACATGACCAAGCTACAAATGCTGACAGCAACGTGGGGAGTGCGATTTTCAACGTGGGCTGATCCTACAGAGGCAGGGAACAAACCGTGTTGAGCCATTGTAAAGAAGACACGGGCCGCAGGATTAATACTTCCCAGTACACAGGCAAAAAAGCTAAACAGTGCCC
This sequence comes from Leptolyngbyaceae cyanobacterium bins.59, assembly GCA_033763635.1. Lineage (GTDB taxonomy): Bacteria > Cyanobacteriota > Cyanobacteriia > JANRKG01. Next base: position 221 of record JANRKG010000275.1, read on the forward strand.
CCAGCGCAACCAGATCTCCTAACCAACTGAATCCAATTTGGCGAGAGAGTAACCCAAGGGGTTCTTCTGCATGGGTAATATCGATCCCCATCTGGTGAAATCCCAGAATTTCAATATAAGCCGTCAGGATAAAGAATAACCCTGCCAGGATTACACTTCCCATGACTGCTTTGGGAATTGTTTTGAGCGGTTTTCTGGCTTCGTCCCCCAAGGAGGTTGCACTTTCAAATCCAGAAAAGGCAAACATCACTAACACGAGTCCAGTTGCAATGTTACCCGGAGTCACACCCTGGAGGGTGAATTGAGAGAAATCCAAGGTAAATCCAGTGTGCATCCAGACTAGAAGACAGAGGAGGACAATGAGGCCCAGGGAAATCATTTCCAGCCACAGCATGGCGATCGCAGAAAGCTGGATATCCTTATAGGCTGCGTACCAGGCAACTCCCGTGCCAATCGCTAACAGGGTGATGGGAGAAAGGTGTAAGCCCAGATGCCCCAACAACAGGCCGCTAAAGTTGGCAAATCCACAGAGAACGGACATGCCGGTAAAGAGATAGGCCAGCACTAAACTCCAGCCACAGACCACTCCCGCAGTCGGACCCAAGCCTTTGACAATGTAGGAGTAGAGGGAACCGGGTGATGCAGATCGGCTAGCAAACTGGTTGATATTGAGACTAACGAGCACTAATCCAACCAACCCGATCGTAAAACTAAGCCAAGTGCCGTTTCCGGCTAACGCCACTACTAAACCAATGTTAGAAGCCGGAACTGTGGTGGGTGCAATAACAGCAAAGGATTGGGCTAATACTTCCCCAAACGAAAGACAGTTCGGTTTTAAGCCAGATATACTTCGTTCTACTTGGATTTCACTCGTCATCGATTCGCATTCCCCTGATTGAGATGCCAATGTGATCGCTTTTTAATCTCGTCATCACTGACAAAGGGTGCATTTCAAACACCTTAAAAAGTCTGTTTTCAATCTACAAAGATTGATTTATAGAATCAAATATTCTTTTTTCTCAAAACGATAACAAAAATTGATTAATCATTGAAATTTATTTGCAAATAATCTCTTTTTCGGCATTATTAATTCGTAATCAAGAGCACAATTCTGTAATATTCAATAGTTTTTGAATACTCCAGTTGTCAGATAGGAATTGCTTTGAAGATAACTACAAATTCCTAGTAGGAAATGAGGAAATTATTTTCCGAATCCCCACTGGAAAACAGGAAATAATACCCGTTAGAATTTGAAAGCTTTTCCCTTTAAGACTGGAATTCCCAGTTTCCACTTTTAGCCTGATGACTCTTGAACAACTCAGAATTTTTCTTGCTGTTGCTGAACATCTCCACTTCACCCGTGCAGCTGAATCCCTATTTTTGACTCAGCCTGCCGTCAGTGCAGCTATTCAGAGCCTTGAGGAAGGGTATGGGGTGAAATTATTTCATCGCATTGGTCGTCGAGTTGAAATTGCAGAAGCCGGACGCTTATTAAAAATAGAAGCGCAAAAAATTTTGGAGCAAGTTGCTCTGGCTGAACGGGGATTACGTGAACTGAATAACTTACAGCGGGGTGAATTAAAACTGGGATCGAGCCTAACCATTGGTAACTACTGGCTTCCCGATAAAATTAACCGTTTTAAACAACAATATCCCGGAATTACGGTTAATTGTATTTTGGGGAATGCAGAGGAGATTTGTGAAGGGACAGCAACAGGACTTTTTGATCTTGGATTGGTTACAGGGGGTGTTAAACCTGAGTTGCGGGATGCTTTAGACCAGGAAATGATTGGGGTCGAGCGCTTGAAAATTGTCGTGGGACGATCGCATGCCTGGTTTGGCAAACCCCAAATTCAGGCTCAAGAACTCATCCACACCCATTGGATCATGCGAGAACCGGGTTCAGGGGCACAACGTATGTTAGAACAAGCCCTTCACTCGTGGGGAATTCAACCAAATCAGCTAGAGGTGATGCTGGTTTTAAGTAGTAGTGAAATGGTGAAGTCTATTGTGGAAGGGGGATCGGGAGCAGCCGCATTGCCAGAATTAATGGTACAGAAGGAGTTACAGTTGGGAACACTACATGCCATTAACATTCTGGACGATCACAATCCGCACCAGTCTTTGGAAATCGTTCAGCCCGTCTTAAAACTCAAACATCGCCAGCGGTTTCAAACCCGACTGGCAACCACCTTTGAGCAATTACTTTCCTTATCTCTGCTCCATTGTGATCCTATTCAAGCTCAAAGGTCAGAATTTTGAGTTCTAAGGTCAAATAGTCAGGCTTAGAGGGCGATGATTCGAGTTTGGGAGTCGGAACTTTGGGGTCAGAAGGCAACTGGTGAGGCTTGGAGGGCGTTAGCGTATCTCTCCAAAGGAATCGCTCCTATTTTGTTACACATCTGAATCACTTATAGCCATATTAAATTCTGTGTCAGACAGATATTCGATCGTGTCATAAATTAAGTAACTGACAGATAGCAAATTGATTTCGTGGAAACTGAGGTTAAGGCAATGATCCCAACTGCTTTTCTAGATAGCCTGCCAATTGCCGATACCTTTACCGATGACATGCAGAACGGCGGAGATTGCTTACTGACCATCGAAGGGATTGGCAACCCGGCTACCAGCTTCTACAATCGCTTTGTAGGAGTGCGCGAGATGTTTTTGAACCACGATCGCGTTAGTGGCAACGTTTCTTTTATCACTGCCATTGTGACCAATGAGTTTGGAGAGCCATCGGTTGGATTTATTGCGCCAGATGGAATGTACTGGGTGATCGTGGGTCGTTAACGAACCCAGTACCCAGGATTAACTAACTAAAGAGAGGGGTTCAGCAACCCCTTTAGAAAGTTTCAAAGCAACTGCGAGTTCCTGCAACGACTGTTTCAGCCGTTCTTCCACTTCCACTTCCAGTTGAATACTCCCGTTCTCCTGCCGTTGAATCTGCTTGTCGATCGCATTACCAGTCCAGGTTTGTATGTAGAATTTGAAGCCCTATACGGGGTAAATCGTTTGGCAACCTTAAAACGTATCCGCATGGAACGTGCCTACACTCAGTTTGGAGGTGTAATTTTTTGCCATGTCCATAAGGATATTGACACTGTGACAGACTTACAAAACAAACGATTTATTGCAGTTGCTGAGAATTATTTTTATTGCAGTTGCTGAGAATTATTTCGGAGGATGGCGAGCAGCATGGCGAGAAATTCAAGAAGCGGGTCTGAATCCCTATCGAGATTTTCAAAGCTTACACTTTACTAAAAACAAAAACTACAAATTTGGCGCTACATTTAGCATTAAATTTCGTAATGCCAGCATTCACCTTGCAGGAGAATTTGCTGGCGAGACAAGCGGCGAATGGTGCCCTGCTGTTCCAGTTGATTCAAGATGCGAGTAATGGTGACACGAGTGGTGCCAAGCAAATCTGCCAGGTCTTGATGGGTCAAACGTAAATCCAGTAAATGTCCCTGCACAACCTCCTGACCAAACCGTTGGCCCAACCAGTTGAGCAGGTGAATGAGTGCCTCTTCGACCCGTTTATGACTGCGGATAATCGACAGTTCTTCCAATCTCTGAGCGTACAGAATGAGGGCTTCTGTCAATTGAGACCAATGCTCACGGGGTAAGACAATCGCCTCAACTTCAGTGATGCATTCAAACTGATAGGGATCAATTTTAGAGAGGGGTTTGCCAATCACATCTCCCGGTCCCCACAGTCCCAAAGTAACGGTTGTTGCATCCTCTAACCAACTGATGGTTCGCACAACACCCCGTTCAATTCTCCACAGGCAACTGGTTTTGGCAGGCAGTGAGGTGCGTCTACCAAATCGACGAGACTCCGTTGCAACGAAGGGTAAAGGGGAAATCGGAACCGTGGCGGACATAGGCTATTTCCTGGGTAAAGTCGCCCGATCGAGCGGAGAAGAGGCAGTTCAATCCAATCGCACAATACCCTACTATATCCATAGGAATACCGTACTTAGTAGCCTGAATTCTTACATACTCCTTCTGAAAAATCAAGAGAGTCCAACGCAACTCCCTGTCCGCTTAGATGTAATACATCAGGGGTTTCTGCTGACGAGCATCTCGTTGTTGGCACAGATCTTGCAAGGTGTAGCGACTGAAGACTTCCTGGGATGCAGCGTGTGCCTGCTGCCAAATTCCTCTTAAGATGTCCCGTTCTATACTAATGACCCGTTTACCTTCATTCGCATTAGAACTGTGGTAGTGGGAGATGCTCTCACCATCAATTAGTGTAATAACCTCAGATACCGTGATTCTCCAAGGCTCCTTTGCCAGGACATATCCCCCTTTAGCTCCCCTTTGGCTCTGCAAGAGTCCACTCCGCCGTAGCAGGGTAAAGATATGCTCCAGATAGCGATCGGGAATGGGTTGTCGGGTCGTAATTTCGTGGATGGTGAGAGGTGTTTTTTGGGTATAGACAGTCGCTAATTCTATTAAAGCCAGCAGTCCATATTCCACTTTGGCAGAAAGCCCAGGGAAAGAAGGGATGCGATCGTTTACCATTTTCCGGTTATCCGAGAGAGTTATGGGAATTAGTACCCCATCATACTCTGTTCGCCACAAAATACGGTAATCAAATCGACTTACCGTAAGATTGCGCGATCGGCTCATAAAATAATAATTTTCTGAAAGTTTTTGAGTCTTCTGCTAATGAGTCTTCTACTAAGCCGAAGGGCTATCTAAAAGGGTTATCAATCGAGCAAACCAGTAGACAATTTCTGGGTCACAACAGGTTGTAAGACGGGCAATCTCAACAGCGATTTGATAAGCCTGTTCTCCCTTAGCATGGTTGCTTAAACCTGCATGGGCTAACAAATCTGCTTTCAAGTCTCCGGGATAGGTGGGAAGCGTGTGAGTTTGCACACATCGGAGCAGAATGGGTTGCCAATCAATGAGGTGAGTAACCGTTAACTTTTGTTCCATATTTCCCCCTGAAAATGATTCTTACGCTTCTAACCTAACCCCTCTAATTCATAAAAACAAACATTCTTTTTTGTCTAATTAATCAATTGAATTTATTGAAAATACATCTCACGAGTGAGGAATGGGGAATGAATGATTACAGGGCAGATTTTCAAACTAGATAGTGATGAAAAAAAACAAAAGGATTGCAAAAAATCTGCAAAATACGGTAACTTGGTCAATGATTAGATATTTGTCTGAGCCTGGGAGCCTAACAGTAGGTATTGCGGTCGAAGCAGTCAATAAATGGTTTGGAAATTTTGTTGCGCTTCAGGATATCAATGTAAAGGTAAGACAAGGTTCTTTAGTCGCCTTGTTGGGGCCTTCGGGTTCTGGTAAATCTACCTTGTTGGGAATTATTGCGGGTTTAGAGCAACCTGATAGTGGGTGTTCGGTGACCAATTACCGTAACTGGGACGAAAGTGATGACTTGTCCGGTTACGGGATCGCAGGGATTGGGGAGATCGTCTGTTAAAGACCCGGAGACTTGAACAAGGACTAGCGGAAAGCCAGGAAAAAGCACTAGAGAACATCCAAGGAACAAAAAGGGAGGTTCAGCTAGTGCCAGGTCAATATATCCACAATAATCAAGTTCAAGTGTATATGCGAGCAAGAGACAAGGGCTGTACCCAGACAGAGGCAGCGTACATCGCTGGGTTTAGTGAACGAAGTGGACGGCGGATTGAGACAGGAAGCCATCAACCAAAATATGGAACAGAACGGGTGTCTCGTGAGAAAAACCTTGTCCTTTCCCAAGAAGTTGGCAAATCACATCGGTGCCATTTGGAATTTCATTCATCATTACAACGAATGCTTACGGGCAAAGCT
>JANRKG010000276.1:0-4569 GCA_033763635.1 Leptolyngbyaceae cyanobacterium bins.59
AGAACCCCCCTTCCTTCTCTTCTAGAACCCTACCTCTAAAACACTCTAGAACCCTACCCCCAAAAACAGCCATTATTCCTTGCAAAACAAGCTTTTGCCAATTCTTGATTACAAAAGCTTGTAATCAACTTTGATTACAAAAGTCCCCTTTTTTGCTCTAAAGCTCTAAACAACGATTGGTATAACGAGACTGACTTGACTGTGGGAATTTTCTTCCCGATGCATACCCAAAGTAAGCAGTTTCAATACATTCAGGAATGGAGCGAAGAGTTTCTCTCCCTCTGGCCCCATCGCTATGATTACATCTGGGCTGAGCATCCCCAACATGGACAACGCCCTGAGTGGAAAACCGAAAGCCGCCATCCCCTCAGCGATCGCCTCATTCGCCAGGGCAGCTACCTCTATGGAGTCCGCTTTGGTGCCCAGACCAACTATTGTCTGCTGGACATTGACGCAGGTAGCCCCTACCATCCCAAACACGATCCCCTCGCGATCGGTCGGATCCTCGCAGCCCTGGAACCCCTTGGCCTGGTCACTCACCTTGCCTGCACCAGCTCCTACTCCGGTGGCATCCACCTCTACCTCCCCTTCCAATCCGCTCAGAAGTCCTGGCAACTCGCTCTGGTTGTCCAGACATTAATTGAAAATGCCGGATTCAAAGTTGCACTGGGTCAACTGGAAATTCTGCCCAATCCCAAAGTCTATGCCACTGACCACACTCCCAGTCTCTACGCTGCCCACCGCCTTCCCATGCAAGCTGGGTCCTATCTCCTGAACTCCCACTGGGAAGTTATCTGGAGTGATTCATCCTCCTTTGTTCGTCAGTGGAATCTGGTTCAATCTCGCAACGACATTGATGAACTGACCTTAGAGCAAATTCTCCAGGCAGCCCGTCGCAAGCAGTACCGCATTTCTGGCAAGGGGGAGAAGTTCCTCAATGACCTCAATGCCGAAATTGAAGTGGGTTGGACTGGAGACGGGCAAACCAACTATCTCCTTGGTCGCATCGCCATGCGATCGTACATCTTCGGTCACTTGCTCAATGCCGCTTTTCCCCTTGAAGGACAAACCCTGGTCAATGACATTGTGACGGTTGCCAGTTCCCTTCCCGGATACCAGGACTACTGTGGTCATCAACATGAGATTGAGAAACGAGCTGAAGAGTGGGCGAGGTGCGTTGAGAACAGCCACTACTACCACTACGGTTCTTCCAAATTCAAATCCACTACCACTCTTCTCTCACCAGTGGAGCCTCAACCCCCCACCTGGAACCAGCGGCAATCTCAGGAAGCCAGAGATCGGATTCGGTCTGCAATTGCAGACATGCTCAATCAGGGAACGCTACCAGCGGATGCAGGAAAGCGACATCAGGCATTAACCAAGTATGGGATTGGGGGAGAAACCCTCTACAAGCACAAAGACCTGTGGCATCCGGGCTGCCTGTGGATAACCCCCCCGGACCCCCCTAACTCAGAAGAACTATCCTGCCCAGCGGCCTTTGAAGGGCCGACTGAGGCAGAGGAAGTTACAAGCTTATTAGACAGAAATGGCAGTAAAGATACAACAGGCAAAGATTTGGAGCCTTCAGAACTATCCCCAGTAGAACCTAAAGGCAGTAATGATAAGGATGTTAAGGCTTCGAGAGAGTCTGACCCTTTCAAGGAGCCTAAAAATGAAGAGGTCACTCAACTGAAATTAGAGTTGCAGGGAACATTGGGGCAAATCAAAGCTCAGATTCAAGCTCAGAAGGAAGCAAACCAGGCAGAACGATCGCACCAGTTACAAGCCCAGCTAGAAGCCCGCCGAACTGCCCAAGCAGAGAAGATGAGGCGGTATCTGGAGTCGGGCGATCGGATTCTGGTAGAGGAGGCAATGAGGTGGATGCAGGCTAATCCAGAAATCTTGGATACTTTGTAACCCTTCTGTTGAGCCGTTTGTAGGATTTGGGCATGCTGATGAAGGGCATCTCCTTGTGCCACACTCGATCGTGACAGACTCCACTGTGGATTTATGACTGCGCTTAAAGCAATTCCAGAGCAGGGACAATTGGTGAGAGTTCGACATCGGCAATATGTCGTGACGGATGTCCGACAGGCGACGCTCCCTTCCAGTCCCTTGTTTCCGAAGGCGATCCCGACTCAAAATCTTGTCTCGCTGTCCTCGATCGAGGACGATGGGCTGGGGGAAGAACTCCAAGTCATCTGGGAACTGGAGGCTGGAACGCAGGTGTATGAGCGGGTGGAGTTGCCCCAACCAACTGGGTTTGATAATCCGGCTCGATTAGATGCCTTTCTGGATGCGGTGCGGTGGGGGGCTGCCTCTTCTGCCGACATTCGCACGCTTCAGGCTCCCTTTCGCAGTGGCATTGATATTGAGGACTACCAGCTTGATCCAGTGGTACGGGCCATCCAAATGCCCCGTGTGAATTTGCTGATTGCCGATGATGTGGGACTGGGGAAGACGATCGAAGCCGGATTGGTGGCCCAAGAACTCATTATTCGCCATCGTTGCCGTCGGATTTTGATTGTCTGTCCCTCTGCATTGCAAATCCAGTGGCGGGATCAGATGCGGGACAAGTTCGGGCTGGATTTCCGCATTGTGGATAGTGCCCTGATGAAGGACTTGCGACGACAACGGGGAATTCATGTCAATCCCTGGGTTCACTTTCCCCGGCTGATTACCTCGATCGACTTCCTCAAGCGCGATCGCCCCCTGCGTCTCTTCCGGGAAGTGCTACCAGTCGAAGGGGAATCCCTCTACCCTCGTCGATTTGACCTGTTGATTGTGGATGAAGCCCACAACGTCGCCCCTTCCGGCAGCGGTCAGTATGCGATCGACTCTCAACGCACTGCCACAATTCGTTTGCTCGTTCCCCATTTTGAACACAAGCTATTTTTAACTGCAACGCCTCATAATGGGTATCCAGAAAGTTTTACGGCCCTCTTGGAACTGCTGGATGCTCAACGATTTGCCAGGGGGGTAGAACCCGATCGCAATCAGCTTCAGGTGGTGATGGTGCGGCGACTGAAGCAGGAGATGCAGAACTGGGACGGATCTCCCATGTTTCCGGGTCGCAAGTTGGAGGCGATTGCGGTGGATTATCCCCAGACAGAGCGGCAGGCTCACGCAGCGTTGAAACGGTATACAGAACTGCGAACCAAGGGGGTGGACGACACCGTTGAGAAGTATGCAACGGAGTTTGTCTTGAAACTGCTGAAGAAACGGCTGTTTTCCTCACCCCAAGCTTTTCTCACGACGTTGACTCAACACCAGGAATCCTTGGGCACAGCCCGTCGTCGGCAAGCCAGCAGTTTGATTGTTAAGCCGACTGAGGGCATTTTGCGGCGACAGCTAGAGCAGGTGGAGGAAGAGTTTGCGGATGACGAAGTGTATGAAGCAGCAACGGATGAGTCGATCGGCAATACCAGTCGCTTATTTCGGGCACTGACCCCGGAGGAGCAGGACTTGTTGAAGGGGATGCTGGATTGGGCGGAAATGGCTTCCCGGCAACCCGACGCGAAGGCAACTCAACTTCTAAACTGGATCAATGGCACCATTCATCCGAATGGGCAGTGGTCAAACGAGCGGGTGATTATTTTCACCGAGTACCGGGCGACTCAGAAGTGGCTTTATAACTTGATGGCTTCAGAAGGGTTGGTGCAGGGCGATCGTCTCATGACACTATATGGGGGGATGAACTCAGACGATCGCGAGGCCGTCAAAGCAGCCTTCCAATCCCATCCCGATGTTTCCCCCGTGCGGATTTTGTTGGCGACGGATGCAGCTTCGGAAGGTCTGGACTTACAAAACTTCTGTTCGCGTCTGATCCATTATGAAATCCCCTGGAACCCCAATCGGATGGAGCAGCGCAATGGTCGGGTGGACCGTCACGGACAGCGATCGCCGGAGGTGAAGATTTACCACTTTGTCGGCAAGGACTACCAGGAGCAGACGACCAGCGGAACTCGTCCGGGGGACCTGGAAGGAGATCTGGAATTTCTCATGCGGGCGGCCCTGAAGGTCAACAACATCCGAGAAGACCTGGGCAAGGTGGGGCCAGTGATTGCGGCCCAGGTGGAAGAGGCGATGCTGGGGAAACGAGTGACTCTTGATACGTCCAGGGCCGAGCGGGAATCGGAGCCGGTGCGCCGGATGCTCAAGTTTGAGCGCAAGGTCCGGGAGCAGATTGAAAAACTCCGAGAGCAATTGCAAGAAACCCGGCAAAACTTGCGGTTGACTCCAGAGAATATCGAAGCGGTGGTCAAGATTGGGCTGGAGTTAGCGGACCAACCTGCATTGATGACAGCAGAGGGGGAGGAGATGCCCGATCGCGCCTTTTACTTACCCCAACTGAAGAGCAGTTGGGCGGCCTGTGCAGAAGGGTTGGAACATCCCTATACCAAAGAAATTCGTCCGATCGTCTTTGATCCCGAAGCAGCCCAGGGGCGAGATGATGTGGTGCTGGCTCACCTGAATCATCGATTGGTACAGATGTGTTTGCGGTTGCTCCGGGCGGAGGTTTGGTCTACCGAAGGCAGAAAGCAACTTCATCGGGTTGCAGCTAGGGTC
>JANRKG010000277.1:0-4995 GCA_033763635.1 Leptolyngbyaceae cyanobacterium bins.59
GCAACTGCCCCCTGGGGAGAATAGGGTGGGTCTCCGTCGAATACTTCAGAGATAGAACCCAGACATGCCTGAGCTTCAAAATGCTTGAATAGGGGTTCCCAGTCAAACGGGACGGGGACTTCATCTCCGTTGAACCGCTTCCAGGCTCGGATAAAAGGACCCATTAACCAACTCCAGGTTGTTCCCTGATAGTAGGCCCGATCGCGTTGATTCACATTGCCGCTGTAACTGCCCACGTAAGCTGGATTATTTGGGTCAAGGCTTCTTAAACCATAGGGCGTAAGCAGTCGATCGCTCGCAATTTTCAAAATCTCTCGTCCCTGCTCTTGGGGAAAGCCACAGTGATAGAAAGAAAGCGCGAGAACTGCGTTGGGACGAATGCTTGCATCCCGCTGATCATTGGGAGTCAGAGTGTCGTACAGGTAATTTTGATCTGAGTTCCAGAATTGTTGCAGGGATTCCCTGACCTGTTGAGCATGTTGCAGATAACGGCGAGCCTGATTGGCGATCGTGCCAGGGCTGAGTTCCAGATCTGGCTGATTCTCTACCTCCTGGCTCAAAAACCCTGAAAGCGCTTCCGCCCATTTCCCAGCCCAACAGAGGGTTGAATACCAGAGGGCATTCACTTCTACAGGTTTTCCCCGTCGTGGAATCAGCGGTTGCCCCATGATGAAGGTATCCATCCACGTAAGGGCAGCATCGGGTGCATCCCAGGTTAACAGACCATCAGAGGCATCCACCCGAATGTTGTACAAGGTGCCAACTGTAAAAGCTTTGTAGATTTTTTGCACCAGTCCATACTGTTGCATCAAAAAAGCCCAATCCTGGGTTGCTTCCAGATATAGCCCTAAAGATTCAATCCACCACAAAGCTGCATCAATACTGTTATAAATCGGCTGACTTCCTGTTTCGGGAAACGTATTTGGGATGAGTCCCTGCTGGCAATAATGGCCCCAGGTTTCCAGAATTCCCTTTGCCAGGGCAAAGCGTTGCGTTGACAAGGCCAGACCGGGCAAGGCAATCAACGCATTGCGGCCCCAATCACTGAACCAGGGATACCCTGCCATTACGGTAGGACTGGAACTCGACACACGGTAAACAATAAATTGATCACTGGCTTTCAAAAGCTGCTGTTTCAAGGAGGGATTGGCTTTCAATAAGGATGCCAACGCTTTCTCCGGAACCATCGCTGCATTCTCTGTTCCGCTTTGTTCAAGCTGTTGGAAACACTGGTGTAAGCGTTGCTGTTCTGCCTGTACCGTGCGATCGAAGCTGAAGGCATCCAGGGGGCGATGTCCTGACTCTGGTAATCCCACCCGTGCCTCTAACGTGACTCCAGTATCGGATTCTAAAGGAATGGTCAAATAACCTGGGCTGTAGAGATCCTCGCAATCTGTCAGTCCCCGTTGTGTTTCTTCTGGATAGTGATAGTGCCAGTACCAGATGGCATCAGGATGATAGTGGCCCTGGGTCCACCTCAAATGCCAGGGGGTGCCGATGTAATCCGATTGAATGGCTTGCAGAATTAACTGCCGAGGGGCTACGAGTTGGGAAAAGCGCATCTCTGGCTCTGCCCGTTGTTGATTGTGAAAGTTCCGATCGCCGATTAACAGTCTCAATCTTAAGAGGGCCGATCGCTGCCCCCGATACTGATACCGAATCAAAATGCGGTGGGACATCTCAATTTCCCTGGGACGGCCCGCTGCTAACCAGCGATCGAGGTTCAGCGGTTCCCCATTTTGCTCCAGTCCGTAGGGCATGATGAATTCCCGCGTTAACTGCCAGGACTCCTGCCGCCAGGTCCAGGTAGGGATGGGGTCCAGGGTAAACGACTGAAGCCACTGATATCCTGTCGGGGAAACCGTGCCTTTCGTCCAAAAGTTGGTTCCCAGCCCTAGAATCTCACCCCCAATCTCCAGACTCGCCTCTAGATGAGAGAACAGCAAAGTTCGTTGCCCCGGAGGATCAAGGGCGGCAAGGAGCCAGCCATGATAGGTCCGGGTGCGGGCATCACAAAGGGTTCCACTGGCAAAGCTCCCTAATCCATTCGTCAATAGCCACTCGCGCGTATCTGGCTTTTCCATGCAAACGACTGCCTACTCAAAGTCGTTATGAATATGATATATTCTTAACAGTTCGTAAACGTGCCGTTGTTCCCCTTGCCTCATGGGGTTGATCTTGCAGGATTTGACCTGAGGACGGTGGAGATGTATAACAAGTGCCTTATCAAGTGCATCAATCAGTGCATGAACAATAAGCGCATTCGCAAGTGCATTCGCAACGGAATGTCTTATTGATGTTAGGAGCGTATTTTCAGGAGCGCAAGTTATGACTTTAACCTATAACAACCAGGACTGTCTCCGTGTGGGCCGCCCCGCCCCTGACTTCACGGCCACTGCTGTCATTGATCAAGAGTTCAAAGACATCAAACTGTCAGACTACCGGGGTAAGTATGTTGTTCTGTTCTTCTATCCCTTAGACTTTACCTTTGTTTGCCCCACCGAGATTACTGCATTTAGCGATCGCTACGAAGACTTCAAAGCGATCAATACGGAGATCCTGGGCGTTTCTGTAGATAGTGCTTTCTCTCACTTGGCCTGGATTCAAACCGATCGTAAGGAAGGTGGTGTTGGCGATCTGACCTATCCTCTGGTTGCTGATATCAAGAAAGAAATCAGCGCTGCCTACAATGTGCTGGTTCCTGAAGAAGGAATCGCTCTGCGCGGTCTGTTCATCATCGACAAGGATGGTGTGATTCAGCACGCAACGATCAACAACCTGGCCTTTGGTCGGAGCGTAGATGAGACTCTGCGGACCCTGCAAGCCATCCAATACGTGCAATCCCACCCCGATGAAGTTTGCCCCGCTGGTTGGAAGCCCGGTGACAAGACGATGAATCCCGACCCTGTGAAATCCAAGACCTATTTCGCAGCCGTTTAATTGGGCGATCGTCTTTTGCTGATGGGATAAAATAGAACGATATCTGTAGAGACGCGAAATTTCGCGTCTCTCTAGGTTTAGGGGGTGGGTTTCAATTTCAATGGGATCTTAACTATCACCAGAAGGGCTTCAATATCAACGAATAATCCCGATCTATGATTTCCAGCGATTTTAGTGGTCTGCTCAACGAACGATTTTTTCGCAATTTATTACCTGTCCCCGCCGCCAATGAAATTTCCTGGGGGCAGACAGCCCCAGATTTCGAACTACCAGACATCACGAATGGCAGACGGGTGCGGTTGTCCAGCTACCGCTACGATCGCCCTGTACTCTTAGCCTTCACTCGCATCTTCACCGAAAAGCAATACTGCCCATTCTGCTACCCCCACATCAAGGCATTAAATGAGCAGTACCAAAAATTTGTCGATCGCCGAGTTGAAATCTTAATGATCACCAGCACTGATGAGCGGCAGAGTCGAATTGTGGTGGAGGATTTGGGGCTACAGATGCCTCTCTTGAGCGATCCCAGTTGCCAAGTTTTTCAAGCTTACACCGTTGGGCAAGCGCTAGGCGCGCCCCTCCCTGCTCAGTTTTTAATTGATCGGGTCGGGGAAGTGCGCTTTCAGCATCTTTTCTCGTTCCTGTCCCATAATGCAAGTGTTGAAGCTCTACTGGCTGCGATCGACGGGCTGTAGTTTTACTTTCGCGAGAAGTTACTTGACGAGAAGCCCTGGCTTTTGTTGGGTGGGAAGTACGTCCAGAATGTCGGTCTGGGAGCAATACTTCAAGTCTTCCAGGCAGTTTAAGCGAAGTAACCGCTGGCCGTGACTGGCCTGCTGTAATAGCTCTAGAAGGCGATGCTGCCACTGTTCATAGAGGGCAACGGCTCCCACCAACTCATCATTTCCAGCAATGTCTCCCAGAGAATAGCCTTCTTTCAAAAGACTATGGACCACTGCTCCAGCACACACCGTATCCTCTAGCGCGAAACTACCCTCCCATCCAGAACCAACAATCCAGATCGTTTGGGGCTGATGTTCCTGGAGATGTTTAGCGACGGCTTGCCGATTAATCAGGGCTGCGGTCAAAACTGTTGCTGACTCTTGAATCCGCTGCAAACAGCGAGTTCCATTGGTCGTGGTAATGAATAATCGGCACCCCTGCACCCGTTCTGCGGTGCAATCCAGGGGAGAGTTCCCCATATCACACCCCTCCATCTTTGCACCTCCCCTCTCGCCTGCCCGGATGCGAAGTTGCGCGGGCCATGCTTCACTTTTCTGCATCAATTCATTGATATCGCTGAAGACTTGGACTGCCTCTGCACCTTCCGAAAGAGCAGTCGCGATCGTACTCGTAGCTCTTAATACATCAATCGCGATCGCGCAATTCGGTGTTGCTTCGTCAGGAACCAGTTCAGGGGTGTGATAGAAGAAAATCTTCATTATGGGTTGGGGGTTTAGGACAAAAACTATAGTTCTTGAAACATTAATTTATCATTTTCAATCCTCAATCCTCTTACAGGATTCCAATAGGCTCCATCAAATCCTCTGATGGTCCATAGAATCATAGAGTTGCCCAGGGAACTTGAAACCTCCTATCCTGAAGGGAGGTAAAAATCTTAAAAGAGGGTAAAGCAATGGTCCGGACTGCTTCAACAATGCTGGCATTGGGAACACAGGCTCCAAATTTCCAATTGGCAGACGTTGTATCCGGGCAAAGTATTTCCCTGGAGACTTTTGCTAGCCAGAAAGGGCTGCTGGTGATGTTCATTTGCCGCCACTGCCCCTACGTAAAGCACATTCAAAAAGAACTGGCCCAGATTGGTCAGGATTATGTGGCTCAAGGTCTGGGAATTGTGGCAATCAGTGCTAATGATGCAGATAAGTATCCAGACGATGGCCCGGAAAGCCTCAAAGCAATGGCCCAGGAACTGAGTTTTGTTTTTCCTTACTGTTATGACCCGACCCAGGAAGTGGCAAAAGCCTACACTGCGGCCTGCACCCCTGATTTCTTTCTGTTTGATGCCACCCAAACCCTGGTTTATCGGGGACAGTT
>JANRKG010000278.1:0-22206 GCA_033763635.1 Leptolyngbyaceae cyanobacterium bins.59
GAATCACAATCGGACTGTGCTTTTCAAGTTCATTCTCAGTGATTGCCCAGACGATTAGTTCCAGGTGCCTCTTTGGATAGTTTGAGGTTGGCTGTTTGAAGTGGGTTTGTTTGAAACAAGTTGTTTAAAGCAACTATTTAAAACGGGCCGTTTGGATCTGACGTTAAAAAAGTTCCCCTACTCGGGCTAGTTTTTAGCCCATTTTGTTGAGTAGTTCAACTTTTTTTGGTGGAGCGGGCAAGGTTGACCGTAGGGGATACTGGATAGTCCTCTATCTAAGTCTCGGTCACAAAAAAAGACCCCAACTGGAAAGACCCCAATTGGAAGGACCAAAAATACATGTCGGATACTCCGATTTTGTTTTTGGTGCCGACTCTCTTTCCTGCACTAATTGAATTCGCCTTAGGTCAGGCAAGTTCAAATTTGTCAGTCTTTGTCAGCGAATGTCATGGGCTTCTCTGAATAGGATGCCTGATTATTCTTGCTGACTTTGATTCTGATGCATTTGGCTGATGTGTTTGATCTGTTAGGTAGTTCACATTTTGGCGGTGGGGATCGATACGTGAATCAGGACGCAGGTAGATTAATCCAGATAGATCAAGGTCTATTCCAGATTTTATCTACGATCGCTCTTGTTCTGCTCAAGTCTGTACTAGAAGGAGACTAGGATTGTGTCTTTGGGTATTCTTGGCACCAAGCTCGGTATGACTCAGATCTTTGATGAGTCAGGGAAGGCCATTCCAGTAACAGTTGTACAAGCTGGCCCTTGTACGGTTACTCAAATTAAAACGGTGCAGACGGATGGTTACTCTGCAATTCAGGTTGGGTTTAAAGAGGTGTCCCAAAAGTCACTCAGTAAGCCTGAACTAGGCCATCTCACGAAGGCAAGCGCTGCTCCTTTGCGTCACCTGCAAGAGTACCGCCTGGAGTCTACAGGTACTTATGAACTGGGTCAGGCGATTAAGGCGGATATTTTTTCTGCGGGTCAAGCGGTTGATGTGATTGGTACGAGCATTGGTCGCGGGTTTGCGGGATATCAAAAGCGCCACAATTTCCGTCGAGGTCCAATGGCTCACGGTTCTAAAAACCACCGTCTTCCTGGTTCGACGGGTGCTGGAACTACCCCCGGTCGTGTATACCCCGGTAAGCGGATGGCGGGTCACTTGGGGGATGCCCAGGTAACGATTCGGAACCTGAAGGTGATTCGGGTGGATGCAGACCGCAACTTACTCCTGATTCAAGGGGCACTGCCTGGTAAACCGGGCGCATTGGTGAGTGTAGTGCCCGCCAAGCGGGTAGGTCGTCAAAAAGCTTAGTCGTCAAGGGGGGCCTCAGAGTGACTGGCTTAAGTCATCGGCTGGGGTACTCAGAACTGTAGGGGAAGAATATGGTTGATTGTGTAATTCGAGATTGGCAGGGGCAGGAAGTGGGAAAAACTTCCCTCGACCTGAAGGTGGCTAAGGAGTCCAGTGCTTCCCATATTGTGCACCGGGCACTCACCCGTCAACTGGCAAATGCCCGTCAGGGAACGGCTTCTGCTAAGACACGGGCGGAAGTGAGAGGTGGGGGCCGTAAGCCCTGGCGACAAAAGGGAACGGGGCGCGCACGGGCAGGGTCCAACCGCTCTCCCCTCTGGCGGGGGGGTGGGGTAATCTTTGGGCCGAAGCCGAGAGATTACAGTGTCAAGATGAACCGCAAGGAGCGCAGATTAGCCCTCCGAACTGTGCTGCAAAGCCGTGCTTCTGAACTCATTATTGTGGAAGATTTTGGAGATCAGTTGCCTCGGCCTAAGACGAAGGAATTGCTGTCGGCAATGACCCGTTGGGGCGTGGATGCTGAATCGAAGGTGTTGTTAATCGTGGCGGAGCAGGTTGACAATGTATACCTCTCAGCCCGTAACATCGAAAACCTGAAACTTATTTCTGCTGACAATTTGAATATTTTTGATCTGCTGTCAGCCGATCACATTGTAACAACGGCATCTGCCCTGGAGAAAATTAAGGAGGTTTACGATGCCTAAGCCTATGGTTCGATCCCTGGCAGACTTGATTCATCGGCCTATTGTGACGGAAAAAGCAACTCGCTTGCTCGAAGAAAACCAATACACCTTCGAAGTTGTACCTCAAGCTACCAAGCCGGAAATCAGGGCAGCGATCGAAGAACTGTTTAATGTAAAGGTTTTGAGTGTGAATACCCTGAATCCTCCTCGGAAACAGAAGCGGGTGGGTAAGTTCATTGGCTTCAAGGCCCGGTACAAGCGGGCGATCGTCAAGCTGGTAGATGGGGATTCCATTACGCTCTTCCCAGAAGTCTAGGTTGAATCTCCAGCATGAATTGACAGTTTATCTGAAGTTTTTTAAGAGCGAACTATGGGCATTCGGAACTACCGACCTTATACTCCCGGCACACGTCAGCGCAGTGTTGCCGATTTCTCAGAGATCACCCGCTCTGAACCCGAGAAATCCCTGACTCATCACATCCATCGGGCGAAGGGACGAAACAACCGGGGGGTGATTACGACTCGCCATCGGGGGGGTGGGCACAAGCGCCTCTACCGCGTCATCGATTTCCGCCGTGATAAGCGTGGAATTCCGGCAACGGTTGTGTCGATCGAATACGATCCCAACCGGAATGCTCGAATTTCCCTGGTCCAATACGAAGATGGGGAAAAGCGGTACATTCTCCATCCCGCTGGGTTGAAGGTAGGTACTTCAATCGTTGCGGGTCCAGAGTCGCCGATCGAAGTGGGCAATGCGCTGCCTTTGGGAAGTATTCCTCTGGGTACCAGTGTTCACAACGTTGAACTCGTCCCTGGCAAGGGTGGGCAAATTGTACGAGCAGCGGGGGCAAGTGCCCAACTGGTCGCAAAGGAAGGAAATTTTGTCACCCTGAAGCTGCCTTCTACAGAAGTGCGGTTGGTGCGCCGGGAGTGCTATGCCACGATCGGGCAGGTTGGGAATGCAGATGTTCGCAACGTGAGCCTGGGTAAAGCAGGCCGGAAGCGCCATCGCGGTCGTCGCCCTGAAGTTCGAGGAAGTGTCATGAACCCGGTAGATCACCCTCATGGTGGTGGAGAGGGGCGGGCACCCATCGGTCGCAGTGGTCCTGTGACTCCCTGGGGGGTTCCGACTCTGGGCCACAAAACCCGGAAACGCCGTAAGCTCAGCAATTCCTTGATTGTTCGTCGTCGTCGGAAGTCTTCCAAACGGGGGCGGGGCGGTCGTGAGGCGTAATGTGAAGCTTAAATGGATTGGAGGTTGTAACTGATGTCCCGTTCCCTAAAAAAAGGTCCTTTTGTTGCGGACCATTTACTCTCGAAGGTGGAAGCCCTCAATGCGAAGGGTGACAAGCAAGTGATTAAAACTTGGTCCCGCGCTTCTACCATCCTGCCCCTCATGATTGGGCACACGATCGCAGTCCATAACGGACGGCAACATGTTCCGGTTTACGTGACGGAACAGATGGTGGGGCACAAACTGGGGGAATTCGCTCCTACCCGCACCTTTAAAGGACATGCTAAGAGCGATAAAAAAGCTCGTCGTTAATGATTGATTCGCAATTAATCCGTTCTCTGGGTTAATTGCTCAAGGAGAAACCTATGGCTATTGCGACTACAGAAGAAGCGAAGGCGATTGCACGATATATTCGCATGTCCCCCCACAAGGCACGTCGAGTCTTGGATCAGATTCGTGGGCGCACCTACCGGGAAGCCTTGATCATCCTTGAATTCATGCCCTACCGAGCCTGTGATCCGATCCTGAAGGTTCTGCGATCGGCGGTTGCGAATGCGGAAAACAATCTTGGGTTGGACCCCGTACGCCTGGTTATTAGTCAGGCGTTTGCGGATCAAGGCCCCAGCTTAAAGCGATTCAGACCCAGGGCACAGGGACGGGCCTACCAAATCCGAAAGCCCACCTGCCATATCACTATCATGGTGGGTCAGCCGCTTGAAGATTAAGGTCTCAGTGCGCTCATCAAACCAATCCAGTCGATCTGTTCACGCTCTTCTATCTATGTCTTCTTAAGTTACCGTTATGGGACAAAAAATTCATCCAGTTGGTTTTCGTTTAGGCACGACTCAGGAACATCGCTCTCGATGGTTCGCTGAACCCAGCCGCTACCCGGAAGTTTTACAAGAAGACTACAGAATTCGTCAGTTTGTTCAGAAAAATCTCAACAATGCTGGAATCTCTGAGGTCCGAATTGAGCGCAAGGCGGATCAGATTGATCTGGAAGTTCGCACCGCTCGCCCTGGTGTCGTCGTCGGACGGGGTGGACAGGGAATTGAGTCCCTGCGGACTGGCCTACAAGGTGTTTTAGGCGGCGGCGATCGTCAGATTCGCATCAACGTGGTCGAAGTGGCACGAGTGGATGCGGACGCAGCCCTGATTGCTGAGTATATCGCTCAACAATTGGAACGCCGGGTTTCCTTCCGTCGGGTGGTCCGTCAGGCTATTCAGCGGGCACAACGGGCCGGGATTCAAGGAATTAAGATTCAGGTGAGCGGTCGCTTGAATGGTGCAGAAATTGCGCGGACGGAGTGGACTCGGGAAGGACGCGTTCCGCTGCATACTTTGAGAGCAGATATTGATTACTCCTACACCACTGCTCAGACGGTCTACGGGATCTTGGGGATTAAGGTTTGGGTCTTCAAGGGTGAAATTATTCCGGGTCAGGAAGAGGCTCCGGTGGTTCGAGAAGCTCAGCCTCGTCGTCGTCAACAAAGACGAAGGCAGCAGTTTGAAGACCGATCGAATGAAGGGTAAGGTTTCTTCGCTAATCCCAGTGCTTCTGAATGTCAAGGTAGTGAGTTATGTTAAGTCCAAGAAGAACAAAGTTTCGTAAGCAACAGCGCGGGCGCATGCGCGGTCAGGCGACCAGAGGCAATACCCTTGTCTTCGGCCAATTTGCCCTCCAAGCCCTCGAACCCTGCTGGATCACGTCTCGTCAGATTGAAGCCAGTCGTCGTGCGATGACCCGTTACATCCGCCGGGGTGGTCAAATCTGGATTCGCATCTTCCCTGATAAACCCGTTACCATGCGTCCCGCTGAAACCCGGATGGGTTCCGGAAAAGGCAACCCGGAGTTCTGGGTTGCGGTTGTGAAGCCAGGGCGGATTCTGTTTGAGATTGACGGCGTTTCGGAAGCCATCGCGCGGGAAGCAATGCGATTAGCTTCTTATAAATTGCCCATTAAGACTAAATTTATCATTCGCGAGGTGGCGGAGGAGGAAATGCAAGATGCCTCTACCTAAGATTGAAGACGCACGAAATCTCAGTGATCAAGAACTGAATGATCAGATTCTGGCTACCAAGCGCCAACTGTTCGAGTTGAGAATGCAAAAAGCAACTCGGCAGCTTGAAAAGTCCCATCAATTTAAACATGCTCGCCACCAGTTGGCTCAGTTAATGACTGTGGAACACGAACGGAAGCGGGCCACAGCCCAACAAACTTCTGAATCCCCTACCCCCTCCAAGGAGGCATAGGAAACAATGGCAGTTAAGGAACAGGTCGGTCTGGTTGTCAGCGACAAAATGGATAAGACGGTGGTGGTCGCAGTTGAGAACAGAGCACCTCACCCGAAATACGGCAAGATCATGGTTCGGACAAAACGGTACAAGGCCCATGATGAAGAAAATCAGTGTAAGGCTGGCGATCGGGTCCGCATCCGTGAATCCCGCCCCCTGAGCCGCACAAAACGCTGGATCGTCGTTGATATTCTCAAGTAAACGTCACGGGGCAAGAGTCGGGGAGGACAAACATGATTCAGCAGGAAACATACCTGAACGTCGCCGATAACAGTGGTGCTCGAAAGCTTATGTGCATTCGGGTATTGGGAGGTAATCGACGTTATGCAGGCGTAGGGGATGTCATTATCGCTGTCGTGAAGGATGCAATTCCGAACATGGCAGTCAAAAAGTCAGACGTGGTTCGGGCCGTCATTGTGAGAACCCGTAAAAGTCTGCGCCGTGACAGTGGGATGAGCATCCGGTTTGACGATAACGCAGCCGTGATCATTAACAACGACGGAAATCCGAAAGGAACTCGCGTTTTTGGGCCGATCGCCCGTGAACTGCGGGAGAAAAACTTTACGAAAATCATCTCGCTGGCACCGGAGGTTCTCTGATGGCAAATCAGAAGCAAAAGCCGACGCGCTGTTCAATGCACGTCAAAAAAGGCGACAAGGTTCAAGTTATTACGGGTAAGGACAAGGGCAAGATTGGTGAAATCTTAGAAACCCTACCAAAACTCAGCAAAGTGGTTGTTAAGGGTGTCAACATTCAGACGAAGCACGTCAAGCCCCGACAAGAAGGTGAATCTGGTCAGATTGTCACCGTTGAGGCTCCGATTCACAGCTCGAATGTGATGCTGTATTCCGAAAAGCAAAAGGTTGTGAGTCGGATCTGCTACACCTTTGACGAGAAGACCGGGCGCAAGGTGCGAATGCTGAAAAAGACAGGAGAAATCATCGATTGATTTCTCGCTCAAGAAATCAATCGGTAACGGCTATACCCTGACAAAGTCCAGGGAAGATGAGGTTCAAAACAATGGCAGGCTTGAAAGACACGTATCGCGACAAAATAGTACCGAAACTGATGGATCAGTTTAAGTACAGCAACATCCATGAGGTTCCTAAAGTCGTAAAAGTAACGATTAATCGAGGATTGGGAGATGCTTCTCAAAATGCGAAAGCTCTGGAAGCGTCTATCAATGAAATTGCTCGGATTGCTGGACAAAAACCAGTGGTCACTCGCGCTAAAAAGGCAATTGCAGGGTTCAAAATTCGGCAGGGCATGCCTGTTGGGATTATGGTGACGCTGCGTTCCGATCGAATGTATGCCTTTTTAGAACGCTTGATTAATCTGTCATTGCCTCGCATTCGGGATTTCCGTGGAGTGAGTCCTAAAAGCTTTGACGGTCGCGGCAACTATACCCTTGGGGTTAGAGAGCAACTGATTTTCCCAGAAGTAGACTACGACAGCATTGATCAAATTCGCGGGATGGATATTTCCATCGTGACCACCGCTAAAACAGACGAAGAGGGTCGGGCCTTACTGAAGGAAATGGGGATGCCTTTTCGGGACAACTGAGGTGAATTCACACAATAGAGACAACTATGGCGGCTAACGACACAATCGCAGATATGCTGACTCGCATCCGGAATGCGGCTCTTGCAAGGCATCAAACAACACAGGTTCCGGCAACTAGAATGACCCACAACATCGCTGAGGTTCTAAAGCAAGAAGGGTTTATTGCGGATTATGAGGAAACTGGCGAAGGAATCAAGAAGCAATTGGTCATCGCCTTGAAGTACAAAGGCAAAAACCGTCAGCCCATCATCACGGGTTTACGCAGGATCAGCAAGCCAGGTCTGCGAGTTTACGCCAACCAGAAGGAATTACCTCGGGTTCTCGGTGGAATTGGGATCGCGATTATCTCCACCTCCAGCGGCATTATGACCGATCGGGAAGCCAGACGGAATGGAATTGGTGGCGAAGTGCTGTGTTACGTCTGGTAGCGAGTGTCCGTTGTGAACTGGTTTTTTAGCCTGGGTTCACTTAATTTGCAGTCAAATTTGAAATTTGCACTTACAGCTATGTCTCGAATTGGTAAACGTCCAATTACTATTCCACCTAAGGTTTCTGTCACGATTACGGGGCAGGAAGTTGCGGTGAAGGGTCCCAAGGGAGAACTGTCTAGGGTTCTGCCTGCTGAGGTCATTGTGGAACAGGAGGAGCAAACCATCCTGGTGAAGCGACGGGATGAATCCCGCCCTGCCCGTCAGCGTCATGGTCTTTCTCGAACCCTGGTTGCCAATATGGTAGAAGGGGTCGATCAGGGCTTCCAAAAGCGTCTGGAAATCCAGGGGGTTGGATATCGTGCCCAAGTTCAGGGCAGAAATCTCATCCTGAACGTTGGCTATAGCAATCCTGTTCAGATTGAACCTCCCGATGGAATTCAGGTAGCCGTAGAAAATAACACAAATGTCATTGTGAGTGGCATTGACAAAGAAATTGTGGGAAATACGGCTGCAAAGATCCGGGCTGTCCGTCCCCCTGAAGTTTATAAGGGTAAGGGCATTCGGTACGCCGGGGAAGTCGTAAGACGGAAAGCTGGCAAGTCAGGGAAGAAATAACTATGAAACTTACGCGCAAGGAAGGAACTCGACGCAGGCATACGCGGATTCGGCGAAGTGTACAGGGTACGCCAGAACGCCCCCGGTTGGCTGTTTTTCGCTCCAATCAACATATCTATGCTCAGGTCATCGACGATACGGCCCAGCATACGTTAGCTTCTGCTTCAACGCTTGATCCAGAGTTGAAGGAAAACCTGTCTTCCGGTGCTAACTGTGACGCGTCTGCTCAGGTTGGCAAGTTAGTTGCTCAACGCTTGTTGAAGCAAGGAATTCAGAAGGTTGTGTTCGATCGCGGCGGTAATCTTTATCACGGTCGCGTGAAAGCATTGGCAGAAGCTGCCCGCGAAGCAGGTTTGGACTTCTAGAATCAATAACAATTACTGACCTGGGAAGCTGCATAGGAAGAGAGAATGACAGGTGATAAGGCTATGGCGAATCGGCGTAAAGAAAAACGTGCCCGTGAAAAGGAAACTGACTGGCAGGAACGAGTCGTTCAGATTCGTCGGGTCACGAAGGTCGTAAAGGGTGGTAAAAAGCTAAGCTTTCGAGCCATCGTCATTGTAGGCAATGAGCGAGGCCAGGTCGGGGTCGGCGTTGGCAAAGCTAGTGATGTAATTGGGGCGGTTCGTAAAGGGGTCGCGGATGGACGCAAGCATGTCATTGATGTTCCTCTGACAAAGGCGAACTCCATTCCCCATCCGGTCAGTTCGGCAGGGGGGGGAGCCAAGGTAATGATGCGTCCTGCGGCTCCTGGGACGGGGGTAATTGCTGGGGGTTCTGTGAGAACGGTCCTGGAACTAGCCGGAGTCCGCAACGTCCTGGCAAAACAATTAGGTTCCGGTAATCCCTTGAATAATGCTCGTGCGGCTGTGAATGCACTGGCTTCTCTGCGAACCTTTGCAGAAGTGGCAGAAGAGCGTGGGATTCCTGTTGAAAATCTTTATATCTAAGCATTTTGTCGTTACCAGGTCTTAAAGCTATGAGATTAGAGGATGCCTTGCCCCAACCGGGGTCACGCAAGCGGAAGCGCCGAATTGGCCGGGGGATTTCTGCCGGACAGGGTGCAAGTGGTGGGTTTGGGATGCGGGGGCAAAAATCCCGCTCAGGCCGGGGCACTCGTCCTGGGTTTGAAGGGGGGCAAATGCCGCTCTATCGACGTTTGCCTAAGTTAAAGCACTTTATCGTCCTGAATCAACAGCAATACACTACGATCAACGTAAGAAAACTTGCTTCTTTGCCACCAGGCTCGGAAGTGACTCTCGAATCCTTGATGGAAGTGGGCTTAATCACGACCAATGATGGCCCTCTAAAAATTTTGGGAGATGGAGAACTCTCCGTAGCACTGACTGTGAAGGCATGGGCATTTACAGCTTCTGCCCGCAGCAAAATTGAAGCAGCAGGGGGTCGGTGTGAGCTTTTGAGCAGGGAAACGGCTCAGGCGTAAGACTGAGATTTTTGGCAAGTTTTTGGCGGGAATTTCTCCCGATCGTCCTCCTAATCCATAGACAGAGAGATTCTTTATGGTTGCAAGGCAAGAGAAAGCCCCAAATGCTCAAGAAACCTTCGCTCAGATGGCCCAGGCATCAGGGCTTCGAGGCCGCATCCTTCTGACGATAGGTATGTTGATTCTAGTTCGCCTGGGCATCTTTCTTCCAATTCCTGGGATTAATCGAGAGAGCTTTTCTGCATTTATTAATCAGCAGAACAATGCGATTCTAGGATTTCTGGATATTTTTTCGGGTGGAGGTTTAACTGCTCTTGGGATTTTTGCCTTAGGGATTTTGCCTTTCATCAATGCCTCCATCATCCTGCAACTTCTGACGGCAGCAATTCCTTCCCTGGAAAACTTGCAAAAAAATGAAGGGGAAGCGGGCCGTCGAAAGATTTCCCAAATCACCCGTTACGTTGCGGTCGGTTGGGCGATCGTTCAGAGTACGGGGATTGCTCTGTGGGTCCGTCCCTACGCTGAAACGCCCGGTATTCCCTTTGTTGTGGAAACGGTAATCGCCCTAACGGCTGGCTCGATGTTCGTGATGTGGGTCGGTGAGTTAATTACAGAGCGGGGTATTGGAAACGGTGCTTCTCTCTTGATTTTCGTCAGCATTGTCTCTAGTTTGCCCAAGTCCCTGGGTCAGACCATTGACCTAGCCCAAGTCAGTGCGGAAAAAGGCAATCAGGCCATTGTAATTGGGGTTGTGGTCCTCCTCCTATCTTTCTTAGCGATGATTGTGGGAATTGTCTTTGTTCAGGAAGCAATCCGCCGAATTCCGATTGTGTCAGCTCGCCGTCAGGTAGGCCGTCGCATGTACCTAGAGCGCAGCAGCTATCTCCCTCTGCGTCTCAATCAGGGTAATGTGATGCCCATCATTTTTGCCTCGGCAGTCTTGATTCTCCCTGCTTCTCTCTCCCAGTTCACTCGGAATGAGTTTTTGGTCAGAGCTGCTAACTACCTCAGTCCTGCAGGGCCAACTCCCTACATTTACGTCGCTTTCTATCTCCTTCTCATCCTGTTCTTCAGTTACTTCTATGCCTCACTGGTTGTGAATCCAGTTGATATGGCGCAGAACCTTAAGAAGATGGGGGCGAGTATCCCAGGCATTCGCCCTGGTAAGGCAACGACGGAATATTTGGAACGCGTTTTAAATCGCCTTACCTTCTTGGGGGCGATC
This sequence comes from Leptolyngbyaceae cyanobacterium bins.59, assembly GCA_033763635.1. Classification (GTDB taxonomy): domain Bacteria; phylum Cyanobacteriota; class Cyanobacteriia; genus JANRKG01. The sequence goes on from JANRKG010000278.1 coordinate 10,807, forward strand.
TTCCTGGGAATTGTTGCAATCGTCCCGACTGCTGTAGAAAGTGCGACACGGGTTACGACCTTCCAGCGAGGGTTGGGAGCAACTTCGCTATTGATTCTGGTAGGGGTTGCGATCGAGACCGCGAAGCAAGTACAAACCTATGTCATCTCGCAGCGTTATGAAGGAATGGTGAAACAGTAGTGGCACGGTTGATTTTTTTAGGCCCACCTGGCGCAGGAAAAGGGACACAAGCTCAAACTTTGTCCAAGATCCTTGAAATTCCTCATATCTCAACAGGCGAGATTTTACGGAATTCGGTTGCTAACAACACTCATCTCGGTCAAAAAGCCAAATCCTATATGGATGCTGGTGAGTTGGTTCCAGATCACCTAATTCTTGAACTGATTCGAGAACGCCTTGCTGAACCCGATACTGATCGGGGTTGGCTTTTAGACGGGTTTCCTCGAAATGTTTCTCAGGCAACGTTTCTGGAAAAGTTGTTGGAAGAGGTGGGTCAGGCTTACGACAATACGATCAACCTGGAAGTACCCGATGAAATTCTTGTTGTCCGGCTTCTGTCACGCGGTCGCCAGGATGATAACGAAGATGTGATCAGACGACGTTTGGTGGTCTACCGGGAGCAGACCGAACCTTTGATTAACTTCTACCGAGAACGTCAACTTCTCATCTCTATTGATGGAAATCGTCCTCCTGATGATGTAACTTCCCATCTTCGCAAAGTTTTGGAAAACTGATGGGTAGTCTTCATCTACTATGGTGTCTTCTATGGGCTACTTCCAAAGCTAGCTTTCAAAAAGATGTTTCACCCAAAGCCTTTGGCATGAAATGTTGCTTTCAGTTTTATAAGCTATGGTCATAATATAACCCTTGCTTAAACAGGCTAATCACCGACTAGCCTGTTTAAGTTTCTGAAAATATCGTGTTAAGGAGAGGAAAAAGTTGTCCAAGCAAGATTTGATTGAAATGGAAGGGACTGTAACCGAGTCGCTGCCCAACGCAATGTTCCGCGTGGATTTGGATAATGGTTTTAATGTGCTGGCCCACATCTCTGGAAAAATCCGTCGTAACTACATCAAGATTCTTCCGGGTGATCGCGTCAAGGTTGAACTCACTCCTTACGATCTTACAAAAGGTCGGATCACTTATCGACTCCGAAACAAGAAGTAAGGGTTGCTTCTAGTAAATGGACTGGCTAACATAAAAACCGCCGTAATCTTCATATAGCTTTATTGATTGACTTTTACATCAAAGAGTTGTTAAAATATTGTGTTTGTAGTGTTTCTGAAATTTCCCTGGAAGGGTTCATGAAAGTTAGAGCATCGGTGCGTAAAATTTGTGAGAAATGCCGTGTCATCCGGCGTAAAGGTAGGGTGATGGTCATCTGCTCTAACCCAAAGCACAAGCAGAGACAAGGCTAAAAAATGATGTGTGATTGGAATCACTTGCCACTTCGTTCTTTCCTGGAGTCTAACCCTTTGCTTTCGAGTTTGGAGTAATAAAGACTCAAATCACAAGCTCAAATCACAAGGATTCAAGTCATCAAGACTTAGAGAAATTTGAAGGAGTTTGGTAGGGTGGTCCTTGGAAAACTCTCTATCTCTTTTATTACAGAATAGATTGTTAGTTTTTCCAACATCTGCTTTTAAGAGCTTTTGGAAACTGGTTTTCACCGCGAAATTCGTTATTTAGGGTTGGGAGAAGGAAGAGTGGCACGGATCGCAGGCGTAGATTTACCTCGTGATAAGAGGATCGAAATTGGGTTGACCTACATTTATGGGATTGGTCTGACCCGATCGAAAGAGATTTTGGCGACCACTGGCGTTAACCCAGATATCCGCGTCAAGGATCTCAATGACTCTGATTTGGCTGCTTTGCGCGAAGCAGTTGAGACGAACTATCAGGTCGAAGGAGATTTGCGGCGTTTAGAGTCCATGAACATCAAGCGCTTGATGGACATTGGGACTTACAGAGGTCGGAGACATCGACTAGGGCTTCCTGTGAGAGGGCAACGCACTCGAACAAACGCTCGAACCCGTCGGGGCGGTCGCCGTACGGTTGCAGGTAAGAAGAAAGCGCCCAGCAAGAAGTAATTAGTCAGAATCGTTCATGTGAATTTTCAGGTAAGAGACAAGTATGGCCCGACAACCGACTAAGAAAACAACAACCCGTAAGCAAAAGCGTCACGTTCCCAGTGGCGTTGCTCACATCCAATCAACATTCAACAACACGATCGTTACGATTACCGATACTGCTGGTGAAGTGATTTCTTGGGCATCGTCCGGATCGAGTGGCTTCAAAGGTGCCAAGAAGGGAACTCCTTTTGCGGCTCAGACGGCTGCTGAGAATGCAGCTCGTCGTGCTTCGGATCAGGGAATGCGACAGATTGAAGTCATGGTGAGTGGACCTGGAGCGGGCCGTGAAACCGCGATTCGGGCATTACAGGGGGCTGGACTGGAAATCACATTGATTCGGGATGTGACTCCGATTCCCCACAATGGTTGTCGCCCTCCCAAGAGACGGCGGGTTTAGGGATTTCTAAAATGGGAACGGGTATGAAAGTGCCCGGTTTTGATGGAAGTCTGTACGGAAGAAGTTTGTGTGGTGCTAATCCAATTTGTTGCATCAAACGTAATGTGTTCAACAAACGTCAGATGGCGAATGTAGATTGGCGGTACGCATTGGGGGTTCAGAGTAAAGGGAGGTTGCTCAGTGGCACATTTTCAAGTTGAATGTATCGAGTCGGTTACTGAGAGCGATCAAAGCCAGCGTAGTAAGTTTGTCATTGAGCATCTTGACCGGGGGCAAGGTGTAACTGTTGGCAATGCTCTGAGGCGTGTTTTGCTATCTAACCTGGAAGGGGCGGCGATTACTTCAGTTCGCATTGCAGGGGTGAGTCATGAATTTTCAACCATTCCCGGCGTGCGCGAGGACGTGTTGGACATCCTCATGAACATGAAGGCGATCGTGTTGAAGAGCTATTCTTCCCAGTCCCAGTTGGGTCGTTTGATTGTTCACGGACCTGCGACTGTAACGGCTGAACAATTTGACCTTCCCTCTGAACTGGAGCTAGTCAATCCTCAGCAATATATTGCCACCTTATCCCCTGGTGCCACTTTAGAAATGGAATTCCGCGTTGAGAAAGGCAAAGGATATCGTTCAATTGACCGGAGTCGAGACGAATCCACTGCGATCGACTTCCTCCAAATTGACTCGATCTTTATGCCAGTTCGCAAGGTTGAATACCGAGTAGACGACACCCGCGTCGGTGGTTCTTTAGAACGCGATCGTCTGACGATGGAAATCTGGACCAACGGAAGCTTAACCCCTCTGGAGGCTCTTGGACAAGCGGCCAGTCTGTTGGTAGATCTGTTTGATCCCCTGCGAAATATTTCTGATATTGACCAGGCGATCGATAAGGATGACTTGGATGAAGATCCAGCCAGCCAAATTCCGATTGAGGAACTTCAGCTTTCCGTTCGTGCTTACAATTGTTTGAAGCGCGCCCAGATCAATACAGTTGCCGATCTGCTGGACTACACCCAGGAAGATCTCCTGGAAATCAAAAACTTTGGGCAGAAGTCTGCCGAAGAAGTGATTGAGGCGTTACAGGTTCGATTGGGAATTACCCTGCCTCAAGAAAAATCTAAGAACCCTTAGTCCTGATTTATCAGACACATCGTTCTTAGCGTAAATTCCTGCTTTTTATTTCGTAATCTTAATCTCTGTTGCAAGCGTTATGCGTCACCGTTGCCGTGTTCATCAACTTGGAAAGCCTGCCGATCAGCGTCGTGCCCTTCTCAGAGCATTGACCACTGAGTTGATCCGGAATGGCAAGATTACTACAACTCTCACCCGTGCTAAGTGCGTCCGTTCGGAAGCGGAAAAAATGATCACTCTTGCCAAGGATGGTTCTCTCTCGGCCCGTCGTCAGGCGTTGGGGTATATCTACGATAAGGATTTGGTTCACGCCTTGTTTGAGCAAGCGAAAACTCGGTATGCCGATCGTAAGGGTGGATACACTCGGATTGCTCGAACGGTTCCTCGCCGAGGGGATAATGCTGAAATGGCTATTATTGAACTCACTTGAGTAGTGTCTGTATTTTTCCTTGAGGCTAGATTAGCGAATTTTGGCTGTGATGTCTTCCAGTACGTCTTTGACAACCCAACGGGTTGCCCTGGTGATTCAATACCTGGGCACTCGTTTTCATGGTTGGCAACGGCAGCCAAACCGCCGCACTGTCCAGGAAGAAATAGAAGTTGCCTTAAAGGGTGTGGTGGGGAAACCTGTAACCCTTCATGGGGCTGGCAGAACTGATTCTGGGGTTCACGCAGCGGCACAGGTTGCCCATTTTGATGACCCGACATCTATCCCGCCCCATCGGTGGATGGCGATTCTCAATTCCCGGCTTCCGGATGATATTTTGATTCGTGCCTCTGCTCCGGTTGCTCCTCGATGGCATGCTCGATTTTCGGCAATTTGGCGACGGTATCGTTATACCATCTACACCGATCGAACTCCAAATCTCTTTGTTCGTTCTTCGGTATGGCATTACTATCGAATGCCCCTGGATGAGTCCTTAATGCAGGCCGCTCTGCTCCCCATGTTGGGTCGTCATCACATGGCAGCCTTTCACCGAGCGAATTCCAGTCGAACCCATTCCTGGATCGAAATCCAAGATGTGATGTGTGTTCGAGAAACTTCCTTTATTCATATTGAAGTTCAGGCAAATAGTTTTCTTTACGGTATGATGCGGCTACTGGTCGGCTTTTTGGTACAGGTAGGGCAGGGGAGCCGCTCATTGACGAATTTTACAGAGATTTGGAAGATGGAATGCCGGGAGGAAGTAAAATATGCTGCGCCTCCCCAGGGGCTTTGTCTGTTGAGAGTTGGGTATCCAGACTTCCCCTTTCCTCCACAAGTTTGGTTTGAGACGCAGCCAAAACCTTGCTTACCCGCGATGTCTGTCTGACCAGTCGTTTCAGTCGTGCGATCGGTGTTGATCTCGAAAAGTTGACCATTACAAGTTGTACAAGTTGACCATCCCAAACCGTGAGTGTTGTTTTTTAGCGAAAAGAGTTATCCATGGAAAAGACATTTGTCCCCCCCCAAGAGTCCCTAGAGCGGAAATGGTATGTTGTGGATGCAGCAGACCAACGCCTGGGACGCCTTGCTAGCGAAGTTGCAATGGTGCTACGCGGCAAGAACAAGCCAACCTACACTCCCCACATGGATACTGGGGACTTTGTGATTGTTGTGAATGCCGAAAAGGTTGCAGTGACGGGTAAAAAGCGTACTCAAAAGGTGTACCGTCGCCACTCAGGTCGCCCGGGTGGTATGAAGACAGAAACCTTTGCAAAGCTGCAAGCCCGTATTCCAGAAAGAATTGTGGAGCACGCGATTCAGGGCATGTTGCCTAAAAATTCTTTGGGCAGGCAGCTATTTACGAAGCTGAAAGTCTATGCTGGGCCTGATCACCCCCATCAATCTCAAAAACCTGAAACTTTGACCATTTCGACAATTCCGGGAGCGTAATTCATGCAAGCAACTGAACAGTCTGGACGGGTGGTGTATTGGGGAACGGGCCGCCGTAAGTCTTCGGTGGCAAGGGTCAGACTCGTGCCAGGGAGTGGCCAACTCATTATTAATGGCAAGCCAGGGGACTTGTACCTGCAATTCAATCCTGCTTACATTTCTGTTGCCAAGGCTCCCCTGGAAACCCTGGGCTTGGAGAATGATTATGACGTTCTGGTCAATGCTGAAGGGGGTGGATTGACGGGGCAGGCGGATTCCATTCGTTTGGGAGTTGCCCGCGCCCTTTGCCAGTTAGACCCTGAAAACCGTAAACCCCTAAAGGTTGAGGGATATTTGACTCGCGATCCTCGTGCAAAAGAGCGGAGAAAGTACGGTCTGCGGAAAGCTCGGAAGGCTCCCCAATACTCCAAGCGTTAAGGAAGGGGATATCAGCCTCTTTCAAGGAAAAAGCTTTCTTTTAGCAGTCTGCTGAGAGAGCTAAAATAAAACAGTGCTAGAACATTAGTTTGTGAGACACAGCGACAATGCCGAAATCTGATATTCACCCCCAGTGGTATCCCGAAGCAAAAGTGTATTGTAACGGTGAGTTGGTGATGACCGTTGGGTCTACCAAGCCAGAACTTCATGTAGATGTTTGGTCTGGAAACCATCCCTTCTATACAGGCACCCAGAAGATTATCGATACGGAAGGGCGAGTTGAGCGCTTCCTGCGGAAGTATGGAATGATAGACAACAACCAAGCGCCAGACAAGCAAGCGAAGCCCAAGAAGTAGCAAACTAAACAAAGGCATTCTTGAGAGTCTCATTGCTTTTTGTTTAAGTTGCTAACTTTTCCTCTGTTTTCCTATGGCTGCTTCCTACCTACTTGAAAAGCTAAAGTCTGTTGAGCAAACGTTTAATGAGTTAACCCGTCGCTTAGCAGATCCGGACGTTGCCAGAAATCCCTCTGAATCTCTGAAGGTTGCCAAAGCTCGTGCTTCTTTAGAAGAAGTTGTGAATACCTATGAAATTTGGAAGGGTACCCAAGATGAGTTGGCAGGTGCCCGCCAAATTTTGAAAGAGTCGAGCAGCGATCCAGAGTTACAACAGATGGCATCGGCTGAGGTCTCAGACTTGGAAGCTAAATTAGAGAGCTTGGAGCATCGGCTGACAATCCTACTCCTCCCCAAAGACCCAAATGATGACAAAAACATCATGCTAGAAATTCGGGCAGGGACAGGTGGAGATGAAGCGAGCATCTGGGCCGGAGATTTGCTGCGGATGTATTCCCGTTATGCAGATACTCAAGGATGGCGGGTCAGCTTATTGAGTGAATCCCTTGGCGATATGGGGGGCTTCAAAGAAATCATCCTGGAAATTAAGGGAGATCAGGTTTACAGCAAGCTCAAGTATGAAGCAGGGGTTCACCGAGTTCAGCGGGTTCCTGCGACTGAAGCCTCCGGTCGGGTTCATACGTCAACGGCTACGGTTGCAGTGATGCCCGAAGTAGACGATGTAGAAGTTCACATCGATCCCAAAGAGATCGAGTTAACAACTGCTCGATCGGGTGGAGCAGGTGGGCAAAACGTCAACAAAGTTGAAACTGCCGTTGATCTCATCCACAAACCTACGGGCATTCGGGTCTTCTGTACCGAAGAGCGCTCCCAACTACAGAACCGGGAACGGGCAATGCAGATTTTGCGGGCCAAGCTTTATGAAATAAAGCTACGGGAGCAACAGGAAGCGGTAACTTCCATGCGGCGATCGCAGGTGGGAACCGGAGCACGTTCAGAGAAAATCCGTACATACAACTACAAAGATAATCGGGCAACGGATCACCGTCTGAATCAAAACTTTTCCCTCAATTCAGTGCTTGAAGGGGAATTAGAAGATGTGCTGCAAGCCTGTATTAGCCAAGATCAACAAGAACAACTGGAAGAACTGGCAGCTTCCTCAACGAATTCGTAATTGAAAGTCTTTAGAATCTAAAAAAGTCCCAATCGATTTTAATTTTTTATCTGCGCTTGCCATTGTCAAGCGCAGATAATTTTTAAAAGGGAACGGTTGGGAAGACTATATTACGAATCCTCCCGACTCCTTCAGTTCACTTTACCGAACGGTGCCTCGCAATTCCTCTGCATCGATCGGCTTCATGAAGTACAGCAACACCAAATTCCAGGTAATCCCTAGCATCAGGGGTAGTTTCCGGATCTGCTTCAGCCACTTAGGTTGGGAAGTTTGTTCGATCGCACCCATCTGCTGATTCAGTTCCGAACACCGTTGTAGTTTCGGGTAAAAGTCGGGGTGTTCCGTGTTCAATACGCTAGGAAAAGCGCGGGTAGCAGTGTCGTTGGTTTGACGAATAACTTCTCGATCGAATTCCGTAGGGTCTATCCCCAACGTGTGGTAGAAGCTCGATCGCTCATGCACTGTTAACGTATGGGTTGCAAATACCGTTAACAGGAAAAAGCGGCTCCACAAACGTGCCTTCCAGTTGTTCCAGAGTTGGGGTTGCGATCGAATCAGAGCTTTGAAAATATCTCCATGTCGATTCTCATCCTGGCACCAGCTTTCAAAGTATCGGAACAACGGGTAGAACTGGTTTTCAGGATGTTTTTCTAGGTGGCGGAAAATAATGATGTAGCGCCAGTAGCCAATCTTTTCAGACAGGTAAACCGTGTACAAAACCCACTCGATCGGGAAGAAAGTATAGGTGCGGGATTTGGTCAAATGGCCCAAGTCAAGAGACAGGTTAAAGTCTGCCATTGCCTTATTTAAGAACCCGGCATGACGGGCTTCATCCCGTGCCATCAAGTGAAAGATTTCTGCCAGGAGGGGATTTCGCTCCTTCAAACGGCGAGACAATTCCTTAAATAGGAGAAACCCAGAAAACTCGGAAACACAGGACCGCTCTAGATATTCGATAAACCCTTCCCGCGCTTTCCCTTGAATATGCTCCCAGGATTGCTCAAAGGCTGCATCGCGGACGAAGTGATGGCGGTTATAATCAGCCCGCATTTCCGCCACCATTGCCTGTAATTCGACTTCCTGGGCAGAAAGGTCTAAATTCGCAGCTTTTTCAAAATCCGTGACGTAGAAGCGGGGGGTCAGAAGGGTTTCTTGAGGGACAGCCTTTGTTCCTGGCTTGGCAGGGGAAACTGCTGCCTTCTGGGAGGAAGTGACCATAAAACTCCGATATTCAGTTAAATGCTTAAATAGCTATCAAGTTATGATTGATATCACTAATTGAGGGAAACTGGCAACAAAAAGATGTAACTTGTAGCATTTCCCTGTTACGTAAAATGTAACTGCCCCCCAAATTCCTCTTGCGGTAGGCATACTAGGCATCAACCTGGCGATCGTCGAGTGTATGCCAATGTTCAAAGATGCCCGCGACTTTCAAATTTTGGCCCTGTTTCTGTTTCTCACACTCGGATTGGGCACCCGCGACTGGACTCTCCGCCCCGATCTCATTTTGGTCACGATCGCAACCTGCCTGCTTACCCAATGGTTGGCAACGCAGATTTCTGCCAAATTTTCAGCCCCTCCTTCCGACTCCCCAACTTTCTCCCCGCGCAGTGCCCTCATCACCTCTCTGGGCCTGTGTCTCTTGCTCCGCGCCGATCACTGGTGGACCGTGACGATCGCTGCCTGTCTCGCCATCCTGAGTAAATTTGTCTTTCGGTTCAAAGAAAAACACTGCTTCAATCCCGCTAACTTTGGCATGATCGCTGCCCTACTGCTTACAGGGGATGCCTGGGTTTCCCCCGGTCAATGGGGGGCAGACTGGTGGTATGCCTTACTCTTCTTTGGAATTGGGGGATTGATCTTGCAACGGGTGGGGCGCTGGGATACGACTGCCGCCTTTTTCGGGAGCTACGCCCTACTAGAAGCAGGACGTAATTTTTGGTTGGGCTGGACCTGGGATGTCTACCTGCACAAGTTAATGAGTGGTTCCCTACTGTTGTTCGCCCTGTTCATGGTGACAGATCCGCGATCGATTCCAAATGCCCGAACAGGCCGATTCGTATGGGCCGTGATGATTGCCCTCCTTACCTTCATCTTACGGAACTACTTTTATGTGTCAACTGCGATTCTGTGGGCCTTGTTTGTTCTGTCGCCCCTGACGATCGCCCTGGATATTCTCTGGCCTGCCCCTCGCTTTCGTTGGACTGCAACAGTTACGGAGTCTGAACCAGAATCCGCTCCCACTCCCACTCCCGCATTTTTGTAATCCCGCTTTCCTATGAGAACGATATGAAACCTTTACAAACTCTGGCTTCCCTGGTTTTGGCATTTTGGGTTACCTTCTCTTTTATTCAACCTGCCTGGGCCTTCTGTGGTTTTTATGTCGCCAAAGCAGATACGAAACTTTATAACAAAGCCTCGCAAGTTGCGATCGCCCGGGATGGCAAGCGCACGATTTTGACGATGGAGAACGATTACCAGGGGGATGTGAAGGATTTTGCGATCGTCGTCCCGGTTCCCGTTCTACTCAAAGAAGAGCAGGTGCGAGTGGGCGATCCCAAGATTATGGAACGCCTGGATAGCTTTAGCGCACCCCGGTTAGTGGAATATTTTGACTCGAACCCCTGTGATGTTGTGATGGCTGATCAGTTATTACTTGCAGCCCCCAGTTCGGCTTCAACCGGGGAGGCGATGAATCAGGCAGCCCAACGGCGAGATGCTCTGGGGGTCACGGTCGAAGCAAAATTCACGGTTGGAGAATATGACATTCTCCTCTTGAGTGCGAAGGAATCGGGAGGCTTGGAAACCTGGCTGATTCAGAACGGTTACAAAATGCCTCCAGGAGCCAGGCAACTGCTTCAGCCTTACATTCGGCAGCAGATGAAGTTTTTTGTGGCGAAGGTCAACTTGACCGAGTTTGACAAGTCAGGGTTCCAATCCCTCCGTCCGTTGATGATCGCTTATGAGTCGCCCAAATTTATGTTGCCGATTCGATTGGGGATGATGAATGCTCAGACGGATCAGGATTTGATCGTGTACCTCTTGTCTCCCAAGGGACAGATCGAATTGACTAACTACCGAACCGTGAAAGTGCCTTCAGATGTGGAAATTCCCGAATTTGTGAAGGGTGAATTCGGCCCGTTCTACCAGGCAATGTTTCAGACCGCTTACACTCGCGAGGATCGGCGAGTTGGATTTTTAGAATATGCGTGGGACATGGCAGGATGCGATCCCTGTTCTGCGGACCCACTGAATTACGAGGAATTGCGAAAAGCAGGGGTGTTCTGGCTCAGCCCCAATCAGCCCACAAATGTGTTTATCACCCGTCTGCATGTGCGTTACAGCCGCGACAAATTTCCAGAAGACCTGATGTTTCAGGAAACCTCGAACCGTCAGCAATTCCAGGGGCGATATATTCTCCAGCATCCTTATACCGGAGAGATGACCTGTTCTGCTGCAAGAGACTATAAACGATCGGTGCGGCAACGGGTGGAACGCCAGGTCCAAACCCTCGCCAAACTTACAGGCTGGAACATCCAGGAGATTCGTAAAAAGGCCAGGGTTGCGGACTCAGAGCCAGAACCCTGGTGGGAACGGGCTTTTTCTTCTACCTTCCTGGGGCGTATGGTGGATTGGTGGCGATCATAGAATTTCTTTTCCGCTAGAAGAGAGACGCGAATCTCGTGTCTCTACAGGGCCGTGCTCCCTCTCCCTCTCTTCATCCCCTTATTCCTTCATTGCCATGAAAATCATTCGCATCTTCATTCACCTGTTTCTCGCCTTCGTCCTTGCTTTTTGGGCAACCCCTTCCGCCTGGGCATTCTGTGGTTTCTATGTGGCAAAGGCAGACACGAAACTCTATAACAAAGCTTCGCAGGTGGCGATTGCCCGGGATGGCAAGCGCACGATTTTGACGATGG
>JANRKG010000279.1:0-12311 GCA_033763635.1 Leptolyngbyaceae cyanobacterium bins.59
AGCGGCTGAAACTAATGCCGACCCTGGGAGTTCGATCGAGGTGTTGGACATGGCGTTCTAATTTCTCTGGATGCCAGAGATCATCTCCATCCAATAGGGCAATATATTCTCCAGTGGCGTGACGAATGCCCGTGTTACGAGCACCTGCAAGGCCCCGGTTTTGCTGGCTGAGAATTCGCAGACGGGGATCGGTGCATTGTCGGCAGAATTCGATGCTGCGATCCGTGGAACCATCATCGACAATCAGGAGTTCAAAATCTGAGTAGGTCTGGTTCAGAACCGAGGTAACCGTTTGTTGAATGTAGGATTGGACGTTGTAAACCGGAAGGACTACAGAAACTTTAGGCATTGGGATTGACCTTATGGGACTGAGGGATCTGGGATCTGACCAAGTGCCAGTAGATGGACAAAAGGGTCAAGACGGTTTGGTGGGGTTCGCGTAAGATTAATTGCCAGTCCGATCGGAGGGCACGGGTCATGAAATCCAGCCCAATCCTTCCCGGTAATCCCATGCGCGTTGCACGGCGAGCCAGGTAGCGCAGATGACTGGCCTGGGCCAGGGGGTAGTGATGGGCAATCAGTTCAGGTGCATAACTTCGGGCTTGCCGCACTAAATGTTGCCAGCCCGCCTCCATGCGGTAGAGATCTGCCGAAAGCCCTCCCGGACTGGTGCGATATTCGGTCAGAATGGCTGGAATTTCCTGAACCCTCCACGCACTTTTACAACAAACCCGCAGTAACCATTCCAGGTCTTCTGCATAGTTCAAGTCAGGCAAAAACCCGCCTATCTCTTCCCACACCGATCGTCGTAGAACCCAGGTGGAAGTGGTTGTAGAAGGGTTGTTGTAGAGGAAATCAGCAGCTTGCAACTGGGTACGAAACGCAGAATACCGTCCAGTTCCCTGTCCTGTGGGAGTCAGGAATTCCACCCGATCGAAACTGACTCCCAATTCAGGATCGGCCTGAAATTCCTTCAGGTGAGTTTGCAACTTGGCTGCTCGCCATCGATCGTCCGCATCCAGAAAAGCAATGATGGAAGCCTGACTTTCCTCTACACCTCGATTTCGGGCAATTGAAACGCCCTGGTTGGGTTGGGTGAAGACTCGAATCCGAGGGTCAGTTTGGGCGCACTGGGTTGCCACCGACCGGGTGTTATCCGTGGATCCGTCATCAATCACCACCAGTTCCCAATGGGGGAAGGTTTGTTGTTGGACGGAAGCAATCGTTTCTCGAAGCAACGAACCAACATTATAGGCAGGGATGACGATCGAAACGGTTGGAATCTGTACACTCATGGTGCCTCCTCCCCTTCCTCAGAGACTCGTTGCAACATTGGTATCTCCCTGCAATAAACGGGTTAATTCTGCATTCAATTCATCCATTGGAAGCGTCAGACGTTCAACAGCCTTTTCAAAATTGCGTTCTGCCATTTCTGGTGAGTACACAAGGCGATCGATCGGGTCTTGCATGGAAAAAAACTCAAACCCGTCGTAACTGGAACAGGTATTTTCAATAATTGGAATCGCTCCACAGAGAATGCTTTCAAAAAATCGGTAGGTCCAGGTGTAATCTCCATCAGGGCACAACACAAACTGGGCCTGGGCGAGGGAGCGATAGTAGTCGTCATCCCAAATTTTGCCTGGGAACTGTCGCCCTTTTTGGGAAGCGGAAATGCACAGCCCCAGTTCAGGAATCTCATATCGGGAAGGGGAACGGTGCCATCCCTGACGAACTTTTTTGAGAACAGTCAAGAGGCGCTTTAGCTTCCCATACTGAACATCCTGGGTCGGAAGGATAACGTCGTTTCGCCCAAAACAGGCTTGAATCCATCCTTCCAAACACCGTTTACGTTTCTCTGTGATCAGTCCACAAAAGAGAAATTGGGTCGGGCGATCGGTCTGCCATTCCTGTCGGCACCATTGCACCATCCCATGGGGAAAGATCAGGGAGCGTTTCAGGGTTCCCAGGCGGCAGAAAGGCTCCGTATGGGAAATCTCCAGATCGTGCAGGAGGGGCACCTGCTCCAGTCCCAGATGATATTGAATGGGAAAGTATTGGCTCCAATATTGCAGCAATGGTTTTGCCGCAACTGGAAAGTAAATTTCAAAATTGGATTCTAATAATGCACAACACAGGCGCATCATCTGGATATACTCCAGGGGGGATTGAATACCAAATTGGTGTGGCATAGAAGTTTGTATCATAGGGTTTTGAGCTTTCCAAGGACAACGTGGGTTGCCCATAAGGAATAGAGGGGTTGTAGCAGTAGGTGGGTTGCACAGACTGCGATCGCGGCTCCCGTAATTCCTCCACCCGTGCCAATCCAGATGGCAGTTGCCAGGATTACCGTAAAAATTCCGTTCCACCGCAACTCAATCTGGGGGTAGCCCAGGGCACGGAGGGTCAGGGATGCTGCATCTGCAAAAGGACGGGAAAGCGCAGACAGACAAATCAGGATCAGAACGGGCAACGCTCCCCGTTCTACCCACTGATGCCCAAACACGATCGGCACATAAATGGGGGCCAGACTGGATTGGAGGAAGACCAGGGTAATAATAATGGGAGTAATGGTTTTCAGGCTTTTGAAATACCGTTGTTGAAAGAGGGCTGGGTCCGATCGCACGGCACAGAGATCGGAATACAGGGACGATCGAATCGCACTAATCGCACTCAGGCTAATCCCCAATCCGGCATTGAAGGCAAAGTAGTAGACCCCCAATGCCTGAACACCCACCAATCGGCCAATCAGCAAGTAATCAATATTTTCCCGAACGGTGGTGAGCATTTCTACTCCCAAAATATTGCCAGCAAACTTCAGAATGGGTTGCCACCCTGCCAAACTCCAGGAATGGTTCGTTCGCCAAGTCTGGTATCTGCAACAGATTCCGACCAGGATGGGAGCTACCAGCAATTTAGGTAGAACGATCGCCCACATTCCCCAACCCAGCAGAGCAAACAGCCCCGTCAGCACGTTATCCGTTGCGACCATTGTTAACATCGCCAGGGCAATGATATTAAATCGATTGCCTCGGCGGAGCAGGGCCATCTGGATCGACCCCAGAGGATAAATCAGGTAGGTCAGAGCAATCAGACAAATGGGTAAAATTAATCGAGGATTGTCATAAATATGGGCAATTAAGAAAGAACCCGCAACTTGCACAACAAACAAGAAAAATGCAATTAACCAGTTCAAACTGTAGGCAGTGCGGCAAACATTTTCAACTTCCGCCTCGTCAGCCTGCACAATTTTGTCGATAATGCCGTTACGGGTGAAGACGCGAATAAATTCATAAGTGGTCAGAACGATCGCACTTAACCCATAGTCTTCAGTTGTCAGAAACCTGGCCAGAATAACCGTTGCCACCAATCGGGAAACACGGATGAATACTTCCGAGAAGCCCAACCAACCGATATTACGAATGAATCGATCTTGTTTGAGATTATAAAAAGATCGCAGCAGGAATTGCATGATGGGGTACCAGAAAAAAGAGGAAAATTCCCTCAAATACTTTTTCTGCCATCTCCAGTGTCAACTCGAAATACTGTTTATTTCAGAAAATTCTATTTAGAAATTCCCTAAAACAAATAAGAATAAGTAGCCAGTGAATTAGCATCTGACAATGAATCACACTTAACTACTAAGGAGTTAGAAACTCCATTAAATGAAGATTTGGAAATAGCAAGAAAAAGGAAACTCAAAAGCAGATTGATCATGATTCTGAAAGGAAGCAACTGCTTTCTAGACAATCATCTGGTAGAAACCCCTGATCTTTTTATAGCCCTAATTTGTGAAAATACTGTGGAATCCATACCATTAGGAATGGATAAAATCGAACTACTGAAATTCACAGATCTGGCTTCTCATTCATTAGAAGAATCCATGAAGTTCGATAGGTATTTGAGGTAGAACCTGATTAATTCGTCAATTTCCTGTAATCGTAATCAAAATCATCTTTGACATGATTCCGTAAGGGTACGGAATTAAAATCCATCTCACCCGTTTTCTCAATTAAATCTACGGATAAATCTGGATCAAAGTCTTTAAGATTACATCCAGGAATTTGCAACCGCTGGGTTAAGTCTTCCCCTTTATTGGAATAAAACAAATTAAAGGGCATCCGATCGCTCGCCAAGGCAAGAACCGCCGTATGGTAGCGAATGCCAATAATTAACCGGGAAATCGCCAATGCGCCCATCGCAATTTCCCAGGCAGGGAAAGGCAAAGAGGAAAGAAATGGATTGAAGATCGAGAGTTGGGGGACTTCCCGGCTTAGCAAATCGGCAATCGCCATATCCGAATCGGCATTATCCACCTTAGCCTGGATCAGCACGACGGGATGATGCCCCCGTTTCTGAAGCGTGCGGCAAAGGGAAACTAGTTTCCCTAAGACCTGGTGCTGATCGTGCTGATACATCTGGGTTTCAAAGTTTCTTAGGGAAAACAAGGCGGCGTGTTCTGGGTTAACGCCAAGGGTAGAGAAGATGCTCCGTGCGGCGGCTTTAGCCCCATCCGTCACTTCGAGGGCAAAGGCCGTATCAAATGAAAGACGAGCATTCACGCCAGCCCTTTTGAGCCGTTCATAACTCACGGCATCTCGTACCGTCACCGCTGCCAAACGGCGAAAGACTTGGGTTAGCATCTGAAAACTGAATCCCCGACAGGAACGGGGAATCGATTGTCCAAAAACGATCGTCTGGTTAGGCCGAGTTGCCAGAGGCCACAGATTTTGTAGGAAGCGACGAGTCACGAATGCTTCACGGGCATTGTTGAAAATATCCCCTCCCACGCTGATATAGCCCTCACATCGGGGAAGCTGTTCCATCAGGTGGACCTTGGGGCTATCCTTTGGGAGGGCATTGGGGATTGCCGCCACGATCGAACCGGAAGCCATACTGGCAAGGGCACTATAAATCGCAGCATCCCCCAGATTGGCGGTGGAATAGGTATTAATTAATCCAACTTGCATGGTTTCTCCTGAGTTCCAATTCCAATAACAACTAAACCGGGCCAGAATAAATAACAAAGAATTTCCAGGTTTTCACCAAAGGTATAGAGAAATAAGATCAAGACAATGCTTAAACCAGCGGCAGCATTTGGTTTGCGAGGATCTGTGGACTTCCATAGCAAATCGATAAAACTGCCGATCATGGGAATCGCTAGTGCCATTAATCCCACAATGCCCTTTACAAAAAGAAGCCCATACCAGGTATGGTGGGACCCGATCGGCATATATTCCACCAAGTGGGGTCCTTTTTCCACAATGCCATGTCCCCAAATGGGAGCTTCCGTCTTCCAGCGATATCCAGCGATACGCTTTAGGGTCATCCGGACACGGGTTGAGCCTGCCCGCGCAGCCTTGAAACCTTCCCAAAAGTTTTCTAAGGCCATTAAGAGGGTTGGGGAAAAAATGCCCGCCAAATAGCTAAAAACCCCCAACCCTATCAACGTAGCGGGACGGCTCAGGCGGGAGAGCAGGGTTGTCACCAGGGGCACCAGTAAAAGACACACCTGGGCCAAACGAGATTTACAGACCAGACACATCAAGACGGCCCCAATCAACCCAAATAATCGCCAGCGTTTATGCTTTTCTTGCAACGCCAGCATAAAATACACGTTGCCCACAAACCCCAAAGCGGGTCCCCAGGGGGTGAACAAGCGCCAGCGCAAATCCCCCGTACTACCGTCAATTTCATACAGGGGAACATCAAAAAACTCATTTCCTGGCCCACCGATCGCCCGTAAGGGGGAAACATACAGAACCTGGGGGAGATGCAGGTAGGGTGTGAGAAGCAGGACTGGAGTAATCAGGAGGGTGTAGAATCCTACCTTACAAGCAGCTCGATAGATCACCTGGGGACGGATTTTAAGACAGCCTGCCAGGGGATACAGGGCCAACCCAGCCCAACCCTTCGCCCACCCGATCGACGATTTAATAATCATCGCCGTGCCCAGATTAAAATCCATGTGACCTGCAACCAGGGCGACTTCCATCATGATCATCCCCAGTATCCAGAGCCAGAGGGACCAGCCAATTTCCACCCGGTCTTCGGGAGGCGTTTCAGGGGTTTGGGCCATCAGTTGAATGATCAGACACAAACACAAGATCCATCCCAACAAAGACCCTACGACATACAATCCACCAATCACCCAGAAGCCGTAGGTCCATACCATCCCATACCAAATCAGGCGCTCTGGAAAGTTCTGGGGGCGCAGATCAGGAGGGGATTGAGGGGAAGGAACTTCAGTAACCACAGCTAAGAAATCAATTTTGCAAGTTTGGCAATCCAGGGTTTGCGAATCCACAAGATGGCGAGCCCTGTAGAAGAGAAGATTGAGCCTAAGAAAGCCCCTGTGAGAATGAGACCTTTTTTGGGACTGGTCGGTTTGTCAGGAAGATTGGGTTGCACCGCCATCTGAAGCATAGGATAAGCAGCAAAGATATCTCCCTGACCTAAATCCAACTTAGCGATCGTTGAAGCAAATACCGCTTCAGCAATCTGCTCATCTCGCTTCAGATTTTCCATCACCGACTGACGACGGGCCAATTCTTCTAACTGTGCTTCCATCTTGCCCAGTTCCCAATTTAAAGCCTGCACCTGAGCCGACAGACCTTGATACTCGGCATGGGCAGAAATCACTCCCTGGAGCAAATTCTCACGCCCGGACCCTGTTAGATTGAGGTTGAGTTGATCCAGAGTTTGTGGATCGATCGATCGTCCTAAAAGGGATTGACTGCGTTGCAACAGGGCTAATTCGGCTGCCGTCTGGCGATTTGTTTCTTTCACCACCTGAGGATGATTGGGACCGTATTTGGGTAACAATACATCCAGAATGACGGTGGCTTCACTATAGTCCTTGAGATTTTGCTGATAGACCTGATCCGCCTTCAGAACAAAGGCATCGGTAGCCTGCTGGGGGGAAAGCCTCAAATCCTGGGACAGTTGCCAGAATTGTTTCCGAACCTGCTGTTCCTGGGCTACGAGTTCAGCCCGCGATCGTCGCAGTTGTTCAATATTGACGGATAGATTGCTCAATTGCTCTGGAAAACTCAGGCCGGAACTGAGTTTGTAGGTCGAGAGACTTTGTTGAGCATCCTCCAGCTTTTTCTGAACAGAGGTCAGGGTGGCACAGGTTGGCTTATCCCGTTGCCCAATCTGTTCTTTTCTCAATTCATCAATACGACTGAGAATAGCGTCATAAAGGGCGTAAGACTTTTTCTGGGCTTCCTCCGGTGTGCGACCCGTGACTTCTAACTGCATGAGGGTTGTGTTATCTAACAACTTGATACGGGGTTTACTAAATTGCTGACGGGGTAGCTTGGCCCGTTTCGCAGCATTTGCCAGAACTGCTTCGCTTGAAAAAATGTACTGGTAGTTGGCGCGTGGGTCGGAAGTTGCACTGGCTCCTCCGGAAGCGCTGGAGGAGGAAGCTTGGCCAATTTCAGGCAAATTGACAGAGACTCCTGAGGTACTGACAGGCAATACTAATGCCCATTGACTCGTATAAATCGGTTTCGTGTTTTTGAGATAAAACAGGGCCGATCCCCAGATCAAACTATTAGCAAGCAAACTGACCAGACCATAGCGCCCCCAACGCCAAACGGTTGAATGGAACATCGAACCCTTTCCCATCTCCAACGCTGGCTCTATCATCGGAACAAGCCTCGGATAATCGCAAAGGGCGAGAAAATATCTCCGATCGTCTGGAAAATATCTCGCGTATTGGTGACGGCTGAGTCATAACAGATCACCGCATCATCAGGCATGAGAAAAGGATTGTTTTCCTCACCCGTCGAGTTCTTGAGTAAATCTTGCACCGATCGTTCCAGATACCAGGTTTTCCCGGTCAGGCGATCGATCCGGACTAACAAACCCTGGCGATCGGCGTTCGTTGCCTGGGTGCCTCCAGCACAATTAGCCGCCACGACTGCCTGAGCAAACCGGGCTCCGTAGGGAAAGGAAGTCGCATCCCGGCCAATAGAAGAAGAAGCGTTGCTAGATGAAGGTTCGGTCAAATTAGACAGAAAAACCTTGACCCCAACGGTAGTAATTGTGGAGGGGCGAACCAGTTCCGGTTGTACTTTTCCAGTGGAAGCAATTTTGATTTGGTCCCCTGTAATCAGAGGCACTTCTGGTACAGGTTCCCCCAGCAAGATCCCTGACAGGTCAAAGCGATATTCCTGCCCCTTCCGAATCAGAAGAATGGATTTGAGATCTGCATCTGGACGCACCCCTCCCGCATTTCGAATGGCATTCGTTAAGTTCCGTGCAGGGGCATAATCCCCTGCAATCTGGAGGGGAGATTGGGTTTTATCCGCAGTTGTTTGGGGATTAATTAAAACTTGACCGGGGGCGAAAACAGCTCCAGACACAGCAACCACTGCCTCACCCCATTGCACAACCCGCACACTAACACGTAAAAAGGCAGGTCGAAAAAATCCACCCTTGACTAAAGCTTGATAGAGGGACTGCTCAACCTCTGAAGTTTCCAAACCTGCTACGGGTAGAGGTTGTAAGTAGGGGATTTCTAAATTTCCCTGTTGATTTACTGTAAAGATTCCGTTAAAGTCATCCCCTTCAGGAATTGAAATTCGAACATAGTCACCCGGAGAAAGAGGTAGAGCCAACGCAGATCCCAAAAGTATGGGAAAGGAAACAGCCACTACGACTAGAGAAATTATCCAATTTAGTAAAAGTTTCCTCAACATCAAAGTCGTGAACTGTAGGAATAGCAAGCTATATTTAGCTTTCCTAATCAATCATTCCAAATCGGGACAGGTTTAGAATGTGTAACGTTTGAACTTACTGTTCCCGTAATTGTGTCTGACTATTCCGAATTAGCAATAAACTACTATGCACTTTCAGTGCATAGGTTCCCTCAGACTAATGAGGAATGAAATTCCTCTGTTGCTCCGAGCCAAATTCCCCTTACATGTTAACTCGGCAATCATTGGCAAAGGAGACTATACACTAACTCTTGGGTGTGTTGAAGGATGGTTTCCATGACCGTCTTCTGATTGTTTTGCTACGCCCTTTCTTTCAGATTTTGGCTCCTTTGGCAAACCTTATTGAGAATGGTGCAAGATCTCAGTTAAACTTGTTGCCAAGTCAAATAGTTAACACATTAACTATTTTATGATTGCAAAGAAATGTTATCTTAATCTCTAATATTTCGATTTTCAACAATTCTTTGACAAGCGTGTTGGATCGTCTGTCTCAACCAAAGGTTTTCAGGATTTCGATCGTTAAGCATACTCCACACCATTGATATTGGCCAAGAGGATAAACTGAGTGGAATATCAAATGCCTTGAGGGAGTAGTGTCGCGTAACATGCGCTGCCATGCAGGAGGGAATGGCTACTAATAGATCGGAAGCCGCGATCGCTGAAGGTAAGGCAAACCAGTAGGGAATTGTAAGGGCAATGCGTCGTTTTAATCCCTGATTAGCCAGAGCTTGGTCGATAATCCCAACCTCATCTCGCCGTAATGTGAATAGTGCATGGGGAAACCCGACAAAACTCTCCAGACTCATAATCCCATTCTCCAGCGCCGGATGTCCGCTCCGGGCAAGGCCAATAAATTGTTCCGATAGCAGCGTTGTTTGAAGAATGTAGGGCGGTAAGTTAGAAAATGTTCCCACAGCCACATCCAGCGAATTATTTTCAATTGAATTGACCAGCGATTCCTTTCCCACTGAGAGCAATCGCAAATTAACGTGGGGAGCTTGATGACTAAGAATGTCTAGCAACTCTGGCAGAATCATGCTGGCAAAGTAATCCGAAGTAGCGACGGTGAAGGTTTTCTCTGAAGAGGCAGGATCAAAGGTTTGCAGGACAGCCAACGTGGTTCGGATCGTGTCCAAAGCAGATATTACTTGAGGAGCGATCGCCACCGCCCTGCTCGTCGGCTTCATTTCTCGCCCCACCCGCACAAATAATTCATCATCAAAGAGCGATCGTAATCGCCCTAACGCAGCACTCATGGCTGGTTGCCCAATGTGGATGTGTTGAGCAGCGAGGGTCACACTTTGATGGAGATACAGAGACTCAAAGGCGACGAGGAGATTGAGGTCAACGGCTCCCAAATCAATTGATTTCATTAATATTAAAAATTTTTATAATCAATTTGATTTATCCTGATTCTGCCACTATTGTGTTTGCTAAAGCAAGAAATTCGACGTTCAAATTGCTCCAGCCAAAGAGGGGAGGGCTGCATGGCTAACGGTGAATCGCAAGTCTTGTCAATTGCCCATCGATTCGTAGAAGAATTTTGGGGTAAAGGGAACATGAGTTTGGCAGAGGAGCTTTTAAGCGAAACCGTACAGGTGATTACCGGGCTAAAACCCGATGGTCCGATCGACGGAATTGCCGAATACAAGCAGGTATTTTCTGGGTTTTATGATACCTTTCCGCCGATACAGCCGCTTCGCATTGAAGACAGTTTTTCAACGATTGATCGTGCGGTTGTGCACTTCAAATCCCTTCAAAAATGAGAAAGACTTTTTTGGCATCTCGAAGAGCGATCGCATCATTACCTTCCATGAAACCCATGTAATGCGTATTAAGGACGGCAAGATTATCGAGAACATCGTCAGTGCTACCAACTTAGAATTTGAAATGCTGATGGCTCCTGTCCTAACTCCCCTGATCTTGAGGTAAAAATGACATTACCTGTAATTTACGCGGATACGCCCGTTGCTTTAGTTCCCAGCCAGTCTGTTGCGACGTTTCCGGTCAATACATTTCTGGAAAATTTAGCGGTTCTGCCATCGGGTGATATTTACATCACTAACCACGAAGTTGGAGAGGTGATCCATCTCGGTCCAGACGGTAACCCCACCGTATACGCCCAACTCAGTGGAAAGGTCACCGGCATTTCCTGGATTGAGTCCAATCAATTCCTTGTCAATGGCTGGAACGAACAAGGCGTTCCCTTTGTTGCCCTATTGTCAGATGGGGAGGTGCAATTCCTCCAAACCTTGCCAGAGGCTCAATTTCTCAATGGCATCACACCATTGTCTTCCCACCGTTACCTCATGGCTGATTCCTACCGCGGCGCAATTTGGTCGTTTGATGTGACCACCAAAACCCTCGACCTGTGGTTAGAGCATTCCCTGCTCACCCGCAGTGATGAGACTAGTACGTTCCCATCTGTCAATGGCTTGAAGCGCTTTGGAAATCATCTCTATGTGTCTAACACTCAGCAGATGTTGCTATTACAGATTCCGTTGGATGCAAGCCTCAGCCCTCAGAAACCGGAGATTTTCATCGAAGGAACGAACATTGACGATTTTGCCTTTGATATTGACGGCAATCTCTATGGCGCTACCCATGTGTACAACAGTGTGATTCGCATTGACCGCGATCGCCGCACAACTATCATTGCCCAGGCTGACCAGGGGGTAACAGGTTGCACGGCTGTCGCCTTTTATGGCACTGATTTGTATGTTGTCACCAATGGTGGGATGTTTTTACCCCCTGAAACGGGTGTGGAACCTGCACAGGTGGTCCGTCTAGCCGTTGGTGTGAGTGGTGCACCCTTGTTGAGTAGGGGCTGAAGTAATGCAGACAGATCCTCCTGTGACAGTGGATGTCGTGCAGCAGGTCACAAGGGGTAAGGAGCGAGAGTTTGAAGCACTATTAGAGCAGATTATCAGCACAGCCAGCACCTTTGAAGGTTATTTAGGCTCATCTGTGTTTCGTCCAAGTCATCAAGACGATCATGAATACCGGATTGTCTTCAAGTTTGACCATTTAGAAAATTTGAAGCGGTGGGAGCGTTCGTCTGTCCGCCAGCAGTTTCTGAGTCAAGTTCGCAACCTCACAGTGAATGCTGGCACATTCTCAATTATTACTGGGTTAGAAACTTGGTTCACTCTGCCTGCAAAGCCGGGAGTGTTGCCCCCACCCCGTTACAAAATGGTGCTGGTTTCTGGAATTGCCATTTTTGGCATTAATCAGATTTTGACTGTTCTTCCGCTGGCTTGGCTGGCACAGCTACCGTCCATACTACGCCTACTGATTCTCGTTTTTCTAACAACTGCATTGATGACCTATGTTGTGATGCCAAGGCTGACAAAGCTATTGGCATGGTGGTTATATCCCAAACGTTGAGCATTGTAATGACATGAAGGAGAAATCATCATGGCTGACTTATGTGTGATTGTGGGCATGGGCGAAGGTAACAGTATGGCGATCGCCCGTCGGTTTGCCCAAGAAGGGTTTGCGATCGCGATGCTGGCTCGGAATGAGCAGAAACTGAAAGACTACCAAGCCACACTGCAAGCTGAAGGATTTACGTCTCACTATTTC
>JANRKG010000280.1:0-2948 GCA_033763635.1 Leptolyngbyaceae cyanobacterium bins.59
AAAGGGATGGACTCAAGCCCAGCTTGCTACCACGATCGGCAAGAGTGTCAGTTGGGTAAAGCTGGTTGAGAGCGATCGCCGTCGCGCCGTCGATGAGGATCAAGGCTTACTACGTCAGGTTCTTGGCATCCAGTAAGGCAATGTAACTTGGTTACAAGATCTGTAACCCTACTGTAACCACTGCTAGATAAAGGTTTATGCTAGTTCAACCTCCATTAAAATCCCATAGTCGTGACATTAGCATCCCCCTACGGTGACTTAATTCAGCGGGTTGGGCGATCGCTTCTCCTTGTAACCCTCTGTAACCATTGATATAAAAAAGTTTCAGCTAGATTTATCAGTTTAAGCTTCCCCTTTTGATGACATCAGTACCCCCTAGTGGTGACTTGATTAGTATTCAGGCTAATTCTTGGGAGAATTGGTTACAACCACATCTAGCGATACTTAAAGGAGAAATCCACTAGATACAGCAGTAATGCAACTGAACTACGCCAAATACAGCAGCACATTAAAACAATTCCACTAAATCTAGAAACCAAAACTTGCTGTTCTGATGTCCCTGTAACCTGATCGTAACTCCGCTGTAACCATTGCTATAAAAGGCTTGTAGCTGCAATCACTGATAGTTACAATCCCCTAACCGTGACATCAGCCTCCCCCACTCGTGACTTGCCAGTCAGCCTCAAGTCCCAAGCAGTTGTAACTCTCATGTAACTAGCATTAGATCTAGATTCCAGATCATTTTGGTTACAAATCTGCGGTAATAAGCTCCTCTGGATGGGACTTTAATTTCCTATCAGAGTGACTTCAGTATCCTCTACAGGTGACTTTACCTTCCTCTTACTGTGACTTTAAATTTTCAGAATGGTTATGGAGCAAGCTATTCCAGGATGGTTACACGTCTGATCAGATCAATCAGATCGATCAGCTTGTAACCCCCTGTTTTGTGGAAACAGGGGGTTACGCTTTAAACGCAAAAAGATAAAGACTCACCCGCCGCCCATGTTTTGCAATTTATCCTAGTGATCGTCTTTGGTGCGACCAAGTAGATGAACACATTCGCGACATCATTACTGATTTGATTAGTTCAACCACATGCCAGAAACCCTCAGTGTCTTACAGCAGCTTTACCGCCTGATTCTCCATGAATATCAGCAGCTTTATAGCATGTGGCAAAGCGCTGATATTTTACAGTCGCAGTATGATCAGGCTCTCACGCCTGCTGTGGTAGAAGCGCATCTTCAGGGCAACCCAATCATCTCAGTTCGTCTCTTACAACCGGGTACAAACCTGGCTAAAGCAGGCTGCATTGATTTTGATGCACCAAAGGATGGTAGTGATGAACAGACTCTGCGTGAGGTGCTGAGTCTGTCTCAACGAGTGCAACAAGTCGCTACTAGTCAAGGATTCCCTACTTACCTGGAATTCAGTGGTCGTCGTGGGTTCCATCTCTGGTTGTTTGCTGATATGCCGCTTCCCGGTGCTACCTGGGTCAAGGCATTGCAGAACCTCTGTTATTTAGCTGATTACAAGCCAAAGGAGATTTATCCTGCTACAGCAACAACGGCAATCGATGGTAAAGCATCGGGACGACCGATCAAATTGCCCTGTGGCAAGCATCAAATCAGTGGTAAGTGGAGCGGTTTCTTAAGTGAACCTGTGAACTGGTCTGAAGGATTTCCGGTAGTACCCGACGATCAGTCTGGTTTGATGGCATCCTTTCAGCAGACTCCTGTCGCTCAATTGGCACAACTGGCTGCGCTTGAAGTGAGCCTCAGCAGTGCGAGCAGTAAAAATGGGCATCAAAAGGGCAATAGTTTTCAGGAGCGATCGGGTTTTGCTGGAAGTGCAACTACCGTGCAGTCTTCTACTGCTACAAAATCGACGAACTTTTCAATTCTGGCTTCTGATGAGCATCCCGCTTGTATTCACTACCTGATGAACCAGGGTGCGCCAACCGATCAGGACTACAACTCAGTTAACTTAACTCTGGCGCGTTATGTCATCACCAGGGGATGGGAACGTAACCAGGCAGAACCCTTAGCAGAAGCAATGGCACGAGCTTCTGATCACCATCCCACCAGCAAAACGACGGTTGAATCCAGGCTCAGAAATTTTCACAGCACCTATGCGTCTGTTAAACGAAATCCGCAGGACTATCAGTGGAGTTGCAGCTACATTCGCAACAGCCGTGAGTTAGTCCGCTGTGGAGGCTGCACGGGCTATGCCTGCCCATTCTGGCAGTGGGAGAAGCCAGAAGGTGACAACGAGGTTGCTAGACGGGTTGAACGAGATTTGCTGGCTTACATCTTGCATCACCCAGAAGCAGGGATGCAGGAAGCCTTAGGCGTAGATTTACCCGTTGAGGGCTTTATCGCCACGTTTATGCCCAAAGGAGATGATTCAAAGCCGTTTTATCTCCACCAAAGGCTCTGGGAATGCTTTGTAAGCCTGGAGATAGAAGGGAGAGAGTTAACGCCCAGTCTCGTTCTCTCACGGTTGGAAAAATTGGTGATGGAGCGCTCTCCCCTACCGACACCGATTCTGAATCAAATTGCTGCCTATTTGGATGAGCTTTTAAATCTGGCTCCCTGCGGTTGGGAGACGTTTACAGAACTCCTCATGAGAGTGCGAGATACTGGATTGCGATCGCTGGCAAAAGAGCAGGCTGCCACTGCGTCTGAATTGTTGGACAGCCCCTTACATCCCGTTACCGAAACACTGGAAACACTCATTCACCATTCCCAGCATCTTCAGCAACGGAATGCCTCAGAAGTTATGCCAATGGTGGCATACACTCAAGATTTGATCCGAGAATTGTTTGGGCAACCGCAAACGGCGATCGCCACCCCGGCTCCCTGGCTGAATCGTTCTCTCAATGGTGGGTTACATCCCAGCAGGCTTTATGTCGTGGGTGCCCCTCCCGGCTCAGGAAAAACGACCTGGTG
>JANRKG010000281.1:0-4975 GCA_033763635.1 Leptolyngbyaceae cyanobacterium bins.59
CCTGATACGGCTTGAAATCAATGACTGAAAGTTCTTTGGGGGTGAGAATTTGCTTTTTTTGCAAGGTCAGATTGTAAAGCACCAGACGGGCTTCTTCTTCCCCCTCAACCCCAATGTAAGCAAAGGCCCGATCGCGAGTCCGAAAGCGCCCCACAAAGGGCTGCAACCCTGCGTGATTGCCCACTTCCGCCGCAAATCGATCCTTCGCCCCCTGAAGCCTCACCTCATAGGCATTGCCGTAGGGGGCAGGGGCATTCAGGGTATAGGCCATTCTGCGGCCCGCCCAACTCATTCTTCCCTCCAGGGGTGGGGTAATCTGGAGATTCTGTTTCACACTCTCCAGATCCATCGGGCGGTTGAAATTGAGGATAAAGGCCGTATCCTCTGCTCCAACATATTTGTCCTGCCAGTTAAAGTCCCTTACTCGTGGAGCCGATCGCTCCCCGCTACCCAACAGAACGCCGATGAGAACGACCAGGATCAGCATTACGACAATCGCGACCCGATCGATCGGTTGGGATGGGGTGGAGGATTCGGGTTTGGAAGAGGGCAGAACCATGCAGGATAAAAAGCTTTTTGCCAGTGCAACTCTTGTCGATTCTAATCTTGTTGATTCTAATTCACCCGAACGGACTTTCGCGGATCTGGGTTATGAAACTGCATGTTGAGCAAGCATTGCGAGAACTGGCTTTTTGTAATCTTGTATTACATTTTACGGATTGGTTGCTCCTGCGATCGAGAATAACGCTATCAAGTGATCAGATGTATAGGAATCTCCTATGGCCCTCCTCAACCGCCCCCCCCAGTCAGAAACTGAAACCCGTACCCGGATTCTCAAAGCGGCTCAAAAGCTCTTTGCCCGTCAGGGATACGATGGCACCAGTACCCGCGACCTGGCACAGGCGGCAGGGGTTGCAGAGGGAACTTTGTTTCGTCACTTTACAAACAAAAAAGCCATCTTGGTAGAAGTGACCACTCAGGGTTGGGTGGAAATTTTGACAGATTTACTTACTGAACTGAGTGAGATGGGCAGCTACAAAGCGGTAGCCCAGGTGATGCGGAAACGGATGCTGAACCTGCACCAAAATGCCGATATGTTACGGGTTTGTTTCATGGAAGCTCAATTTCATCCTGATCTGCGCGATCGTATCCAGTCAGAGGTGATTGTGAAAATGACGGATGTGGCAGAAGCCTTTTTTCAAACTGCGATGGATCGGGGCATTTATCGCCCCATGAATCCCCGGATGGTGGCCCGTGTGTTTCTGGGCATGTTCACCGTAGCCGGGTTCAGTCAGGACACCATCATGGAGGAAGGATCTTCCCCCGATGCGATGCGAGAAATGGCAGAGGGGTTAGCGGATATCTTCTTAAATGGCGTTTTAGCCGAAAAGGGTTAATGGGTCATTGGGAAAGGGGAGTGGAAAGGTGTCAAGAAAACTCTTCATTCCCCTTTTCCCCTTGCTGATCCGCCCTGCCCCATCCCCCCGTCTATTCGGCATTCTCTACCGGACCCCCAGACTCCTATCTGCCAAGATATAACTGTATGGCAGAATCATGCTGGGACTCCCCAGATAATTGAACCAACGGCAGGCAGTGATAGGAAGTGCTAGGAAGGGGTAATGGATAATAATAATTGGCTTGAGCAATTGTTAATGATTGGGATTGGCACCACTTCCCTGGTGGCAGAACGGCTGAAAGAGGCCACAGACAAGTGGGTTCGGGAAGGTCGGATCAATCCTGATGATGCGAAGAGCCTGATGGACGACCTGATGCGCCAACTGCGATCGGAGCAGGGGAACTTCGAAACTCAGATGCAACGCCAACTGCGAAACATGATGCAAGATCTGGGTGTGCCCCGGCAGTCTGAAATGGATGAACTGCGGGGAAGGCTCGATCGCCTGGAACGGCAGGTGCGGGATCTGGAAAATCGTCTCTGGCGCTAAAAACAATCTATTTACACGATTGCATAATAGAGAACAGGGGAGAGGTAAGAAGGAAAGGCAGGGCAATGAACACTTGATATCAAGGATTGATGGGGTTTGCGCTGGCGGGTAGCACATAAGGACTGAGCTATGGCATCGGATGGATTCTTCGGGGGGTATGATGACTTTCCCGAACATCGCAATAACCACAATCAAGATTTGCTGAAGTCGGGCTGGCGACCCCTCTATCGGGAACTTGATGTTGAGTTTCTTGTGCAGTTGGTGACGAATGATCCCTGGGAGTTGGGCCGCAAGAGTCTGGATCTCCTGAGCGATGTTGCCGATGCGTTGGGACGACGCGACCATAGTTGGTGGGCCAATATGCTGCATGTGTTCTCAGAGAACACTCGCTATGAACTCGATGAATTTTGGGACTATATTACTCCCGCGCCCCCCGGTCCCGATTACCGTTATAAAGACACCCTGAGTACAGAAACTCCGATTAATCAACGGGTCAGCCGCAATAGTATTCCCATTGAGTATGTGCTGAGTCGGTTACAGGAAGTAACCATTCTGAAAATTCTGGACCTATTGGGGCGGCCTAGTCTCATTACTCAAAGCTTAGGCGATCGACACTTTTACTACCCTGTCAATCGCTTCGTCGATTGGAAGCGGATTGAAAGCGTCGGGTTAGTTCAGACCTATTGGGCAGAGCAAAGGGTTTGGTTGCAGATTACTAATTCCAGTTGGGGCCGGAGACGGTTCACCCTTCTGGCACAGGATCTCGCGCCCCTCGTGAGTAAGGCAACCTATAACCTGGCAGTAATGTTGAGTGGGTATCAAAGTCGTGTTGGGCAGGTGCATAGCCAGTTCCCACTTCGATCGTTTCCGCCTGAGATCCAGGGCTTTACGGATCAGGTGCAGCAAGCCATTTTGGATCAGGAACAACTGGCGGTGCTGGTGCATGGGGCACCGGGAACTGGGAAAACTGCCTGGACCCAGGCCATTGCTTCTGAGATTTTAGTGCCGCTCCGGTATGTCATTTTTATCCTGGACCATGATGCGGTTGAGAACTTTGTGCCACCTTCTTTTCTGGAGCGTATTTGTTTAATCATCAACGAAGCCGACAACCTGGCGCAGGATCGATCGTCGGAAGTGGCGCAGCAGAGTAACCGTACAGAACACATCCTGAGTTTGTTGGATGGTACTTTATCCCGTAGTGTGATTGACGAGTCGAGTATGCAGATGGATCAACGGTTAATGGTGTTGATGACCTGCAATACCACTGAGCGACTCGATCGCGCCATGCTCCGCAAAGGACGAGTGGATCTGACTTGCGAATTCACCCATCAGTTTGTGTGATGTTGTTCAATCTCTGAGCCAGAACCTCTAGATTCAAGCGATTCAAAATGCTGGTTTTGATGGGGCGTTTTTCATCCCAAAAAATTAGGGAGTGGTAGAAGTCTGTTGCAAAAGCAGAGGTTAACAACGCAAAGGTGCGATCGGCAGTTTGTTGATCTTCAAATGCCAGAAAATACACCGTGTCATCGAAAATGACAGGTTTATGATTTCTGGGACCAATGAGCTGAAAATGGA
This sequence comes from Leptolyngbyaceae cyanobacterium bins.59, assembly GCA_033763635.1. GTDB lineage: Bacteria > Cyanobacteriota > Cyanobacteriia > JANRKG01. The sequence goes on from JANRKG010000281.1 coordinate 3,519, forward strand.
GTTTTTTATAAAGGCCACAAATGGCAATTTTCCAGGGAGCAAAGGTGTAACTGCCGACTCCAAATATAGAAAACCGAGGGGCATTCTGATAGATTTTGCTTTTCCGGGCCTCTAACTGTTTTGCACAGGATTCTAAATAATTCCATGTTTTAGGTGCAAGCATTTGAATCAATTCTGTTGATTCATGAATCGATTGCTGTGTGATTAGAACGAAGCGATCGCCCCCTTCAATTCGCCCTTGAGCGACATCCGATCCTTTCATGAAAGGGAAAATTAATGTTTCTTCAAGCTCAATCACTTCTCTGAATCCATTCAGGTATCCTCCATCCGTTTTATGTAAAATCATCACCTTGGCACAATCATGTTTGATGCCCGATCGCCATTGCTTCTTTGGGTTTGGATCAGATAAGTCTTTTAGCTTTTGAAAAGTATTTAGATCTTTAATCAGAATGCCTTCTTCATAGCCAATTCGAGAATAACTGCTACTGTCAAGGCGATCAAAAACATCACAGAAGTAATGGTGGGTCTCCGGTTCAAATGTACAGAATAGAAGACAGGCATCCACGATCGCCCCAAAGTGTTTTTTGGCATCTATTTGATAGGTTGCACAATACTTTAAATTGAGTTTCTGAGTAAAAAGATAGTTGAGCAGTTTTCTGGAAACAGAAGTTTTACAGAGCATGGCTAAAGCGGATGGGCGCTTTTGTAATCCCTGAATTATCCGAATGAGCATCCACTCTGAGATGTCAAAGTTGCTCTTTCCTGTCATTGCATCAAAGCCCTGATGACTTTGAAAATTAGTTTTCAAGGGTAAATTTTTGCCTGTAATGACTCCTTGCTGGGCATTTGTCACCCAGGGAAAATTTCCGAGTACCAGAATTTTTCCGTCAATTGTTTTTGTGAATGCTTCCCAATCCAGTTGAAAGAAATCCCCTTGTTCAATCTGAATTCTTGGATCAGTGATGAGTTGATTGTCGTTTGCAAGTTGCTCGAAATAGGTTGCATTAATTTCAAACCCAAAGATTTTTCTTGCTGATGGAAATGCTTTGGCAGAGGCTTGAATGAAATTGCCCACTCCACAGGTTGGCTCAATAATCACATCTGGTTGGATACCAATTTCAATCAGCTTCTGGCAAACCTGTTCAGCTAACTCTGGCGGAGTTTGAAAATCCCCGTACTCGATTTTCTGGAGTTTAGAAGCGGAAACCATGAATAACGAGACTACCAATACCGCCGGAGTGCTGCGACCAAACGGAGTACCGTTATGGTCGTATGGGGAATAGGCGGGCGATGGAGTGAAGCGGAGTCGCCAAACTCTTAGCGCTCTAACCTAAAACACCTTGTTGTTCAATGTAGCGTTTGACCGCTTCCAGTGATGCCTCACCACACGATCCCACGTAGTAACCAATCTTCCAGAGTACAGGTTTCTTGAATGCACTCTTGACACCAGGAAATTC
>JANRKG010000282.1:0-4653 GCA_033763635.1 Leptolyngbyaceae cyanobacterium bins.59
TTCGAGTATTTCCGACAGGAGGATGGAAGCGTCACCCGCAAGTTTGGCGGGTTGGGCTTGGGGTTGGCGATCGTTCGCTACCTGACCGAATTACATGGTGGAACGGTCAATGCCGAAAGCTCCGGAGAAGGGCTGGGGGCAACGTTTACCGTGTTACTTCCGCTGGCAAAAACTCAGGGTGAAGACAGCCCTGATCCAGCGAGGCGTTCCAGTCCTGATGCAGATCCATTCTCTCTGGCAAACCTGAAAATTTTGGTCGTAGATGACGAAGTAGATATGCGAGATCTGATTGTCACCATTCTGGAAGAGACGGGGGCAATGGTCAAAGTGGCTGCGTCTGCTGCTGAAGCACTGGTTGCCATGACTGAATTTAAGCCAGAGATGATCCTCAGTGACGTTGGCATGCCCGATGTGAATGGTTACGAATTTCTGCGCCAGGTGCGCTGTTTACCCCCAGAACAAGGAGGTCGAATTCCGGCGATCGCCCTCACGGCTTATGCAGGAGAAGTGGATCAACAGCAAGCACTCACGGCTGGGTTTCAGCGGCATCTGGCGAAACCCATTGAACCCGAAGCATTAGTGGATGCGATCGTCACTCTGATTGCATCAGAGTGACTTGGCAATCAAAGTCATCAACCTTTCGCAAAGTTCATCGGGTCTTGATCCCGTCGATGTTTGACAGGAATTTCTGGACCCTGACCATCCCCCACCAATGCAGCCGTATTTTCCAGGGCTTCCCGGAAGCGCTTCGCTGCATAGATGGACATATCACGAGGAACGCTGATACGATCGCGCAGATACCGCAAAGCAGCGTCCGAACCGGGAGGGGGCGAACACACTTCCCCGGTCATCATTGTAGTCAGGGCACAGCGTAGCGCTTCCTCAAATAACGCGGAATCGGCAGGGTTCACTCGTAAGATATTCGATCGGTGCTTGAGAACTCGATGAAGTGCCTCTTGACGGGAATTTTCCGGCTCTGGGTAGGTCACATCCGGTAGACCCAACCAGGGACCCTGATCCACCCGCTGCTTGTTCACGAGCATTTGAGGTTCTCCATTTTCCCAGCACCCGCCCATTTGGGGAGGTAGGTCATGGGCGTGGGTATGGAAGTCGCTTTGGGTTCCCCGATAGGTCGATCGACTTTCCATCGCATCAAACCAGGCTGAGAAGCGGGGATTTTCCTCCCGGAGGGAATACCCTTTGTAGTAGTACAGACTCGCGTTCATCCGCTCGACATAAGGGGTGAAGATGACATCAGCCGTCCCAAACTCCTCTAAAAAATAGGAACCCGGTGTAGCCGCCAGGGCATACTCGACCTTGCCCACTACTTCTACAAATTGGTCTCGGTTGCGCTGTTCCTGCTGACGGGACAGGCTGGGATAGCAGAGCCAGCTACACCAGGCCCGGAACAGAAGCCGCTCCAGTCGCCGTAGAGGAAGCACTGCCCGATCTTCCATCCCCTGCCCTAAAGGACCAAAAGCCCGTTCCAGAGCAAGCAAAATGTCATCACTTTCGGTGATGAACCGCCCATCCAATTCCAGGGCGGGCAGCATCCCAGACGGAACTTTGCGTTTGTACCAGCTTTCCTTTTCCCCATAGCAAAACATCGTGACTTTTTCGATGCGGTAGGGAATCTGCTTTTCCTCAAGCCAGAGCCAGACCTTTTGGCAGTAGGGGCACCAGGCATGGTGATCGCGGTAGAGGGTGACTCGGACTTCCGATTCACTGCGACCAAACAAACGTAACCGGGCCTGGGAGTTAGTCGGGCCATTGACGCGATCGATGGAGAAGTCTGCAAGGGTTTCGAGTTCGGCCCAGGAAAGGGAAGCGGTCATAGGGTTGCAAGGGGAGAAGGAGATTTTAGCAAAATTTTATCAAGAGGAGGGTAGAAGAAGGCAGAAGGCAGAAGGCAGAGGGAAAATTTGTTGGCATGGGAATGCCTGGTTATTGTTCAATCGCGATCCGCAGGTTTGAACGGGCTTGTTCTTCAAATATTGCATAGAAATGAGGAGTATTATAAATTCGTTCTCGCTCCAGGAAGGAACGAAGAATGGCATGACGCTTTTGCCTGAACAACCCCTCAGGAACATGAGCGTATTCTTCACGGATCTGGTGTTCATACTCCGCGAATCGTGGCTGACTGGCTCCCAGGATTGCGAGATCGATGTCTACGAGCAACTGCTCATCAAGTTTACGGGGGATGCCCGTATGTTTGGTCGCCCTAATTAAATTGTGAATGCGATCGGCAACTGCAAGCACGACCCCACTTTTCAGGGCAGCGGTTCTGGCCCATTCTGCACTGCGTTCTTCGTTATCCGATCGCTCAACCTCATAAATCGCATCATGGAACCAGAGCGCAACTTCCACTTCAAATGGGTACGTTGGAAGATCCTGAACGCTCGCAAACAGGCTCAGGCATTCGCTCAGGTGCTGAAGGGAATGATACTTACGGTGGGGTTCGCCATATTTAATCATCAGGGCATCATAAAGATCTTTGCCCGTTGTTTTTGCGCCAAGACCTTTCCAGGCCCGTTCCCAGGATGGGCAAAATTGCTCAAGTTCACTGCAAAACAATTCGTTTCCACTAAAACGTAAACTGATTACATACCATCAAGGAATAATTACACAAAACTACTCAGTCATGTTTCTACTTCTGCTTCTTTTCTTGAGTTTAGTTGGGTTGTCTGCTTACATCGTTAGCTTAAAACAAGCGATAAAAGAGATACCTCAACTCATTCCGCTCTCTAGCATCTCCTCTGATTATGACTCAGATTCATTCGGGTCTCCTAAAATTTCAGTGATCGTTCCAGCCTACAATGAAGCGGATAATATTCAAGACTGCGTTACATCTATCTTGAAGAGTGCCAATTTCTTAGCTGAAAACATTGAAGTTTGGGTCGTAGACGATCGCTCTACTGACAAAACCTGGATAATTCTTCAAGCTCTTCAACGAAGTCTTAAAGATCCAAGGCTGAAGCTTATTTCAGGGTTGCCTCAACCAGAAGGGCAAAAGTGGACGGGTAAGAACTGGGCCTGTGCTCAAGCTATCAAATGCGCTGAGGGAGAGTTCTTATTGTTTATTGATGCTGATGTGCGTTTGAAATCAGGGGCAATTGAATCGGCCCTACAAGTAGCATTATCAGAACAAGCTGACCTCCTGAATTGTATCCCCGCCTGGACCTGTGATTCTTTAACGGAGTGGTTAGTACAGCCATTGATGTTGATTAATTTGCTGATTTCTTTGAACTCTAAAATTGCCAAAGATCCCAAAACAGAAACGGCCTTTGCCGCAGGCCCTTTTATGTTGTTTAGGCGTTCAGCCTATGAGAAAGTTGGGGGGCATGAAGCGGTTGCCGATCAGGTTGCCGAAGATGTCGCTTTGGCGCGGCTGATTAAACACAATGGGCTGAAGATAGAATATCGATTGGGAGCGAACATCGCAACGTTACGGATGTACCGCTCTTGGGGAGCGCTGTGGGAGGGATGGACAAAGGTTTTGTACGTCGGTGCCCAGCGAAACTTACTAATCATGCTATATCTGGCGATCGTAATGCTCATTCTCTACACAGTTCCCTGGTTGGGGTTACTTATTATTTTAGGAAAGAGCCTGACCGTTGGGTTGCAAACGATAGACTTACTCACTATTGGGATAAATCTGATAGCGGTATTTTTTCAGTACAGGCTACGAAAACTAGCAACCAACGCATCTAATAGCCCACCAAAATATTGGTGGCTACAGGGTTTAGGGGGAATATTGGTAGCAGTCATCGCCCTTGATTCAGTCATTAAGACTGAATCAGGTTGGGGATGGACATGGCGAGGACGGGCGCTCAAGTAAACTATCCATTCTTTTGATCAAGATACAGAGATGCAAGATGTTCTTTAAACAGCCCATGAAAGAATTGATAGCCACCACCAATTTTATTCAAAAAGTCAAGTTTAGTAGACTTACTAGCGTAGTCAAGAAAATCTTTATAGTTCCAGGGGATATCACCCGTTAAATAGAGAACGATTCGCAACGCAAAATGTTGTTGGCAGACTCGACCACTATCATGGATGAACGCAGCAGCTCCTCCTGTAACGAACGCAGAACACAGCCCAAGAATTAACGTAACTAGCAATTTAACCTTATCAGGATGAGGATTGATAACACCGTGAATCATTAGAACAAACAGTGTATTAATAACTGCTACAACCCCTGTGGTAATTTTCGCTATCAGATAAGCTTTTTTGTAAGAATCTAAAATGCCTTGGTTCGGTTTTAGGGTTTTCACTTCCTTTTTCTCGATTAAACTATCACTCACTAGGCGAGTGACTAGAGTAAGCAGTCCAAAAAAAACTCCAATTATTAACCCCAGCCATAAGGGAAACTGCATGAAAGGAAGCTGCTTGTCATTACTAACCAGCGGCAGAAGAAATAAGCAGACCAAGAGTGCCAGACCACCTACTGCGATTGCCTCTTTTAAACTTCTTTTCAAAAATGTCAAAGAAGTATCCTTAATTTTTTGGACAGACAAAAAAACTTCTTTATGGGTTTTTATCTGACTTCTATGTATTTTTAGAAAATATTGAGCAGCCATTCCAATAATAGCCCCTGCAAAAATTCCTAAAACGATTCCACCGCCCTTCAGAAAAGGCGGTAGGCCCAAAATA
>JANRKG010000283.1:0-14640 GCA_033763635.1 Leptolyngbyaceae cyanobacterium bins.59
ATCTCGAATGGCGAGAAATACCTGGATCTTCTCAAAACCGGGCGGAGGTTCTGTCTCAAACTGCCCATGAATGGGGCCTCCATACGCTCCCGCCTGGGGATATTCTTTGGCAAAGCGATGGGCACTTGCCAGCCAATCCGGCGCGGGCAAATTGTCATCATCCAGAAACCCAACCATGACCCCACGGGCTTCTCGGATCGCCTTTTGACGGGCGAAAGCGGCTCCCTGTTCTGCTTCAAAGTGATACCGCAATGGAAAAGAAGCAGACCAGTTCGCTTGTAACTCCTGAATTACTGCGGCTGTTTCGTCCGTGCTGTTGTTATCGACAACCAAAATCTCCCAGGCAATGCCCTCAATTCCCTGCTGGGCTTTGAGGCGATCGATCACTGCCGAAATGCGGCGCGCACTGTTGTAGGTGGGAATCGCAATGGTAAAGTCCAGGACGCAATCAGGAGACATGGCAGGGAATGCAAAGGGACGGGTCACGCAGCAGCAGCACCTTACCGCGGGTTCTGTTGCCGGATGTAGAGGGGGCTGAGCAGGCTACTGCGAAACAATTCCATTTCACAAGCAGCTTTCAAGTCTGTTCTAACGCTAGGACCGTACTTTAGTAAATGTTTTGCAATCTTTCGTAGATCATTAGCGGCATAGGCGATCGTCGCCAGGGGACGATAAGCAGGTTGCACACTCAGCATCCGGGTTACATGACGACTGAGACCAATGCCCTGAAAGAAGGGAATTAAATATTCCCGTTGCAGCCGTGAGGTTGGGATTTTGTGGTACATCTCCATGGCTGGGTTGTACCAGATTTCCCATCCTCCCTGCTGAATGTAGGAAATAACCTCCAGATCTTCCCCGGTCAGCATGCTGTCTTGGGTGCGCCCATTTAAGATGCATCGCTCTGGCACCGTCGCTAACCAGGCTTGCTTCCGAACGACTAATCCCGCTGAAGGGGGGAGGAGTTTTTGGGCGGGTTCGTAACGCAGGGGCCTTGAACCCCGTTCGACAATCGCCAGAAAAGGAAGCAAGCCCTGAAGTTCTGGAGGTGGAGGCGTTTCGTACAGGCCGTGAATTTGACTGCCAAAGGCTCCCGCTTTGGGATATTGCTCGGCAAAAGCCAGAGCCGCCGCAACCCAACCCGATTCAGGTAAGTTATCGTCATCCAAAAAACCAACTAAATCACTTTGGGCTTTTCGAATGGCGAGTTTTCGCGCATACCCGGCCCCCTGCTGTGGCTCAAAGCAGTATTTCAGGGGGATAGCCCTTGACCAAGTGGCTTGATAGGTCTGAAAGGCTTCAGCCGTATTGTCCGTACTATTGTTATCGACAAGTAACACTTCCCAACTGACAGTCTCGATGCCAACTTGTGATTTCAGCCGATCGAGCACTTCGGGAAATCGTTTCGCACCGTTATAAGTACAGATGGCGATCGTGAAGTCAGTCATGAACTACCCAGAGGAACAGGGGTTTGCCGTGTGAAGGTCAAATAATTGTCTGTACAATCAATGACAATCGTATCGCCTTCAGTAAAAGCGTTCTCCAGAATTTTCACGGAAAGTGGGTTTTCTAATTCCCGCTGAATTGCTCGCTTGAGGGGTCTTGCTCCGTAAGTGGGGTCGAATCCCGCTTCTGCAATGTGATCCTGAGCCGCTTCTGTCATGTCCAGGGTAATCTTCTGGTCCATTAGTAACCGCTGGATGCGCTGAAGTTGAATTCGCACGATCTGGCGCAATTCCTCGCGTCGCAACGCATGGAACAGAATTAGCTCATCCACGCGGTTGAGGAACTCAGGGCGAAAATGGCTGCGGAGGGCATCAAGTACCCGCGTCTGCATTTCCTCGTAGCGATCGTCATCTCCCGAAATATCCAGAATGTGGTCGCCCCCGATATTACTGGTCATCACGATCACAGTATTACGGAAATCCACGAGTCGCCCCTGCGAATCCGTAATGCGCCCATCGTCCAGCACTTGCAGCAGGATATTAAAGACATCCGGGTGAGCTTTTTCCACGTCATCCAGCAGAACGACTGAGTAGGGCTTACGGCGAATGGCCTCCGATAGCTGGCCTCCTTCCTCATAGCCCACATAGCCTGGAGGCGCACCCACTAACCGGGAAACCGAGTGCTTCTCCATGTACTCCGACATATCCAGACGAACGATCGCATCATCGCTATCAAAGAGTGCCTGGGCCAGGGCACGGGCCAACTCGGTTTTCCCCACTCCCGTCGGTCCCATGAACAGAAAGGAGCCGATCGGACGGTTGGGATCTTTCATCCCGGCACGGGCGCGACGGATAGCGGCAGCTACCGCTTCCACCGCTTCCACCTGACCAATTACCCGTTTGTGTAACACCGACTCCAGTTGCAAAAGCTTCTGCCGTTCCGATTCCAGCAAGCGGTTCACCGGAATTCCTGTCCACTTTGCGACGATCTCCGCGATGTCTGCTTCCGTCACCTGTTCCCGCAGGAGGGCTGCGCCCCGGGATTGAATTTCTAACAGAATCGCTTCTTTACTTTCCCGCTCCTGCTGAAGTTTGGGCAACCGCCCGTAGCGTAGCTCAGAAGCCTTTGCTAGCTCCTGTAAATCCCCCAATTCGCCCTTGCGTTCGGCTTGCTCCAGTTGTACCCGCACCTGATTTTCCTGATCCCGCAAGTTGGTGATTCCATCCAGCAGTTCCTTCTCAGTCTGCCATTGTTCACTCAGGAGATGCTGTTTGTCCTCCAGTTCTAAAATTTCTTGCTCGATCCGGTCCAATCGCTCACGGGCAGGGCGGAACAGACCTCCTCCACCCCGTTGCTCCTCTCCCTTTAGGGATAGTTGTTCCATCTTGAGTTGCATCACCCGTCGATCGATCGCCTCCAATTCAACGGGCTTCGAGGTGATCTCCATCTTCAGCTTTGCCGCCGCCTCGTCTACCAGATCGATCGCCTTATCGGGTAGGAAGCGATCAGTGATGTACCGGGAAGAAAGGGTTGCTGCTGCCACCAATGCGGAATCGGTGATTTTGACCGCATGGTGGACCTCGTAACGGTCCTTCAAGCCCCGCAGAATGGAAATGGTATCTTCTACGGTGGGCTGATCCACAACAACCTGTTGGAATCGACGTTCCAGGGCTGCATCTTTCTCGATATATTTGCGGTATTCATCCAGGGTGGTGGCTCCAATGCAGCGAAGTTCTCCCCGGGCCAGCATGGGCTTCAAAAGGTTTCCGGCATCCATTGTGCCCTGAGTGGCTCCGGCCCCTACGACCGTATGTAGCTCATCAATAAAAAGGATCGTTTGACCGTCAGATTCGATCACTTCTTTCAAGACGGCCCGGAGTCGGTCTTCAAACTCGCCCCGGTACTTCGCGCCCGCAATCAGGCTACCCATATCCAGCGAAATCAACCGACGGCCCTTGAGGGATTCAGGGACATCCCCATTCACAATCCGCTGGGATAGCCCTTCTGCAATCGCCGTTTTCCCAACCCCTGGTTCCCCAATCAGCACCGGATTGTTTTTGCTACGACGAGAGAGCACTTGGATCACGCGGCGAATTTCATCATCCCGCCCAATTACAGGGTCCAATTTGCCGTCCCGTGCCTGATCCGTCAAATCTCGCCCGTACTTCTCCAGGGCAGCATAGCGGGATTCGGGACTCTGATCCGTCACCCGTTGGGCACCCCGCAGGGTCTTAATCGTCGCCTCCAATTGACGGGGATCAAGGTTCAGCATGCGGAAGAGACGACGGCCCAAGCGATCGTCCTCTCCCAGCGCCATCCAACAATGTTCTACAGAGATGAACTGGTCTTGCCAGGAGATCCGGAGGGCTTCGGCCCTGTCCAGTAAAGAATCCAACCCTCGGCCCAGGTATAGTTGCCCATTGTCGGAGATCACCCGATTTTGCCGTTGGGCGAACTCGTTCAATTGTTGGGCCATGCGGGAAAGGTCTACCCCGGCCCGCTCTAGATAATCGCGGCTCAACCCTTCCTGTTCCAGAAGGGCGATCGTCAAATGTTCTACTTCTAGCTGCTGATGCCGATATCGACGGGCAACGTCCTGTGATTTGACAATGGCTTCCCAGGCTTTATCGGTAAACTTACTGGCATCCGTCGGCTGCATGTGTTTGAACGCGAAACTAGCGCAAATTTTAAGATTTTCTGTCTCTCTTCATTGTATTCGCGCATAGCAATGATTTGTTACAGGATGGTGAAATGGTTGTAGGTGATGGGAAATCAAAGAAACTGGCCTACCACCCATCCCCCATCACCGCTCCTGTTCCAGATCCGCGATCACCCGCTCCCAGTACCATTCTTCAGGGCGATCGGGGTACTTTTGTTTTGCAAGGTCGATCAGCCGTTCCGCGATATCGAGGTTGCCACCCACCAGACGCAGGAGTCGATCGCGTAACTCAGTGCTGGGGTGAAATCGAGCGGAAGGGTCCCAGTCCCCTGGGCGAGGACTTTCTCGCCCTACATCCAGGGGAATTGATTCGGCCTGACTTCCACTAAAGGTTTGGGGAAGGGACTGGAGTTGCTTAAGCTGGTCCAAAACCTGACGGTAATGGGGCCAGTCCTGGCGTTCAAAGTAGAGGTTCGCAGCTCGTTGATAATCTTCCAGTGCTCCCCGAAGATCTGCAAACTGGTGACGGGTGGCGGCTCTGGCACAGTAGGTTTCTGGGCTGTCAGGGCGTAGGCTAAGGGCACGGGAGTAATCTTCAATCGCCTGCCGATGATCCCCCTGACGGGCATAGGCTCCGGCCCGATAGAGATAAGCTTCAGCGCTGGTTTCGCTATTTTGCAGGAGTTGATTGAAGTCTTCGATCGCCCCTCTTGTGTCTCCTAATTCCATTCGCACCAATCCCCGCAGGTGTCGCAATCCTGCCCCGTCTGGGTTCATCTGCATCACCCTTGCAAGATCTTGCATTGCCGCCTGGGAACGCCTGGTTTTGGCATAAATGAGACCCCGGTAACAGTAAGCACGAGCATCGTGGGGATCAACCTGAATGAGCCAGTTGAAGTCTTCAAGCGCTCTGCGGTAGTCTCCAGCTTGAAATTTGTCGAGCGCCTGTTTGAAAAAATCTTCGGTTGCGATCGACGATACCGGGCGAACGGGAACGATTTGGAGTTCCTTGATGCGATTCAGACAACGCTGGCAGTGGGTCGCATCTTTTTGATCCAGGTACAGTTGAGCGGCCCTTTTGAAGCTGCCGATCGCCGCCTCAATATTGCCCAGTCTTTCATAGGCAGTCCCCTGAAGATTGCAAGCCGCTGCATAGCTCGGATTGAGTTCCAACGCTTGATTTGCGTCTTCCAACGCCCCAGAACAGTCCCCCAGGGCCAAGCGCGTCAGCCCTCTAGCGAAGTAAGTCTCCACCCCATCGGGATTGAGCTGAAGTGCCTGGGTATAGTCAATGATCGCTCCCTGCCGATCGCCCAGGTCAAACCGCACGCCTCCCCGTCGATGATAGGCTGCGGCAAATTGAGGATTAATCTCTAACGCCCGATCGAATTGCTGGATTGCGCCTTTAAGATCGCCCCTTCGAATTCTCTCTAGTCCCTGATCATAGAACGTTTGTTCCATATTTCACTTTTAGCCCAAGGATTATCACCCTGCCAAGGGGTCTACCATGCTAATAGGCATCATAACTGCCCTCATTGGGAGTGACGACTGAATCCACATACTTCCCTTGCAAGGGACGTGATGCAATTCAGAAATGTTGCCATAGGACCACCCAGACAAGGAGGACGTTTGAACGCAAGTGAAACGATCGCCGCGATTGCAACCGCGATTGTGCCTCAACAGGGAAGCGTGGGTATCGTGCGGGTTTCGGGGGCGAAAGCCTTGACGATCGCCCAGGCACTCTTTCATACTCCCGGAAAACAATCCTGGGAGAGCCATCGAATTCTCTATGGATGGGTACGCCATCCACAAACACAACAAATTGTTGACGAAGCATTGTTGTTACTGATGCTGGCTCCCCGCTCTTACACGCGGGAAGATGTTGTCGAGTTCCATTGTCATGGTGGGTTGATGGTAGTACAGCAGGTGTTGCAACTTTGCATTCAGCAGGGAGCCAGGCTGGCCCAACCCGGAGAATTTACGCTGCGGGCTTTCTTAAATGGGCGCTTGGACTTAACCCAGGCAGAGGGTATTACTGACTTGGTGGGTGCCCGATCGCCCCAAGCCGCACAGATGGCATTGGCAGGGTTGCAGGGTAAACTGGCTCATCCGATTCGGCAGTTGCGTAATACCTGTCTGGATTTACTGGCAGAAATTGAGGCCCGTATTGATTTTGAGGAAGATTTACCTCCCCTGGATCTGCCGAGTCTGCAAGCGCAATTGGCAGGGGTGCTGGCAGAGGTGAATCGAATTCTGGCGACAGCCGATCAGGGGGAACTGTTGCGATCGGGCCTGAAGGTGGCGATCGTCGGACGGCCCAATGTCGGTAAGTCCAGTCTCCTGAATGCCTGGAGTCGGAGCGATCGGGCGATCGTCACCGATCTGCCAGGAACCACACGGGATGTGGTGGAATCCAGCCTGGTGGTTGGTGGAATTCCGGTGCAGGTGTTGGATACGGCAGGAATTCGGGAGACGGGGGATCAGGTGGAGCGAATTGGGGTGGAACGATCGCGCACCGTTGCCCAGGCTGCCGATCTGGTGTTGTTGACAATGGATGCCCAGACCGGATGGACGGAGGAGGATCAGACCATCTACGACCTGATTAAGTCCCGCCCGCTCATTTTAGTGGTGAATAAAATTGATCTGGTTGATCGGGAATTTCTGACCTCCCTACCTTATCCGCCCGAAATTTCTCAAGTCGTTTTCACTGCCGTTGCTCAGAATGAGGGGATTGCGGACCTGGAGCAAGCGATTTTGAAAACGGTTCATGCTGGAAATTTACAGGCCGCAGATCTGGACCTGGCAATCAACCAGCGACAGGCTGCTGCCCTGACCCGATCGCAAATTGCTCTGGAGCAAGTTCAGGCGACGATCGCCCAAAATCTTCCCCTGGATTTCTGGACCATCGACCTGCGAGGAGCAATACAAGCATTGGGTGAGGTGACAGGGGAAGAGGTGACGGAATCTATACTCGACAGGATTTTTAGTCGATTCTGTATTGGGAAGTGAGGCGGGTAATCGGTGATGGGTGATGGGACAAGAATTTAATCACCAATGACCAATGACCTATTCACCTAAATTTTCAGCCTTCCTGCGCTAGATTAGAAGCAACAGAACTTTGTCGGGCAAAGATCGTCTGTATACTTAAATCAATTTCTAAACTACTCCGGCAGATCCTATTGTGATGAACGTTTGGCCCCGCTTTCTAAAAGCAACGTACCGCAAGGAACCAATTTCCAGTTTTGTATTAACCGTGGGAGTCGTCGATGCACTGATCGGGGGATTCGATACAGAGTGGGTGTTGTTTACGGTTGGGGTTAGCACTGTTGGCATTGCTTTAGGGTTGCGCTGGTGGCTTATGCAACGCAGCCGCATAGAGATGCCTCAACCCGTTGCCCAGCGATATCTTCCTGCTGCCTCATCGAATGCTTCGTTACCCATGCTGTCCATCTCGAAAAAGCGCCCTCGCCGATAGGATGGGTCGCTAAGATTGATCGATAAAAATTGGGTTTCAAAAAGCTAGATACCAAAACTCTAGATATTAAGGCGCTATGACAATCGCTGCATCAAAAACTTTTCTGAAGATCGGGGAAGTTGCAGCCCGGAGTGGCTTATCCGTTAAAACGATTCGGTATTACGAAGAGATTGGGTTGTTGGCCCCGACTGTGGAACGATCGCAAGCAGGATATCGGTTGTTTCAAGAGAAGGTGTTGGGGCGGCTGGCCTTTATCAAGCGATCCCAGTCTCTCGGCTTAAGTTTGAACGATATTCAGGGAATTTTACAGGTGCATGATCAGGGCCAGTTGCCCTGTGGGGAAGTGAAGCAATCCCTTCAAGCCAAGTTGACGATTATCTCAGACCAAATTGCTGCGCTAGAGATTTTGAAGGCGGAGTTACAGGGGATTCTGTCCGGATGGGACGAACAACCCCTCTTACCGCAATCCGCCCAAACCATTTGCCCCAACTTACAGAGATAACCCAGTTTTAGTGATCGTCCTTAACGACGATATCTCTGCTCTAGCCAGGTTCGCATCTCCATTTCCGTGCCATAGGCAACGTATTCTCCCGTTTCTGGATCATACCCATGCCAGCCTTTGTTTACGCCCCGATTCATGCGGGGCTGGATTCGAACGCTCGGTTTGGCAGCAATGCGTTGCAGGCACCCTTGCCCGAAGGCCAGAATTTTTAACAGGAGCGGGGAAGGAAGATTAAAAACTTTCATTGGGAAGCCTCCTGAATGAAAAACAGAGGGATGGTGGCGATTCCATCGAAAAAGGCTGATATGAGAGGCAGAAGGCAAAGGGCAGAAGGTCAATTTATGAAGCCTCATCTTGTCCTAAGTTGAACGGATACTGCCATCGCTATGTTCTAAGAGCGATCGAATGGGAAAGCATGGGGAATATCGCCTATTCCTACTCTCGTTCAGGTTGTTCTGGATCGAGAAGATACGGTTTTTGCTGTTTTTACTAGAACAGTTCTTCATTCTCGAACTGTTCTAGTAAAAGTTTTTAGGACTGTACCGGGGCAATCGAGAGAAAAATGATCTATAGTCCGAGTTATTCTGTGTTGCTCTGATAAAGGGGGCTGCTGTGAAGATCCCGCTCGATCGCCAGTCTCAGCAACCGATTTACCTGCAAATCCGCGATCGAATCAGCCATCTCATTACGGCTGGAGCGCTACAACCGGGAATGCAACTTCCCTCGATTCGGATGTTGGCGGAAACGGTGCAGGTGAACAAACTCACGGTGATTGAAGCTTACAATGTTCTGGAGGCGGACGGCCTGATCCATGCCCGTCAGGGCGCGGGATACTTTGTGAATACAGGCACTCGCTTGACTCCTCGGCTTGATCCTTCCTTTGCCCCTTCCCAAACGGTGGTGATTCAAGAGCAACCGGGAACAACCTTTTCCGAACTCTATCTGGCTTCCGTTCGTGCCCTCCATCAACAAGATTGGTTGGATCTAAGCTGTGGATTTCCCAATCCGCCCGTTGATTTGCGGCAAGTTTCCCGCCGAGCGATTTCAGATGTGGCCGAAACGCTATTTAACTACGACCTGCCGCAAGGGCAAGCAACTCTCCGTAAGCAGATCGCCCTGATGCTTATTCAGCAGGGGTTAGAACTGTCGCCCGATGACCTGATTATTACGAATGGGTCCAAACAAGCCCTTTCCCTGGCAATGCACTACTACCTGAAACCGGGGGATTGGGTGGTGGTGGAAAGCCCGTCCTATCATGGAGGGTTGGCAATCTTGAGCCATCTGGGAGTTCGGGTAATTGGGATTCCCATGACCCATGAGGGCATGAACCTGGATTTGCTGGAACAGTACCTCAAAAGCCATCGTCCCCGCCTGATTTACACCATCAGTACCTTGCATAATCCCACAGGCGTTACGTCTTCCCTGGCCCATCGTCAACGGCTGGTTGCCCTGGCCCACCAGTACGAATGCCCGATTTTAGAGGACAATGCCTATGAAGGGTTGAGTTTTGAACCTGCGCCTCCGCCGATCAAAGCGATCGATCAGTACGGATGGGTAACGTACATTGGCACTTTCTCGAAAACCCTGATGCCGGGATTGCGGGTGGGTTATATGGTTCCAGCCAAGCCTCACTATTCGGCCTTGCTGGAGCAAAAACTGCTGCATGATCTTCATGCTTCGACGGTTTCCCAGGCGATCGTCAGCGAATACCTTGCTTCTGGGCACTACCGTCGTCACCTCAATGCCCTGCGCTCCACCCACCTGCACAGTCGTAACGTCATGTTGCAAGCGATGGAACAACACTTTCCGGAGGGGATGGAATGGACGGTCCCTCAGGGGGGGCTGTTTCTCTGGGTGAAACTCCCCCAGACCCTTCCCCTGCAAGCGCTGTATCAAGACTTGGCGGCTCAACGCTTGCTGGTGGGAAATGGGGCTGCTTTCTTCCCCGGTCGTTCTGCTTATCCGGCGATGCGGCTCAGTTTCATTCGATCGCCAGAGGAGATTGAGCGGGGCATCGCCATTTTAGGGCAGCGACTCAAACATCATCTGATGGCCTCTTCCAGCCCTGTTCTGTCCTGACTAAGCCAGGATGCCCTGAAACACTTGCGTTGCCGGACCTGTCATATAAACCTTCTGGTCTACCTCGGACCATTCAATTTCTAAAGGACCGCCAGGGAGTTCTACGGTGGCGCGTCGTTCACTGCGTCCCGTCAGCACTGCCGCGACTAGGGAGGCACAGGCCCCCGTTCCACAGGCCAGGGTAATCCCTGCGCCTCGTTCCCAGACACGCATTTTGAGGAAGTCGGGTCGCACGACTTGGATGAACTCTGTGTTGGTGCGGCGGGGAAAGACCGGGTGATTCTCAAATTGAGGACCGATCGCCTCTAGAGGAATTGCAGCGACATCCTCCACAAAAGTAATGCAGTGGGGATTGCCCATACTGACACAGGTAACGTTCCAGGTTTTTTCTGCTACTTCGAGGGGGCGATCGATGACTTTTTCCGATTCTCCGGTCAGCGTTGTGGGAATTTCCGCTGCCAGGAGGCGAGGGAGACCCATATCAACCGTCACCTGCCCATCGGCTGCCAGTTTGGGAATCATGATCCCTGCCAGGGTGTGAATCTGATAAGCGTGGTCTGGGGCAGGAGGTTGACCATCTGCTGTCTCCAGTTCTGCCAGGAAGCGGGCCAGACAGCGAATTCCATTGCCGCACATTTCCGGTTCCGACCCATCCGAGTTGAAGATTCGCATGGTGTAGTCTGCCGCTCCCTGTCCGGGAAGGGCGAAGATCACCCCATCGGCTCCCACGCCAAAGTGACGATCGCAAACCTGAATCGCCTGTTCTGGCGTAATCCGAGGGTCAGATTGGTGGCGATTGTCAATCAAAATGAAATCATTGCCCAAACCGTGATATTTAGTAAACTCAATCCCCATAAGGTTCTCCACATCACTTATTAATGATTAGACTGTAAACTGAACTGCAAGCTTTATTCAGCCTTTTCAAGGATTTACCATGTCCACAGAGTTAGAAACGGGTCTGCCCAGCATTCGCACCGTCCAGGAAACGATCCGGCAGGGAACCCAGGTAGAAATCTTGCTCATGACGAGCGATCGGCTAACGGGGAAGCTCCGCTGGCAAGATCCCCATTGCATCTGCCTGATCGATGCCGCGAACCAATCGACCCTGATCTGGCGACAGGCAATCGCCTATATCAAACCCCTGACGTGATGAGGGGAGGGGAGGCCGCTGTTGGGGGAGAGACGCAGATGCCCGGTTCGCCTCTCTACACACCCGTTACGGGTAGATTGCCACTTTAATCACCTGACGTTGTTTCATTGCCTCGAATACCTGAGCGAGGCGGGTCAAATGCTCCTGCTTACTAATGAGTAACTCGAAAGGAATAGTACGACTGACTAACAACGCGAGAGCCGATCGCACAAAAGTAGGCGTATTGTGAAAGACCCCTTTGAGCGTCAGTTCATTGTAGTGAAGCTGCTCAGTATTGACAGTAATCGTTGTGTCACGGGGACAGCCTCCAAACAAATTCACTGTCGCACCGGGACGGGCACAGGCGATTGCGGTCTCCCACACCGAGGGAACGCCCGTTGCCTCAATCACAACATCGGCTCCCCAGCCCTCGGTCAATTCGCGCACCTGGGCAGGAACATCGGAGAGCGTGCGGTAATGGAACGTATGGACGGCTCCCAACTTGCGCCCGATCGCCAACCGCGCCTCATGCCCCCCAAACAAAATCACCTCCCCAACCTGGGAAGCCAGCACTGCCACAAACATCAGCCCGATCGCCCCATCTCCTAACACCACCACCCGATCGCCCGGTCGAATGTTGGAGCGGGCAACCCCATGCAGCACACAGGCGAGGGGTTCCGTGAGGGCCGCCAGATCGTCGGGGAGATCGTCAGGAATTGGCAAGACATTTTGAGCGACGATCGGGGCTGGAATTTTGACATACTCGGCGAAGGTGCCGTTATTAAAGGTCAGGTTCGGACAGAGGGAATATTCCTGGCGACGACAGAAAAAGCAGGTGAGGCAGGGGGCTGAGTTGTTGGCGACGATCCGATCGCCCAATTGCCAGCCCGTCACTCCCTCCCCGAATGCCACGATGGACCCCGCCACCTCATGTCCAAACAACGTAGGTGGCTTTAACATGCGGGCATGTCCTCCCCGTCGCCACACCTTCAAATCCGTTCCACAGGTAGTGGAAGCTCCCACCTCAATCACCAACTCCCCTGGCCCCGGAACGGGATCGGGTACGGTTTCTAAACGGAGGTCTTCTTGGCCATAAAGCAGCGCAGCCAGCATAGGAGAAATAGGATTGCTTCAAAAGTTTTTAATGTAGCAGGACCTGTTTAGGCGAGTACAGGGTGATAGGTGAAAACGATCGTACCGTAAGCATTGCCCTTCTGCCCTTTGCCTGCTGCCTCTTGCCATCCTATCGAGCTTTGCACACTTCCTGCATCATTACGTCAGCCACCGTATCTTTTTGCACAGCTTCCCAATCTGAGGGATTTCTGGAAGCCCTGACCGATCGATCCTCGTAAAGCACCGATTCTTGCTTCACCCTAAATCGCTTCTCTCGGCAAGAAATTTCAAAAAGGGCGACCGTTGCAACACTGCCATCTTCGTCTGTTTTTGGAGAGACTTGAAATGCTTTTACTTCAACAACATTGCCTTTCCGTTTAATGGAGGTGCGATCGAGAAAGTGTTTAATATTGCTGTCGTCATCTAACAGAAAAAACCAGTTTTCTGCTTTGACAGGGTATGCAAAAAAGCTAAAGGCTGTGGATGCTAGCAGACAAGAAATAGTAAGTTTCGAGAATTTCATCATTTTGAAACATCTTTTAGAAAAAATAGTTTAGGTGATTCCTAGTCAAATTCCAACTTAAATTCATCTTTGAAATAATGCAATTTTTGACATCAACCTTTTGCCATTCAACCTAAAGGTATTCATCATCAATTATTCCAGACTACCCAACTGCAACTTTTCTGCAAAACCGATCGCCCACCGCAATAGAAATTCCCGCCAAAATAAACAGTAAAACTCCTAACAAGATCGTCCCTGCTGGTGTTAGAACTCCCGGTGTCATCCAGGCGCTATATAACACCATTGCCAGGGAAAAACCACCGAAATAAGTCCCGATCGCCAGTCCCCCCCACCGCGCTGGAGCCAGTTCTAAAGCGAGGGGAATAGTGCCATTGACGACGGGACTCAGGGCGGCGATCGATATCAGCAGCACAATCGGAAGCAGGAACGATGGCAAAGCAGTCAATAGGGTGAGACAGGCCGCAGTGCCCCCGGCCCCGATGATCATGGTCTTCGCGTTACCAATGCGAGTGGCAATGACTCCGGCTGCCAGGGCGAACAAAGCCAGGGCGATCGAAAGCAACCCCAGAGACAGGTTCAGGTTTATTGCTGGATAATTAGCCTGTAGTAGTTTGGGCAGAATCTCGCCCATCATTAACCGGGTGCCCCCAGCAATCAACAGTCCTAACACGAAGAGAACAGTGAGCGCTTTCAGGGGAAAGGGGTGGGGATTAGAAGCAGCAGGGGAAGGTTCGCTTGGGGGAAGTTGAGCATGGACGATGCGTAATACAACCGTTGCACCCAGCAGAACCCCAGAGCCGATCGCAAACGTTACGGTTGGTCCCAGCCCTAAAATAAATCCGGAGGCCAGGGGACGCAAGGCACCCACCAATCCTCCGGTGAGCGTGAGAACACTGAATGCCTGGGGCAGTTTTGTAGCGAAGGCATAATTCGCAAGTAAAACAATGACTGGACTGCGGAAAAGGGTCATTGCCAAGGCCCAGGTGATCGCCAATCCTTGCAGCAACCAGGGAGTCAGGGCGATCGATGGACCCAACAGTACGACCAGGGGAATCAGGATAAATAACCCTGCTGACAGAATCACGCCCAGGGCAATTAAGGGAAAGCGAGTGCCCAGCCATCGCTGCTGGCGATCGGACAAGGCTCCCATGAGTGGCTCCATCCCAACCGCCAGCAGATTCTCGACCATGAGCAGATGTTTTGCCAGCGACTCTGGAAGTCCCAATTGCACTAACAAGCGAACAAGATACAGGTTATAAATCACCCAGGATAAGGTAATTGCCCCTTGAACAGCGGCAAGGCTACAGACCTGGAGCCACTGAATCGAGGCTTGAGGCTTTGAAACATTCATCGGGCAAGCACACGGTTAAATTACTCTCAGGGTAGCAAAGCATACCGATAAGCCAGAAAAAATTAAATTCTGTGCATTGTCCTGATCACACCTCCGGAGCAGTGTTCCTGATGGATAGGATGTTACCCATCAAACTCAGAGAATTATGAAATTCAAGGTCTTTGCGATCGCCCTGTTGCTGCCGTACCTGGGGGCTGTGAGTCCTGCGCGAGCAGAAAATCCTGCCAATCTCAGGCACTCAGGTTTAGACTAAATGGTTAAGAAAAGCAGCCAGATCGAACGATTTGGCTGCTAAATAGTCAAGGACGTTCAAATCACTTGACTATGAAACATTTTGCCAAGCTACGGGAATTTCGGCAGCAAGCC
>JANRKG010000284.1:0-12748 GCA_033763635.1 Leptolyngbyaceae cyanobacterium bins.59
ATGGAGTTGGGGCGTTTCTCAATGTCCATGAAGGCCCAAATGGAATCAGTAAGCGAGTTCACGAACCTCTGGAACTGGGAATGGTTACGAGTGTAGAACCGGGATTTTATGAACCGGGATGGGGCGGGATTCGCCTTGAAAATCTTTATACCGTTGTCGATGTATCTGCAAGCCATCCATCCAATGGGGCGGGAGGAGTCAGTCAATGGTATGGGTTGGAATCCCTGACCTTTATTCCTTTTGACAGGAAATTAATTGACTTCGATCGCCTAGAACCGCGTCAGGCAGAGTGGTTGCAAAACTACCACAAAACTATCTTCGCAAAATTATCTCCCACCCTAACATCAGAAGAAATTCAATGGCTTCAAACCGCGTGCGGTCTGTAATTGAAACATTTGCCGATGTTTTTTAGAGAGTGATAGGCTGGAAAGGGCATCGGTTTTTAAGCCGAACGCTTGCCTATCCGTTCGTTTCATCTTTGCAATCAATCATTGCTAGTTATCTCGGCAATGATTGAATTTGCTCTAATTTCTGTTTTCTCATTCCTGCTTGGATGTATACCCGGTGATTACCCTAAATCTTCTGCATCCTACCTCAACCACGCCAGCCCAGAGTTGGACTTTTGACAACGAATCCATCGTCCGGATTGGAAGGGCGAAGGAACAACATGTGGTGGTTCATAGTGCGGTTGTATCCCGGTTACATGTGGAGTTACAACGCCAGACAGCAGGTTGGGAAGTGGTCTCTATGGGAACCAATGGTACTTATGTGAATGGGGAACGGATTACCCGGACCCGCGTTTTAGATGGCATGGTCATTCGTTTAGGCACCTCAGGCCCAAAAATTCAGATTTACTTGGGCGGTAATGCCAACGTGAAACCAATGGTCAGCTCTGCCCGGACCACTCCATCGACAGGGACCCCTGAACCCAACAAAATTCAAACCTTTTTGACAGGACCGAAGCAATCCGTTCCCCCTGAACATCTCACCTATCGAGAGGACTAATGGCGAAAGGAGACCAAATCTACGTCATCCGGGAGTTCCTAAACCTGCAAGGCGTTTATGAACATCACGGAATTGACTGTGGAGATGGCACAGTCATTCACTACCAGAAGTTAGATGAAGCGACCGTCTCTCGTACCAGCCTCGATAAATTTAGATCGGGGCGAATGGTTTACGTGAAAAACTACCCCGTTTCTTTCATCCCAGATGTAGTGGTCCGGCGGGCAGAGAGTCGTTTGGGGGAGCAGCAGTATAATTTGCTTTCTAACAACTGTGAACATTTCGCGACCTGGTGTAAGACTGGAAAAAATGACAGCCCGCAGGTTCGAGACTTTGTTCCCAGCATCGGCACGTTGGGTGTGTATGACATGCCATCGCTTATGAATCAGGCGATCGGTTCTGCATCCTCGGAGGGTGCTCCTGCATTAGTAGTCAAAGCCCTCGCCGACGCACAAACCGCTCGTCAATCCCTCCAACCCGAACTCGATCGCCTGCAAAAAGAAATGGATTCCTGGCAACAGGTTGCCTTAAGTGCCCTGAAGCAAGGAAGGGAAGATCTGGCCCGTGCCGCCTTAGCCCGAAAATACCCATTGAAAAAACGAGCAACCGACCTGAAGCTACAAGTGAGTCAGTTAGATGACATGGTAAAGGCGTTGCAACGGAATCGCAGCAGTATTATTACCCCTTCTGGGAATGGGACTCAACTCCTGTAGAGAGGCGCAATTTGCGTCTTTTCCCCGTGTGCCTTTGCCCGATCGCGTCCCTACAAACACCCATCCCGCAGATGCATCATCACGGCAGAGGCCAGCCCTGCCCACATCGGTGTATTGAGATGGGCTGCCCTCAGTCCGTCTGCTGTCCAGGAATTACAGGTTTTGAGAATGGAATACCGCCCCGTAGCCTCAAAGAAATTTGTCAGGGTTCCATCGCGGCTGCGAATTCTCTGGACCTGTTGACGATCGTCCCTCTGAAACGACCCATCGAGAAACTGAATCAGCCGCTCATATTGGCTCTGACTCAGTTTAAGCGGTCTTACAAAAGTATTTCCTGCACTTTGGGGAACATCTGGGTATCCATACACATTCATGGCAGCAGAATTGAGCCAGAACAGGGCACGCAAAGCATTCCAAACATTGACCTGATCCCAACTGGGGGTTTCGACATAGAAAGCGCGTTCACCCCAGCCAAATCCCAGGTAACGATATTGCCCCGTATCCGCCATCGACAACCCTAAGCGTTGCCGCCAGTCAAATCTCTCATTTTGGACAGGCAGGATGAGATTGGTATGGAAGTTGTCACTGGATACATAAAGGGTGACAGTGCAGGTTTCCTGAGGCGTGAACCACTGGGTTGGGGTGAAGTACCCGATCGCCAACACCATGACAAACGACACCAGGACCAAACCCACGGTACGAAACCACTTCCTGAATTTGATCCTTCCTTTAGAAATATGCGGAACGATCGGCATGAGAGTTTCACTGGCAACGGTAAGGTAATCCGTTCCATCCTAGCGGTATCCCATCTGCCGATTCAAAATCCACCATACGGTCCCACCCATTTTCCCAAATTAGAATTGATCCCATTTTCCATACATAGCGTTTTTATCTAATCAAAAAACACTATACATAGCGTTTTTCCTAAAAGAAATTAATTCTATCGGGCCAGACGTTTTTAATAGAATTAATCCTTTTAATAGAATTGATATTTCTTTAGAATTGATCCTTCCTCTTAAAGAAGGTATGACAGCCATTCTTAATCGTCTAAAAATTAGTCAATTTCAATCGGTAAAAGTTGCATTGTGAAACCCAAAAGCACTATAAATTAAAATAAGTATTTCTGATCCCTATCTATATTTATTCATACCGATCGAATGATCCTTGAATCCCCTTTCATCAGATCTTCTTTGATAGAACCTCGGCCTTTCTTAAAGTGGGCAGGTGGGAAGGGGAGGCTCATTCAACAATATCTTCCCTATTTTCCCAGGTACTATCAAACTTACTATGAGCCGTTTTTAGGGGGAGGCGCAATTTTTTTCTATTTAACTCCTCCTAAAGCGGTCTTAATGGATATTAATTCAGAGCTAGTCAATGTTTACCGCTGTGTTAAAGACTCTGTTGAACCTCTGATCTCTCTCCTGGAAAATCATCGACAATGCCATAGTCGCGACTATTATTACCACATTCGATCGCTCCGGAATGGAGATTCTCTTGAGCGAGCCGCCCGAATGATTTACCTAAATAAAACTTGTTTTAATGGGCTATACCGCGAAAATTTGAAGGGTGAATTTAACGTCCCGATGGGACGATACAAAAACCCCCAAATTTTTGACGAGAAATTACTGCGGGCCGCATCCGATGCGCTGCGGAATACCGAGATTTATGCAGAGCCGTTTGATTACACCTTAAAACTGGCGCGATCACGGCAGGATTTTGTGTACTTTGATCCTCCGTACTACCCGATTAGTCCAACCAGCAATTTCACGGGCTATAGTCGCTTTTCTTTTAACCAGGAAGATCAGAGGCACTTAAAGAATGTCTTTGCGACTCTGGCAGAACGGGGAGTGCAGGTGATGCTATCCAATTCCGACTGCCCCTTTGTGCGGGAACTTTACGCAGACTTTCGCATTCAAACAATTTTAGCGACCCGTGCCATTAATTCAAATCCCGGAAAACGGGGAACAATTAATGAAGTGTTGATTACGTCTTATTAGATATTAGGGAAAGGTAGACCCCACATAAGGGCCATTATCATGCGTTTAAGCGGTTGCCTTCTTCTGTTCCTGCCTGTCGTGACTCTGGCTTTTCCCATTGGGAGCGTCACTGCCTCCTCAGCTTTTTCCCAAGCAGTTTCTTCCAAAACAAGGGCATTTGGAAGCATTGAGCCATCTCAATCCAGACTCAATGACCAAACCCAGTCTGTCGCAACCCCAATCCTGCAAACCATTAACCGGCAGAAATGTGGCATCGCCAAAGAAATTAAGTTTCTGCCTCCCACCAAACGGCAACCGACCCCAAAAGCAGAACGTATCGCCCTGGAAGAACCCCGTCTCCGCTGCGGTGGCACTAAAACCGAGGATGGGCGTTATGCGGTTGCAGTTGTTCCCCAATCGACCTTTAGTAGAACCACCACTCCCTATCCAACTTTCTTCTTCTACATCCCCTTTACCTCTGTCAAAGAAGCGGTCTTTACCCTTGCCAGTGCGGCAGATAGCCATCCTTACTACGAAACAAAGCTTCAACTAAAAGGGGAGCGGGGCATCATTCGCTTTCAGTTGCCTGGAGATGCTCCCCATCTGGCCATCGATCGCACGTATCACTGGCAGTTGCAATTCAACATTCAAACCCTGGAACCCGATTCTTTTGCAGGAACCTGGTTATTGGTCATGCGGGGTGAGATTCAGCGCATTCAGCCCACTTCCAACCTGATGGACCAGTTAAAGGCTGTGCCGGAGCGTAAACGTCCGGCCGTTTATGCAGAAAATGGCCTTTGGCAAGACGCTTTGAGCACTTTGGCCCAGTTGCGACGGGCCAACCCGACCGATCGGGCCATCCTTGCAGATTGGAACTCCCTTTTGCAGCAGGTTGATTTGGCGATACTGAATCAAGAGCCAATTTTGGACGTGGTGACTCGAAAAGTGAATGTCAGGCGTTGAAACAGAACTGCTGTAATCTTCTGGAAAACCCTGCATCTGGCCCCGAAATGGGGGATGATAGAGGGTGTTGTGTTTTTGAACCGTCTCGATGACTGCTGGCGTGTACAGCCTCGTGGAACTTCGACAAGCGATTGCCGCCAATCCGTCACGTTGGCGACCCCTGGTTTTCACCAATGGATGTTTTGATCTGCTCCATGTGGGCCATGTGCGCTATCTTCAGACCGCCAGAGCTTTGGGCCGTTCGCTGGTTGTTGGGTTAAACAGCGACGCATCAGTACGCGCCATTAAACCCCAGGTAGCGAATCGCCCCGCCCGCCCGATCGTTCCAGAGGAACAACGAGCTGAGGTATTGGCATCCCTAAGATCTGTGGATGGGGTTGTCCTCTTCTCCGAGTTAACGGCAGCGGCTCTTATGGAGGCATTACAACCCGATGTATATGTGAAGGGAGGGGATTATACCCTGGAAACCCTTCCGGAAGCTGCGGTGGTCCAATCCTATGGAGGCCAGATTGAACTGGTACGGATTGAAGTTCCAACCTCGACCACGGGCATCGTCAACCAGATTCTCCAATCCGTTCAGCTTTCCCTCACGAATAACCTGTAACCTCTACGGTGGATGTTTCGATGACCAGTTCCCTTCCCCCTTCCTCTATGCAATCTTCGGGCGAAAACTTTATGCCCGTCCCGCTACTGTCAGAAAGGGGTGTAGATTACAGACCACTCCAGGAGTTGCTAGAACAGCAGGATTTTGAAGCCGCCGATCGCATCACGCTTAAGAAGATGTGTGAATTGGCAGGACCGTTAGCAGTGCGACGAGGCTGGCTCTATTTCACAGAAGTTGAGAATTTTCCTGGACAAGACTTACAGACCCTCAACCAACTCTGGCTGACCTACTCAAACCAGAAATTTGGATTTTCCGTACAACGAGAAATTTGGCTGGCGACAGGGAAAAACTGGGACAAAGTTTGGCCCCAAATTGGCTGGAAGCAGGGCAACCTTTGGACTCGTTACCCCCAGGAATTTACCTGGAACCTCTCTGCCCCACGCGGTCATCTGCCCCTTTCGAACCAACTGCGGGGGGTACGGGTCATGGCTGCTCTCCTCTCCCACCCTGCCTGGACTTCTAACTAATCGTCGAGGGCAGCAAACAGATCCGACAAAATAGTGTTAGAGAACAGAAAGCCCTCTGGATCGGTCAAACGGATAGAGCCAGAGGGAAGACTATCTTTCCGCTCTGGCACCATGACCCAACCCTGCTCTGCATGGGATTGTAAGCCCTGGATCACCTGCTGAACCGCCTTCGCCCCAAACTCCTGAAGGAGGCGATCGACTGTCACACCCTCGGCAAGACGCAACCCCAACATCAGGGTATCCAGGAGTCGATCGGTCTGACTCTCAACCTCTGTCTGATGCGCTGAATCCCCAGAAGTGAGGTTTGCCACCCATCCTGTGTACTCACTCCGTTTTCGAGGACGGGTCAGCCGTACCCCATCGATATAACTGGCGGCCCCCATCCCAAAGCCATAAAAAGGACGGTTCTCCCAGTAGACCCGATTGTGACGGCACTGATAACCCGATCGCCCGTAATTCGAGACTTCGTAATGGTCGTACCCCGCCCCCGTCAGGAGCGATTGGGCCATCCGGTACATCTCGGCAGCAGTAGTATCCGTTGGAAGTGGCCCTGTACCCGGTTCGTAGCGACGGCCGAAGGCTGTTACAGGTTCCAGCACCAGATCATAGGCTGAAAGGTGAGCCGGATGGGTGGCAATGGCCGATTCCAGAGAGGCTTGCCAGTGGTCTAGTGTTTGATGGGGCAGCCCAGAGATCAAATCCAGGCTGAAATTTTGTACATTGGCCCCGTGTAGTAGGTCGATCGCCTCATAGACATCTTGAACCGTATGGGTCCGACCGCATAGCGCCAGCAACTCAGATTGAAACGCCTGTACCCCTAAGCTAATGCGGGTGACTCCTGCCGCCAAATACCCCTGAAGTTGGGCACGATCGAATGTGCCAGGGTCCATCTCGATCGAGATTTCGGCAGTGGCATTAATGCCAAACTGGCGATCGAGCGCTTGTAGAAGGCGATCCAATTGGATGGGGGCCAATAGGGAAGGTGTGCCCCCACCAAAAAAGACCGTTTCTAGAGAAGCGCCTCGGTTGGGTGTGGTAGCAATCTCCTGAATCAGGATTTCGAGATATTGGGCGATCGTCGGCGAAGTTTCTCCCCTTGCGCGATCCCCGACTACAGATACCGGAAAATCACAGTAATAGCAACGGCGACGGCAAAAAGGAATGTGAAGGTAAGCAGATCGGGGAGCAATAAAATTTAACCCTTCTGTAGCCAAATGATTTTCCCGCAGCACATTAATATTTCCGAATCCAGTCATGAAGCAGAGTGATGAAATCCCATCAGGATAGGGGGGGGTAAATGGATGCAGTTGATACAAAATAGATGGTTCGGATTTCCGGAGGGCAACGGGTTGCAACGTCAGGGATATAATGGGGCCATAGATACCTGAAATGCTGAGTTTGGTTCCCATCATCACCGTGTATCCACTGCATTCAGCAAAGAATTATTGCATTCAGCAAAGAATTATTTTGGGTGCGGATTTTGGGTAGAAATTTTTGGGTAAAGATCTTTTTATCTATAAAGATCTTGTTGGTACAGATTATTATTCCGTCCCCGAACTGGTCAAGCTTGTTTGAACTAGGCTCAGCACTCCCTGAATCATCGTTGAATGGCTAATTCTTCAAATTGAAGTTCAGATTCAATGGGTTGAATAGGTTGAATTGGATGACTGAACCCACAAGTCTTTCAATTCAACATTATCCATAACGCATCCATAGGCTTTATCCATAAGCTTTATTTATATTAGTGGGCCACAGAGCAATATCCTATGCTTGACGCAATTATTATCCTTTCATTCATTCTAGCGGGGGGAGGCATTGGCTTCTTCAGTGTAGACCTGCTTCCAACCGATGCCCTCGCCCAGGTCACAAACCGAGAGGGATTAAGCCTTGTAACAGCGGGGTTTGGTGCCCTGCTAGGTCTGGTGATTGGCATTGTGGCCCAAACTGGATACCGTCGCCTGGAAGCTCAGGTACGTGCCATGCCGATCGATGTGTTGTTGAGCCGATCGGTGGGGTTGGTCCTGGGGTTGCTGATTGCGAACCTGATGCTGGCTCCCATTTTTCTGTTACCGATCCCCTGGGAATTTGCATTTATCAAGCCCCTCGTTGCCGTTCTTGCCAGTATTATCTTCGCCGTGTCGGGGATGTCCCTGGCAGATACTCATGGTCGATCGCTTTTGCGGCTGATCAGCCCGCGATCGGTAGAGACCATCCTGGTGGCAGAAGGAACCTTGCGTCCCGCTTCAACCAAAGTTCTGGATACCAGTTGCGTGATTGATGGTCGGATTGAGGAACTCTTGAACACGGGCTTTATGGAAGGGCAACTGCTGGTGCCCCAATTTGTCCTCAACGAACTCCAACAGGTTGCAGATGCTTCAAGTGAGCAGAAGCGGATTCGGGGGCGCAGGGGACTAGATATTCTCAATGAAATGAAGGACAAGTATGCCGATCGGATCATGATCCATCCAGCGGACTATGAGGACATTGCAACGGTCGATGCCAAGTTGGTGCGCCTCGCCCAGGAAATTAGCGCGACTTTGGTGACGAATGACTATAACCTCAATAAGGTCGCCAGTCTTCAGCAGGTTCCCGTTCTCAATATTAATGATCTGGCTCAGGCGCTTCGTCCCAGTTACCTACCAGGGGATAGCATTGACCTGAAGATTCTCAAGCAAGGGAAAGAACCTGCTCAAGGCGTTGGCTATCTGGCAGACGGCACGATGGTGGTGGTCGAAGAAGGGGGGAGTTACATCGGGGATGAATTGCAGGTGGTGGTTACGGGTGCCCTGCAAACGTCCGCAGGTCGTATGATTTTTGCTCGTCCACGATCGTCGATGGTTGCATCCTGATTCCCTGAATGCTCTAAAGTTTGAGAGGTGTGTTGCCCTCAATCTTGCCCTCAATCTTGCATGCCTCCCGTTCCCTCGATCCTGCAAAAAATCCAGCGGCTCCCCCAAGATCACCAAACCTTCACCGGGTTGGTGATGCTTCCCTACTTTGTTCTCATCCTGGTAGGGACTTTGAATCATGCTATGTGGCGGGATGAGATAGGAACCTGGCTCGTCTCCCGTGATAGTCCTTCCCTCCCTGAGTTTTTTGCCAATGTGCAATATGGGGGCCATCCAGCCCTCTGGTATCTTTGCTTGCGGCTCCTGAGCTATCTCACGCCTAACCCGATCGCCATGCAGCTTTTTCATGGGGCGATCGTCACCGGGATGACCTATCTCTTCGTCCGCTATTCTCCCTTCCCTCGCTGGCAAACTCTCCTGTTTTGTGCAGGTTACTTTCCCCTATACGAATACGCGGTAATTAGCCGGAATTATTCCCTGGAATTGCTGTTCCTGTTTGGGTTCTGTACCCTCTTTCCTCAACGCACCCGTACCTATCTCCCCCTATCTATCCTCCTGGCGTTGATGGCGAATACCCATGTCTATGGCCTTCTCATTGGCTTTGCTTTGGGGATCACCCTCATCGTTGAGGGGATAAGCCAGCATCAGCGATCCCGGTTGAAAAACAGAATCGGGGATGTGCTGGGGAGTTTGGGGATTTTTGGGGGAGGGCTGGCCCTGTCAGTGTTGCAATTGCAAGCATCCGCCAGTACCCATGTCGTTGCTCCCAGTTGGCTGTTTCAGTGGGATGTCGCCCAACTGACCAAAGTATTAACGCGAATCTGGAACGCCTACATCATGGTGCTGGTGCCGAAAGATCAGGTGCTCTGGGAAACGAGCTTATTTGCTCTGCTAGCCCTGGTTCTAGTCGCCTTCACCGTAGGGTTGCTGATCCGACAACCGATCGCCCTACTGTTTTACCTGTTCAGTACAACAATTTTGCTGTCCTTCATGTACGTTAAGTACATCGGCACCATTCGTCATTATGGGCATCTCTATGTTGTCTGGATCACAGCCCTCTGGCTTGCCGCCCAGATTCCCGACTCCGAAGCGATTTTGCAGTTCTTCCAACGGTTGTCCGATCGCCTCTTCCAGTGCTTACAAACCTGGATCAGTTTCACCCAACGACACCGCAACCGATTTCTGGCCCTGATCCTGACGGTACAGTTGATTGCTGGGGCCATTGCCTTTATCCGCGATCTAACACTGCCCTACTCTGCCGGACGGGAAACTGCCCAGTTTATCCAACAACAAAACTTGGACCAGATGTTTATCGTTGGTAGCAATGATTTTGCCGTCACCACCGTTTCAGGCTACCTGAACCGCCCCATTTATTATCCTGAACAGCAGAAGCTCGGCACCTTTTCCCCCGATCGCCCCGTTCCCCTGCCCGCCCCAGAAGTCCTGCGGCAGGTGAGCGAACAGGTCCGCCAGCGCGGTAAAATCCTTCTCATCCTGAACTATCCCCTTTCCGACTCCCGATCGGACCTGCAAATCACGCCGATCGCCCAGTTTACCCGCAGCCTGATTGGAAGCGAACAGTTTTATCTGTATTTTGCTGAAGCTCGGTAAGGGGGATGGGGCATGGGGGATAGGTCATAGAAATTCTCAGGACGAACCTTTTCCCCGTTCCCCGTTCCCTATCAACTATCCCCCTTGATTGAATGCAAATTCCTTTCAGAAAATCCCTGAATCTTGAGCTGAAAATTGCGCTGGGTCTTTTCGTTGGCGCACTATTTCTCTGGTGTTTGGGGCTGGGCACCCAAGCTTTACGGGATTGGGATGAAGGAACCTATAGCGGCGTAGCGAGGGAAATTTATCAGACAGGGAATTGGCTTTTTCCTACCTTATTTGGAGAACCCTACAAACCCAAGCCTCCCCTCCTCCATTGGATCATTGCGTTCACCTATCAGCTCTTTGGGGTGAGTGATACCACCTCTCGCCTGCTCCCGGCAGCCCTCAGTTCCCTGGCTGTTCCCCTGACGTATTTCATTGGGCGAGAAATTTTTCCATCCCAGATGCCAGCCGTTTTTTCGGCTTTGGTTTACCTCACCCTATTACCCGCAGTCCGGCATGGTCGATTAGCCATGCACGATGGGATCGCCCTTTCTGCGTTTCTCTTATTACTGCTGTGCCTGTTGAAAACCCGTCACGATCGCCGCTGGGCCTTGGGAGCAGGAATCTCCCTGGGCTTGATTGGCTTCTCTAAAGGCGTGTTGATGGTTCTGCTGGGCGGGATCGCAGGGATTTTTCTGCTGGTGGAGGGGCAACTGCTGCCCCTCTTGAAAAATCCCTTTTTCTGGGTTGGATTGGGCATCGGGGAAGCCCCTTTAGTTGCCTGGTATGCAGCCCAGAGCCAGCATAGCGGCTTTCTGCAAACCCACTTTCAAGAACAATCCCTCGATCGCGTCTGGCGATCGGTTGAAAACAACACAGGCCCAATCTGGTATTACCTGCTCGAAATTCTCAAATATGCATGGCCCTGGCTCCTCTTCTGGCCCGGAGGATTGGGGCTGGCGTGGCGGATGCGGACCCAAAGTTGGGGACGGTTAGTGCTGGTGGGGACGATCGCTTACTTGGGAGCCGTCTCCATGATGCAAACCAAGCTACCCTGGTACGTGATGCCTGTGTATCCGTTTGTTGCCCTAGCGATTGGAGCCAGATTAGGAGAAGCCTGGGCTGATCCCAAGGCTCTCCCCAAAACCTGGACAGCTTTTCTGGCATTTTTGGGCCTTGCCAGCCTGGGAGCTTCCACCTACATCGGTTGGACAGAATCTCGACCCAGCCTCATTGCAATGGGGGTTGTGCTGGCGGCTAGCCTGGGCTTGGCAAGTTGGCACAGTTATCACAAAAATCGGCAATTCATCCCGGTATTATTGGCAGGGATGTACCTGACCCTTGGGATTCTATTTACTTCAAACTTCTGGCTATGGGAATTAAATGAAGCCTTTCCTGCCAAACCTGTCGGCGCACTTGTCAGTCAGCAGGTTCCCCCCAAAGCCTCGGTCTATATCGATTTTGCCTATGGTCGCCCCAGTCTCAATTATTATGGTGAGCGGCCCATTAATCCGATCGGTGGTCAGGACTTGCAGCAACTCTGGGCCAGTCGTCCCTACTTGTTGTTGAGAGAAGAAACCCTGGCAAAGGTGCAGTTACCAGACAGTCGGAGGTTGGGAACTGCTGCTGGTTTTACCCTCGTAGGACCGTGATAAAAACAATGCTGCATCTCCCGAAGGCTCTGAATCAGAATCCCCATCGCGACTGGATGATCCTGCTCCTCCTGTGGCTCCTGGCAGCGATCGTCGATCGCCTCTGGTTTGCTTTCGACCACTCTGTTCCCGGTTGGGATCAAGCCGATCACCTGACTCGATCGCTCAACTACTGGCGCGTGATTCAGAACGCCCAGCCCCATTCCGGGCAGTGGTGGACTGAACTATGGCAACAATCCAGCACCTACCGGGCACCCTTCTTTTACCTGGCAACGGTCCCCTTTTTCTTTTTATTTGGGCGAGGCGGGGATCAGGCAACACTCATTAATTTAGTGTTCACGGCCCTGTTACTGGTTTCAACCTATCTTTTAGGAAAGCGGTGTTTTAATCGATCGATCGGGTTGTGGGCCGCTGGCCTGGGACTTCTCTCGCCCCAACTGGTCTATGCTCGCACGGATTATCTACTGGATTATGGGCTGACGGCTCTGGTGACAGCGGTTTTTCTCTGCCTGACCTATTGGCGGGATAATCCGGTTCGGCTGGCCTGGGTATGGAGTCTCTGGGGAGGTTTGGGTTTGGGCCTAACCCTTCTGACAAAACCGACAGGCTTTATTTATTTCTTAGTACCCGGCATTTGGGTATTGGGGTCTAGCCTACTCCAGCGGCAGTGGTTGCGGCTGGTGCAGTTTGTGCTGGCAGGGGTGCTTGCCTGGTTGGTGATTGCTCCCTGGTTTATCACGAATTGGCTCACCATTTTTACCTCCATGAGCCACTCCAACTCGGTGGGGGCGATCGAAGGAGATCCCACTGCTGCGACGCTGGCGGGTTGGCTGCATTACGTGCAGTTTCTCCCAGGCATGATTTCC
>JANRKG010000285.1:0-3096 GCA_033763635.1 Leptolyngbyaceae cyanobacterium bins.59
AATGCTTTTCTAGCACATCCCAGGTGTGCCAGGGCAGGCGACGCAACAAACCATCCTTTGTTTTCAAAATAATTCGTAGAGGTTCTTTCTTGGCCACCTCAGAAACCAACTGTTCTCGAAGTGTTCGCAGGGATGCGCCCCCCAACCATTGATTGAACCGATCGACTAAATCCTGTGCTGTTTGAGTACAACGATCTCGAAACGAAACATTAGTAACCTGATTGTCTGCTGCATCAATGCGAAACGAATCTCCTAGTTGCCGATAAGCAGACTGCCAGATGAGATACAGCCCATTGAGATCGGGGGCCGGAGGTAAGCGACCTGAGACTTCCGTAGAAGGGGATCGCCCCTCTTCCCCAATCCTGAGCCTTACCGAAAACCCTTGCTCAACGCTGCCCTCACACTCGATCGTGACTAGCATCCTTATCACCCATTACACATCACCCATTACACATATCAGATCATAAAAGACTCCGTGATACTCACCCCATCCAACTCCACCCGAACTGTAAACTCTTCCCCCACTTCTCCACTGATTTTAAGTTGAATGTAGTTATCCCGTTGTCGAGCTTGAGCCTGTCGAAATAGCTTGCCTGTCTCATCGAAAATTGATAATTGTAATCCTGGAGGAAGCCAGGGCTGCTGTCCCATTGGATATACCCGTTGTAATACAGTCAATCGTTGCCCCCGTTGAGGAAGCACTGCGACCATTAATGCAACTGCTTGCCCTGCCAGTTGTAGGCCCAGATCGGTCATTCGTCGAACTCCTGCTGCTGGATTGCTAGGATCGATCGTCCACAGGATTTCTGCGGCAGTCCAGCGCAGCTCTTCATTCGTTGCAGTTTGTAAGAGCTGGATCAATGCCTGTTGGGGATCTGATGGAAGGGCGATTGAATCTAGATTGTTTTCTGACAAACAATGCTCTCGATACAATTGTTTGACTAGAACAGATACATTCTCAGGCACCTCTGGATCTCGTCCCCTCACCTGCCGAGTGCGGAAAGCCAGTTCAGGAGTTTCTCTGTAGCTAATTAAATGCTCAATCGCCAGCCAACCCGACTCAAACGCGCCATGAAGCCATTGACTCAGCCGAATGACAACTGGAATCGCATGTAATCGCTCCAATAATTGATCCAGAGACTGAAATTCGTGGAGCAGAATTGTAGATTGCCTTGCTTCCGGGATAAATCCCAATAGAATTCCTTCCCGCTCTGTCTCTGCAATTTGTACAGCAAGGTATGCGAGTCGGTCTTCCCAGGTTTCGGGAGGGATCGTGCAGACCCGCTGACCCGGCAACACAGGACGGCACTCGATGCGGTTGCTTCCCCACAATTTCAAATCGGCAATGTCAGCACAAAGACGGGCGATCGGGTTCCAGCTATCGCTGCCTTTCAAATCTGTTTCTGTTCCCAACATTTGTAAGTAATCATTGACAATCCAAACCGCTAGGGTGTTTAGATAAACCTGCTTTGCCTTTTCTGTATCAGGTTGTTGTTCAGCAAAGGTGCGAGCGGTTTGACGGGCTAATGGAGTAATGGGGATTGAGAGAGTCATAACTGATTTTAGAGTTTGGATTGGCTACATTGAAACAGAAACACAGGATTTAAGAGGTTCTCAAGGTTCAGCATCTAAGTATCCTTGCGATCGTCCAAAGGCAACCAGGCGAGGCAAACATTCTCGACGATAGAACTGGCTGAGGGTCGCAACGGGGATTCGGAATTCCCTCGACAACTGTTCCCAGGGGGTTACGGGAAGTAGACGGCGAAGAATGAGAACTTCGCAGTTTACGTCAGGACGATCGCGTATATGCACCCGCCGCAGTTGAATACACTCTCGCTGCACCCAATCCACTACCTCTTCCAAAATGGGAACTTGCTCTGGTTTCGCAGGGACTTGATCGATCGGGTCAAGAACTTCCCCTGTGTCAGTTTGTCGAGAAAAGACTCGTTTTTGGCTATCGATCGCATCCTGTTGCTTCAGATCGAGCAGACGATACTTGAGATATCCATTCATCCAGGTAATGACACTGGACTGTTCCGGATCGTACTTGGCTCCTGTGGCGGCTTCGCACAGATGCCGACACACATAAAACCAGGTTTGTTGTAAAGCATCTTCGTACCCTGCATGGGTATCTCGCCAAAGCCGATGGGATTGCTGAATTAGGCCAATCAGTTTTGTTATTCCCTTCTGTCGCGCCAAGCTCCCCCACGGATGTCGGCAGATTTCTATGACCAGTTCTTGGAGTTGTTGATCGAGATTTGTGATCTCGCTTTCTGGCATCCGCACGTTACCCATCCTTCTCCTGAATTTTCTAGATCTATTACTGATGGATGATTAGACATGCAACAAAGCGACCTCCGCCTTTGCCAGATGGAATTGGAGGCTCCTGAGCCGATGTGTCAGGATTCAGGCAGGGGGCAGCGAGAGCGCTTGGGGTACTGTAATGGACTAGCAATAGTATCATCAGTAATAATCTTGTTTTAATTGATACAACATAAAAAATTTTAGTGGAAGAAACGAATCTCTTGATACTGTTTTGACTTGCCATGATTGCCTCCTAACATGGGTTTGGAAATCAGTCAGGCAAGACTGGCGTTATTCTATGATTTGTTACATTTTGTAATAATTGAGGTCGCAGATGATTTCATCAAGTGTGACCTCATGCCCAAAAAATTCTCTCTACAAATCCTTGATCATTCTTGGAGGGAACTCTTGCCCCCTGCTCCCACCTGCCTAAAGTCAGGCTTTTCTGGTATCAAGATTTGAACACCAGCTTCTACTCTCTCAAACTCAATCTGCTTCGCATCCAATAAGAAAACTTTGCTTGCGATCGTACAAAACAGCAGGACCATTGCAACGAGAAAGAAGTTGAGCTGCTTTGAATGGTGAAACTGACTCATCGGATCATCCTCAATTGTGCTTGACGAAGTATATTTCCAGGCAAACAATTGATATGCATCGGTTTTTATTTAAAGTTTTCTGTTCTAGGCGCATATCTGATAGCATCTCAGGCATATTCCTGATCAGCGATCGGTCTATCCCTCAACGTTACTATGAGTCCTTTCTCCAACTACTGGATTTTTGTCAGCTTGAACC
>JANRKG010000286.1:0-3854 GCA_033763635.1 Leptolyngbyaceae cyanobacterium bins.59
GGTCCAGGATAAGGATCTGGTGGCTCCGATCGTCGATTTTTCCATTCCCCGCCGTGTCCGCCCGACTTTTGGGTTAGTGAGCTATGCTCAACTGAAATCGGGCCGCATTGCGATCGAAGGAAAGGCCGTCCGGGCTGCACCCCTGGCAAGTATTTATCTGTCGCGTCAGGTAGCGATCGAACTGAAACAGTGGATTGAAGCGGGTCAGTTTACCCTCACGGAACCCGTCGCCCCCATTCCCCAGGACCGGGCCTTTATGCCTCAAGATTTATGGGGATCGCAGATTGGCCTGGAATAGCGGAGAAGATACAACATTCCAGGTCTTTGCGGACCTCAATCCGATTCCCCAGCCCTAACTGAAACCCTCCCTCCTCAGATAGTCGCAGACTAAGGAACTGCATCCTATGGTGAAACGATAGAAACCCCCTATCGGTGAGAACCATGCAGACCCGCTCCCAGCCTGAAACAGAGTCCCGTTTGGGGACAATTGCGACGATTTTACGTTGGGTGAGTTGGCTCAGTCTTTGGGGCCAACTTGCTTTTGCGCTAGCCTCTGCCCTGATGCTGGGGATTGCGGTATCGGGTCGCCAGTTTAACCAGGCCCTTGCCCCCATTTTTGGGGCAAGGGTGATTGATGGGGAATCGGTGAACACCCCCGGCCTGGGGATCGGAATGTTCTTTGCTTCCTGTAGCATTGCAGTAATGCTATTCGGCATTTTTGTTGCCCTGCGGCAGGCTCGATTTGCGAAACGGCTCCGCAGCCCAAATTCTAGTGTCCATCCCCGTAAAGTGGAAGTAACAGAACTTTTGCGTCTGGCCACCTTGACTGGGTTAGCAGGGCTACTCTTAGCACTTCTAGGGGAAGGGGCAAGTCTGGCGGTTTTGCTGGCAAAGGCGATCGCCCAGGTGCCCGGAGCTGCATTTTATGATCCAAGTCGGGTCATCCGATCTTTGGATATTTTTGTGCCTATGGCAAATCTCAATGGTTTAGCTGGACACCTGACAGGCACCGTTGCCGCTTTGGGACTTCTGAATTGGCTTCACCGCTCTTAGCCAATGAACCATAGAAATATTTATACTGCGAGAGTTTTTTATGGAAACGATTCAGGGAGACATAGAAATGTATGAATTTACCAGTAGCATCTCGGTCCTCTTACTGAGATAATCCGTCATAGTATGAGACGAGTATGAGCCGAACGATTTACTCGGCGTTCCGAATCAATGTCTTTGGACAATCACCCCTACTACAATCTATCTTCCACACTCCAGCAGGGAGATTCACCAGAGAAGCATGCGTGTAAACCCTACGAGTTGCTTAACACGCTAGATGAAGGAATCCTGGCCTCTATTCTGCGACTGGTGTGCCGTGTATTGGAGATTCCAGTCGCCTTTGTCGTGTTAACAAGTCCATCGGGAATCACCTTAAATACGGCTCAAGGAATTGATCTGGCGGCAGCGAAGCGATTTGAGCTTCCTGCTGCGATCGTGCAATCTCCCACGCCAGTTTACTCAACTCCCGAAACCCAAGTAGATGGGTTGGCGATTCAACAGTGGACGATCGCAACTGCTCCCTGTGAGTTCTTTGCCAGCTTTCCTCTCAAGACTCCTCAAAATTGCCATCTTGGGTGTCTGTGCCTGCTAGACGTTCAAACCCGAACCTTCTCACCTGAGCAGATTACGATTCTGAATGAATTTACAGGGCTGATCGTTGAGGAATTAGATTTACAACTTACTGCCCTGCGAAATCGGGAGGTGGAAACCGCCCTTCGCGACTCTGAGGCTGAGATACGGGCTTTGTTTGCCGCCCTCGATGATGTGATTCTCGTGCTTGATGCAGACGGGCGTTATCTGAAGGTGGCCCCGACCAATCCCCGCTTGTTACATGTGCCCGTTGACAGGAAAGTGGGAAAAACACTCCACGAAATTTTCCCAGAATCCCAGGCGGATATCTTTTTAAGCCTGGTGCGCTATGCCCTGGAAACGAAGGAGCGGGTCAGTGCAGAATACAGCCTCCAATTGGGAGGAGAGGAAGTTTTCTTCTCCACAAATATTTCGCCCCTGTCGGATAATCAGGTGGTCTGGGTTGCACGGGATGTTACAGAACGCCAACAAGCCGAAGAAACCTTGCAATCAAGTGTGGCCCAAATTCGCCTGATTATGGACTCGGTGCCAGCCCGGATTGCCTACGTAGATAAGGACCAGCACTATCGATTTGTCAATCGGCGTTATGAGGAATGGTTCCAGCTTCCGGCTGAAGAAATTGTCGGCAAACAGGTGCGGGATCTTTGCGGAGAGCCGATTTATCGGGGGATACGATCGAAAATTGAGACGGTCTTACAGGGATCACCCGTCACCTACGAAGACAGCATGATTTCCCAAAAAGGGGAAGAATATTATGTTCAGGTCACGTATGTTCCTCATTTTCATGAAGAAGAAGTGCTGGGCTATTACGTGCTCATGCAGGATATAACCGATCGCAAGCGGGCTGAAGTAGCACTCCGCCAGAGTGAAGAGCGGTTTCGGTCCCTGATTCAAGACTTACAGGTCGGGGTGTTACTGCAAGGCCCCAATGCAGAAATCTTGTTATGTAATCAAGCTGCCCTCGACCTTCTGGGGGTGAGCGAAAGCCAACTGCTGGGCCGCACTTCCTTCAACCCCAATTGGAATGTGATCCACGAAGATGGGTCTCCTTTTCCCAGTGAAGATCATCCCGTTCCCCAGGCCATCGCCCGGAAGCAATCCGTGGAGAACGTAGTGATGGGGGTTTACCATCCTCAGCGGAGCGATCGGGTCTGGTTACTGGTCAATGCAAAGCCCGACTTAACCGCAGATGGCGCAGTGAAACAGGTGCTCTGTACCTTCAGCGACATTAGTGAATTAAAGCGGGCACAAACTGCCCTTTTGCGGTCTGAGGCAGAATTGCGGCAGCTCAATCAAGACCTGGAACAGCGGGTTCAGGAGCGCACCGAAGCCCTGGCTCAGATGAATGATCAGCTTCGGCAAGAGATTACGGAGCATGAACGAACAGAGGCCGCCCTTCATCAGGTTGAAGAGGAGTTGCGCCAATCCCTAAACCGGGAACGGGAACTCAGCAATCTCAAATCCCGTTTTATTACGACCGTCTCCCATGAATTTCGAACGCCCCTGACCATTCTGCTGACCTCTGTCGAACTCTTGAAACGGTACAAAGCGACCTGGCCCGCAGAGAAGTCAGACAAATATTATGAACGCATGCGGGGTGCGATCGACAAAATGACCGCTATCCTGAACGACATCCTGACCCTTGCCAAGATGGAAGCCGGGAAGTCTCAATGCAGCTTGGCTCCTATCAACCTACAAGTATTTTGTCAGGAATTAATAACAGAACTAAAAGAGGAAAACGGTATTCAGAATCCATTGGAATTTATTGATCATCGATCGACCCTGGATGATGTGTGGCTGGATGCAGAATTACTCTGGAATATCCTGAGCCAACTGCTCATGAATGCTGTTAAATATTCAACGCCTGATCTTCCCGTACAACTGATCCTATCCCGTGATGCCGAAACGGTAACTTTTCAGATCCAAGATACAGGGCTGGGAATTCCTCAAGAGGACCTACCTTATATCTTTGACTCTTTCCATCGAGCCAGTAATGTAGTGAATATTCCCGGTACAGGCTTGGGATTAGCGATTGTCAACCGATGTGTCGGTTTACATGGGGGGCAAACTACGGTACAGAGTGAAATGGGTGCAGGGACAACCGTTACAGTGACACTGCCATTGCTATCAGGGATAAGTATGGTTCATGAAGCAGATTCTGGTCATTGAAGATGAGCAATTAGTTTTGGAGAATATTCTAGATGTATTAGAGG
>JANRKG010000287.1:0-9964 GCA_033763635.1 Leptolyngbyaceae cyanobacterium bins.59
CAGCCATCCAGCACACTGAGATTAGGCAACCCGTTCATCGCTGCCTTCATGCCACTTGTGCCCGATGCTTCACGGGGCCGACGGGGGGTATTTAACCAGACATCACACCCCGCCACCATCAGCCGAGAAACGTGAATATCGTAGTCTGGGATAAAGACGACATAGCGATGCATCCCCTCTTCCCGAATGAAGTGGATGATCTGGCGGATCAGTTCTTTCCCAGGGCTGTCTTTGGGGTGAGCCTTCCCTGCGATCACAAACTGTACAGGCCGTTTAGTCTCCAACAGTAATTTCTTAATCCGCGCCAGATCCCGTAAAAACAGGGTGGCTCGCTTGTAGGTTGCGAATCGACGGGCAAAGCCGATCGTCAACACTGAAGGGTCCAATACTTCCTGTGCTTCCGCAATCTCTGTAATGGAAGCCCCCCGATCGCGCAGACTTTTCTGAAGCCGATCGCGCACAAACACCACCAGTTCCGATCGGCAACGCTCATGGTTCCGCCACAGTTCCTCATCAGGGATCGAGTCTACCCGTTCCCACAGGGGATGATCGCCAGGAGCATCAGACCAGCTTGGCCCCAGGTAGCGATCGTACAATTCCTGAGTAGACTTGGCGACGCAACTTCGAGCATGAACCCCATTTGTAATTGAGGTAATCGGGACTTCATCTCCCGGCACTCCCGGCCAGAGGGCGCGAAACATCGCCCGTGAAACGGCCCCGTGCAGCTTACTGACCCCATTCACAAAAGTTGCCATCCGAATCGCCAGGATCGCCATACTGAAGGGAGAGGACAGATCCCCCGTATTTTCCCGGCCCAGGGCCAAAAATTCCTCCCGTGAGAGGCCGAAGACCTGGGCATAGTACCCCAGATAGTGCAGAATCTTATCCGCCGGAAACAGGTCGATCCCCGCCGGAACGGGAGTATGGGTCGTGAAGATCTGGCTGGCTTTCGCGACCTGCATGGACTCTGCAAACGTCAACCCTTCATCCTGCATCATGACCCGAATCCGCTCCAGGGCCAGAAATGCCGAGTGGCCTTCATTCATGTGGTAGACCGTCGGTTCCAATCCCAACGCTCTCAACATCTGCACCCCGCCGATCCCCAGCATAATTTCCTGGTGAATCCGCATATCAATGTCACCCCCGTATAACTCGTCGGTGATGTCATGGTCGTAGGCATTGTTGGGTTCAATGTTCGTATCTAACAGGTAGAGGGGAACGGTGCCGACCTGAATCCGCCAAACTCGCGCGTACACCTTTCGCCCCGGATAGTCCACCTCGATCCGCAACTCAGACCCATCCGCTTTGCGCTCCAGTTGTAGGGGCATGTTGTAGAAATCGTTGATGGGGTAGCGTTCTTGCTGCCAACCATCGGCATTCAGGTATTGGGCAAAATACCCTTCCTGATATAGCAGCCCCACGCCCACCAGGGGTAAGCCTAGATCACTGGCAGACTTTAAGTGATCCCCGGCCAGCACCCCTAACCCTCCCGAATAGATGGGAAGGCAATCTGTGAGGCCAAATTCCGCCGAAAAGTAGGCATAGCAGGCTTGTTTGCCCACCTGCGATCGTTGTCTGCGATACCAGGTTCTTTCCTGGATATACTCCTCTAACTGGCGGGCTGCCCGCTCCATGTGGGCGATGAATCCTTCATCTTCCGCCGCTTCCCGTAGCCGTTCCTGGCTGATGGTGCCTAACATTAGCACCGGATTGTGCCGACTCGATTCCCACAAATCGCGATCGAGACGACGAAACAAATCTTTTGTCTCAAAATTCCAGTCCCAATGGATGTTATAAGCCAAATTCCGTAAGGGTTCCAGCCGTTGCGGGAGGGACGGAGAGACATTGAATGTACGAATAGGCCGCATAACCTAAGAGGCTCCATGCTCAGCTAAGGTTAATTGTGACCCCAGTTTTTCAATCAAAGGCGAGTCTTAACACTTCCTTGAGATAGATCCCCGATCCCCGATGTTTTTCGTAATAAACGCTACAACGGTCTTATTCTTTTTGTGGTGCGAATGCTTGATGGGTTGATGACAGGTACACTTGTGCCACAATGATGCAAGCAAATTTTATTCAGCCTCTTTCCTTCTGATCCCATGACCCCTGAGATTCAGCAAGAAGCCCAGAAACTCCGGCAAGTGTTGCAAAAAGCGGCCTACGAATACTACGTGTTAGATGCGCCCACCATGGAGGATGCGGTGTATGACCGACTGTATCGGCAATTGCTGGAGTTAGAAACCCAATACCCGGAGTTAATCACCCCAGACAGCCCGACGCAACGGGTGGGCGATCGTCCCGCCAGTCAGTTCGTCAGCGTTCGCCACAACATCCCCCTCTACAGCCTGGACAATGCCTTTAACGAAGCAGAACTTACGGCATGGCAGGAACGGTGTCGGCGGGATGCACCGGGGATGGAAGGCTTCGAGACGGTGTGTGAACTGAAAATTGATGGGTCAGCGATCGCCCTGACCTACGAACAAGGGGTGCTGGTGCGAGGAACCACTCGTGGGGATGGGATCACAGGGGAAGAGATCACCCAGAACCTCCGAACGATCAAAGCGATCCCCCTGCGGCTGAACCTGGACAATCCGCCGCCTGTAGTGGAAGTACGGGGGGAAGCGTTTCTCTCTAAAACAGTCTTTGAGCAAATCAACCAGGAACGTACTCAGGCCGGAGAGAGCCTGTTTGCCAATCCGCGAAACGCTGCCGCCGGAACCCTGCGCCAATTGGATTCCCGGATTGTGGCCCGCCGCAAATTGGATTTCTTCGCGTACACCCTCTATGTGCCGGGAGCAACGGAGAATCTGCCGACGACCCAGTGGGAAGCCCTGGAGCAGTTGCGAACCTTTGGGTTTCGGGTGAATCCCAACAAACAACGGTGCAAGTCTCTGGAGGAAATCAAAGCCTATTGCGAATATTGGGACACCCATCGATCGACCCTGGAATATATGACCGATGGAGTTGTGATCAAACTGAATTCCTTTGCGTTGCAGGAACGGCTGGGCTTCACCCAAAAGTTTCCCCGTTGGGCGATCGCCTTCAAATATCCGGCAGAGGAGTCCCCGACCAAGGTGCGGGCGGTGACGGTGCAGGTGGGTCGCACGGGTGCGCTTACTCCCGTTGCCGAACTGGAACCTGTGCAACTGGCGGGAACGACGGTCTCACGGGCCACTTTGCACAACCGCGATCGGCTCACAGAACTGGATCTCCATATTGGGGATACAGTAATTGTCCGCAAGGCCGGGGAGATTATTCCTGAAGTGGTGCGAGTGCTACCCGATCTGCGGCCTGGGGATGCGTTGCGCTATGAAATGCCGACCCACTGCCCCGAATGTGGTCAACCCGTAATTCGCCCGGAAGGGGAGGCCGTCACCCGTTGTCTGAATGTCTCTTGTCCGGCGATCGTGCGGGGTGTGCTGGTTCATTGGGCCAGTCGGGATGCGCTGGATATCAATGGGGTGGGGGATAAGCTGATTCAACAACTGGTGGATCGGGATCTGGTGCGATCGGTGGCGGATCTGTATGATCTGACCGTTCCCCAATTGCTGACCCTGGAGCGCATGGGCCAGAAGTTAGCGGAAAAGATTGTCGGGGCGATCGACCAATCCAAAGCCCAGCCCTGGCCCCGTGTCTTGTACGGCCTGGGGATTCGCCATGTGGGGGCTGTGAATGCCCAGGTCTTGACGGACCAATTTACAACCGTCGAGCAACTGGCCCAGGCAGAGACCAGTACGATCGCCTCAGTGTATGGTATCGGCTCTGAGATTGCCCAGGCTGTGCATGAGTGGTTCCGAATTCCGGCAAATCAGGCTCTGGTCGAGCGTCTACAGGCTCAGGGGCTTCAGTTTGTGGGGGCGGTAAAGCTTCCTTCTTCCTCTAGCCAACAAATTCTATCTGGGAAAACCTTTGTTGTGACGGGAACTTTACCCACCCTTAAACGGGATGAGGCGGAAGAGATGATCCGCAATGCAGGGGGAAAAGTGACCAGTTCCATCAGTGCGAAGACCCATTACTTAGTAGTCGGGGAAAATGCGGGGTCCAAGTTGGAAAAAGCCAGAGCACTTGGCATTCCCGAACTATCAGAAGCAGATTTGCTAGAAATGCTCCGGCTCCCCTGAAAAGTATCGTTCGACCATTTCTTCGAGGGTTTGGAGTTCTCCCCAAATCCCATCGGTCAACCATTCGTCAGGGGCATTCAAGAGTTGATGTTGCTCCTTCTCCAGTAGCCGAACCAGGTCAACATTACCCTCGGCGTGGGCCACCTGAATGCGCCGTGCCAGATTCTGGAGAAGATTATCCCGATGAGTGAGGGCTGCTTGTTTCAGATCATTGGGGCTAACGTTAGGAACCGTCATGGATGAAGTGGCCTTGATGGGTGGAAATAGTGTGTCATGGGGATCATCAAAGCTTCTGTAGTTTTTACTACGCCATTTT
The DNA here is from genome assembly GCA_033763635.1 of Leptolyngbyaceae cyanobacterium bins.59. GTDB lineage: Bacteria > Cyanobacteriota > Cyanobacteriia > JANRKG01. The sequence goes on from JANRKG010000287.1 coordinate 4,438, forward strand.
TTCCCACCATGAAGCAATGCCGATCTTTTCCTCCGATCGTCAAACTTTCCTGATTTTGTAATGATTCACTCCTGTTGAAAGAGGGATTCTTTCCACAAATCAGACAAATAGGGGATTTCACTGAAGCGGCTCCCCAGGTAAAATCCCTTCGTGAAAATAGCTTGGGGGAGTGATGGGAGAGAAAAATTTTTTCCTGCGGGATCTCTGGTATTTTGCTCTGGGAAGTGCCCGCCTCAAACCGGGGCAGATGATGGCAAAAACCATTCTGGGAGAACCGATTTTGCTGGGGCGGACGCTTAAGGGAGAAGCCTTTGCCCTGCGAGATATCTGTCCGCACCGAGGGGTGCCCCTCTCCTGTGGGCGGTTTGATGGCAACGAAGTAGAGTGCTGTTATCACGGATGGCGCTTTGATAGTACGGGCCGCTGCACTGACATTCCTTCCCTCACCCAGGATCACGATCTTGACCTGTCCCTGTTTGGCGTTCGTTCCTATCCACTTCAAGAAGTGCAGGGCAATCTTTGGATTTACATCCCCTCTAGCGATCGTTCTGATGCAGCCATTCCCAAACTCGAAGTTCCAGTAATACCGGATCTGGGCGATCGTTCTCCGGACCTGCACTATCAGGTTTCCTTTCCCTGTTTTCTTGATCATGCAGTCGTTGGTTTGATGGACCCTGCTCACGGTCCTTTTGTCCATCGGGTCTGGTGGTGGCGTTCCAGGGGACCCCTTTTCGAAAAGTCCAAAACCTTTGACCCCTCGCCCTATGGCTTTACCATGCGGCGGCATCGCCTCCTCAAAACCTCGCTGCTATATCGCATTCTGGGAGGGGTTCCAGAGGTGGAGATTATCTTCCGGCTCCCCAGTGTGCGGATCGAAACCGTCCGGACCTCCCGCCATATCCTGTGTAACCTGACGACCCTGACCCCCATTTCGGAAACAGAGACAGAGGTGAATTCCCTGTTTTACTGGACGGCCCCCTGGCTGAGTCCGTTTAAATCAGTTTTGCGATCGTTTGTCCAAACTTTCTTTGAACAGGATCGCAGTGTGGTGATGAAACAGCAGATCGGGCTAAAACACAATCCCAGCTTGATGTTAATCAAGGATGCGGATACCCAGGCTAAGTGGTATTACCAGTTGAAGAGCGAATACGCCCGATCGATCGATTCAGGCGAACCTTTTGTAAATCCTGTTAAGGAACAGGTGTTGCGCTGGCGAAGTTAAGGTGATTTTTTGAAAAGAGTTTACCAGTAGGCTGCCCTTCGACTCCGCTCAGGGCACGGTTGCTGGTTGAGCGAAGCCGAAACCAGCGGGAAGATTATTTTCTGGAAATCTCCTAAGGCCGTTGTTGCAGCGTGATTCTTAAGGTTGATAGTGGTGGTCCACGTAACACAACTCTAGCGAGAAGGAGGGGTTCAAGGAACTGAGTAGAGTGGAAGAGTCGCATCGGTTCTTCTCATGAATACAAACAACACAACCCTCTGGGTGATGCTACTGGGACTGTTAATCCTGTCCGTCTTTGCTCCCTTTTCAGCCCTCTCCCTGATGCTGATTTTTCTGGTTGGTGCAACTCTGTTTTGGATGGGCTGGACCCTGATTGAAGCGTTTCGGGGTGAGAGTCAGCAGGAACCGGATCATAAGTCGTGAAACGTGCATTCTGCAAAAACAGCTTAGAATCGGCAAGTACGATTCTTTACAAGTGATCTATGAACCGCATTTGTGTATTTTGTGGCTCTAACATTGGGGCTAAGCCTCTTTATCAGACGATCGCCCAACAAATGGGGATGTGTCTGGCAAACCGCCAACTGGAGTTAGTCTACGGGGGCGGAAATGTGGGCCTGATGGGGACGATCGCAGATGCGGTACTGGCAGCGGGAGGACGGGTGACGGGGGTGATCCCGGAAGCGCTGATGGCAAAAGAGTTGGCCCACACAGGGTTAACGGAGTTGCATGTCGTCGGGTCCATGCATGAACGCAAAGCCCTCATGGTCCAGTTGGCGGATGGGTTTGTGGCTCTGCCCGGAGGGTTTGGAACGCTGGACGAGTTTTGTGAGGTGTTGACCTGGGCGCAATTGGGCTTTCACCAAAAACCCTGTGGGATTTTAAATGTTGAAGGATACTATGATTCTCTGCTTGCCTTAGTAAATCATGCAGTGCAGGAACGGTTCATCCATCCTGAACACCGTTCGCTTGTTTTAGAATCGAATGACCCTGAGCAATTGCTGGACCAGATGATTCAGTATCAACCTGCGATCGTAGAGAAGTGGATTGAACGGAAGGTGCAGACTTAGGGTAAAGAGAAATGATTATAGTTCCCCTCCTACCCATGCCTACTCTCCTTTATGGATGAGCAACTTAGCCAGAAATTTAGCCATCTCATCACCAGTGCCACTGGGCTTTGCATTCGTCCCCAAGACTTGAAGGCAATGCAGGAAAAGGTGCTCCTGCGGATGAAAGCCCTACGGTTTTCCCATCCAGAGCAGTATTATCAGCATCTTCTTGCCTATCAGGCAGGAATGGGGCTAACGCTGTCCAAGGGTGAGAATGAGTGGCAGCGATTAATTGCCCTATTAACAACGGGGGAAAGTTACTTCTTCCGAGATCAGGGACAATTCCGATTGTTGCGCGAGCAGCTTCTCCCGGACTTGATTCGTCAACGATCGCAGGAAACCCGTCTGGCCGCCCTTCGCCCTCAACTCAAAATCTGGAGTGCAGGATGTTCTACGGGAGAAGAGGTCTACTCTCTGGCGATCCTGGTGTCTGAGCTAATTCCCGATCGCACGAACTGGAATATTTCGATTTTGGGAACCGATATCAATGCGGAGGCGATCGAGAAGGCCCAGAAAGGTATCTTTGGTCCCTGGTCCTTTCGGACCTTCAATCCCTCTACCCAGCCCCAATACTTCCATCCCCAACGGGAAAACTGGCAGGTGGATGAGGAACTACGCCAGATGGTGACGTTTCGCACGGGTAATCTGGTCCAAGATCCCTTGCCGAACCTTGCCCTGGGGCTGTCTAATATTGATCTGATTGTGTGTCGAAATGTGTTTATTTATTTCGATACCGCTACGATCGCCCTGATCCTGGAGAAATTCAGCCAAACGCTCCGAGTCAGTGGCTGTCTCATCACGGGCCATGCAGAACTTCACAACCAAAAGCCAGAGTTGCTGGTGTCCAAACTCTATGCCGAGTCCGTTGTCTATCAACGCCGAGACTCCCGAACCCAACCTTCCTTACCAACCCCAGAGCAACCTGCTCTCTTCCCCTCCCTGCCTTCCTTCCTCTCCACTCCCCCACTCCCAACTTCTTCGCTTTCCTCCTTACCCAAAACTCCCGCAATTCCCGCCGCCGCACCGCCCCCCCCGGCCTCAAACCCCCTGGAACCTGTCGAAAAGCTGTTTGCTCAGAAGGATTACGGACAGGTCATTGCGATCGGGCAATCCCTCCTCACCCAAACGCCTGCATCCCTGGCCCTTTTCCTACTTCTGGCCCGTTCCCACGCCAATCTGGGAAATCACGAACAAGCGAAAACTTACTGCCAGCAAGGAATTGCTCTGAACTCTCTGTCTGCTGAACCCTACTACCTTCTGGCCCAAATTGCCCAGGAAGAGGGACATTTTGAAGAAGCGAAGCGATTCCTCAAACAGGTGATCTATCTGACTCCTAACCGAATCATGGCCTATGTAGATCTGGGGTTGTTGTATGAGCAGGAGGGCGATCGAAACAGGGCGAAAAAGATGCAGCAGACAGCGATCGAGCAATTGCAGCGGCTCCCAACGGAGGCCCAGGTAGACGAAGGACGCAACGTAACCGTCGGGGAATTACTGCAAAATCTACAGACAATGTTGAGAAATAATTCGTAGATTCGGGATAAATGCCTGGGGAATTACGGGTATTGCGAAGTATGAATGAATCTGTCCGTACAAGTGCCCTGGAGACGTAAAGATACGGATGGGAAGATTGGCATCAGGATGCACTCAAGCGGAAGGCAGCGATGGACAGCCAATCATTTCTGATCTTTAGTCTGCATGGTCTAACCTATGGAGTCTCAACGGAGAAAGTCCGGGAAATTATTTATCTGCCCGAACTGACAACCGCGATCGAAGCCCCTCCTGATATTGTGGGAATCCTCAATTTGCGTGGGCAAATCCTGCCTGTGATGGATCTCAATCTACGCCTGGGGCGGCCCACCGACAACTATTCCGTAGAAGACAGCATCATTATTCTGAAATGGGAAGACGGATTCGGTGGGATCATCGTCAATCAGGTTCATGATGTTCAAGAAATTGATGAGGGTCTCATTGAAACCGATTTGTCCTACGGTCGGGAGCAGGTTAGCCGATCGCCCCTGGTAGCTGGAATTGCTCGTCTGGAAGGGCAAATCATTACCCTGCTTCACACCCAAAATCTGATTCACGCCACCCAGTTCTCGCAAACAGAATCGGTCGGTTCGGCCGATTCCCTTTCCTCCCGAATAAACTTTTGGGAAAGTGCTTCCCCGCAAGATCAGGTTACTTTTCAGCAACGGGCGCAAGCCTTAAGGCAACGCTCAGAAGAACAAAATTTTGCGGGATCGATGCCCCTGGCCGTCGTGGGTATGAATGGGGAGTATTTTGGATTGGATTTGTCCGTTGTGAGAGAGTTTACTGATATTTCCCGTGTCACCCCCGTGCCCTGCTGCCCCAGCCACATTGTCGGCAATATGAACCTGCGCGGGGAAATCGTTACCCTGGTCGATCTCAGCCCCGTATTACAGGCGAATGCTCCTACCAATCGGAAAGGTAAGGCGATCGTTGCCCAGGTAGAGGATGTGATTGCTGGAGTCACGGTCGATGAGGTGTTGGATGTCGTTTATGTGAAAACGTCGGAGGTTAAACCCTTGCCGACAACCGTTCAGGCTGAGGGCAGGGATTACCTGAGAGGAACGGCAGCCTATGGGGATCGCATGATGACCATTCTCGATTTAAGTAAAGTTCTCACCCAAAGTGAACTTACCGTAGATCAGCAGGTGTAGTTAGGGAAGAAAATCGTCATGAGTCAATCGCTTGAGGGCAGACAGGGCAATTTATACCGACTCAGCCGGATTGTTCCAGCCGGGTTTGGAGCGATTCTGCTTTTAATGGTTGGGATTGGAGTTGCAACTCGATTCAGTGTTGCCAGACTCGTTGAAACGGTGAGTTGGGTCTCCCATACAAACGAAGTCAAAGCAGATATCAATCAATTAGAAAAGATTGTGGTCAATGCAGAGACAGGCCAACGGGGATTTCTCTACACGGGTAAGGAGAATTTTTTAGAGCCGTATCTGGGAAGTTTAAAGATCTATCAGCAAGAACTGGATCAATTGAGAAGGTTAGTTGCAGATAACCCGGAACAGGTGAGGCGGTTAGAAGAATTAGAAGTTCTCATCCAACGTAAATTTAATGATTTAGCAGAAACGATCGCCCTGAAACGAGCCGGAAAAGAAAAGGAACTTCGAACCCATGTCCTTTCGGGGCAGGGTAAACAAGCGATGGATAACATCCGGGAAAA
>JANRKG010000288.1:0-11331 GCA_033763635.1 Leptolyngbyaceae cyanobacterium bins.59
CGTTTGTCAATATTGGAGATTCGGAGCGGAATGGATTTATCCACGCCGATGACCTGGGCCCCCTGCGCTTAAAGCGATCTGGTGGCTCCATTACAGAACTCCTTTCCCCGCAGCAAAAGGTGCTGGTGCAGGTGATGAAGGAGCCGACTGGAAATAAAGGCCCCCGGTTAACCGGAAAAATTACCCTGCCGGGACGCTATTTGGTGCTGATGCCCTTTGGTCGAGGGGTGAATCTATCTCGCCATATTCGTAGTGAAAATGAACGCAACCGTCTGCGTGCCCTGGCAATCCTGATCAAGCCTGCGGGGATGGGCATGATCGTGCGGACGGAAGCAGAAGGCGTAGCGGAAGAGGCGATTATTGAAGATTTAGAAACCCTGCTGCGCCAGTGGGAAACGGTGCAACAGGAAGCTGCAACCAGCCGTGCTCCTGCCCTCCTGAATCGGGATGACGACTTTATTCAGCGGGTGCTGCGGGACATGTACACGGGGGACGTGAACCGAATTGTGGTGGACTCCCACACGGGTCTCAAGCGGGTCAAACAGCATTTGATGAATTGGAGTGGGGGCCGCACGCCACAGGGGGTGCTGGTGGATCATCACCGGGAGCGGGCACCGATTCTGGAATACTTCCGGGTGAATGCGGCGATTCGGGAGGCGATGAAGCCACGAGTCGATTTGCCGTCGGGTGGCTACATCATTATTGAGCCAACAGAAGCTCTGACGGTGGTTGATGTGAACTCTGGGTCTTTTACGCGATCGGCCACGGCACGGGAAACGGTGTTATGGACCAACTGTGAAGCGGCGGTTGAGATTGCCCGTCAACTGCGTCTCCGTAATCTGGCGGGGGTAATCATCGTTGACTTTATTGATATGGACCAGCGGCGTGATCAGTTGCAGGTTTTGGAGCAATTCAACAAGGCATTGCGCGCGGACAAAGCCCGTCCCCAAATTGCCCAGTTGACGGAATTGGGTCTGGTGGAATTGACCCGGAAGCGTCAGGGCCAAAATATTTACGAATTGTTCGGTCGGTCTTGCCCAACTTGTGGTGGCATGGGGCATCTGGTTCACCTTCCGGGAGAAATGGCGCGGGAAGAGAGTGTGGACGATCCCGATGCCTTACCCTCACGAGAGTACGCCGGAGCAGAGACCGCCGTTCGAGGCCGGGTGGAATCTCCTGGCTACGCTCCAGAATCTGTTTATGGGAGACGGGGCAGAGGCCCAGGTCAGGATGGGGGAGGCCGATCGCGCCATCGGAGTCGGGATGTCAGCTCCCGCGATGCAGTGCCTTACGATCCAGCCGTTGCGTTTGCGCCTCCCGTTCCAGCCCAACCAGAAGCCCCCTGGCAAGCACCTCCAGAGGAGAGTTTGGATCTGGAGGAAGGGGATGAAGCCCTGGATACGGAAATGGGATATGGCGGATACGCCGATCGTGGAGGAGCAGGGAATCGTCGTCGTCGCCGTCGTCGAGATGGTAAACCGGGTAGTGAGGGGCGGCCAGAGGCTCCCTGGACGGGTAAGCGGGGAAGAGGGGAAGGCTACGGGAATGGAGTGACGATCGATGAGCATTCGCCAGACACCCTGCCTCCGAGAGAGGGAATTCGTCCTCGTGAAAGCGCTCGCCCTGAACTTAGTGAACCGGAAGGGTATCCCATCCCGGAAGAAGTGACAAACCGGGAAGGATGGTCGTCTCGGAGGGGCGAACGGAGTAAACCTTCTCGTCGGGAGGGAGGTAAGCCCTCGGCTCCACCTTTAGAAGTGATTACCGTCGAGATGACTCCCGAAGAACAGGATGTTTACTCGTGGATGGGGGTTTCACCCCTGGTAATGGTGGAGCGGGAAGTTGATCCCAAATCAGCAATGGTGGCGGTTGTGCTACCCGGAGAAAAGCCAGTGCTTCCAGTTGTGGAACAACTGGAATTTACAGAACCCTCGACTTCTGAAGCCTCAGAACCCTATTTCTTAGAGGAGCCATCTGCAATTTCTCCAGAGCCAGAAGTGTTTGCTGCTAGGGATCTGCCTGTTGTAGAAGTAGAGGCTGACCCGGAACCCTCCCCTTCTGAACCCGTCACCCGACGACGGCGGCGGCGATCGTCTGCAACCGACGGCGAATAGTCTCAGGGCAATGATGATCAATCAGCTCACCCTGCTCGAAGCCCCTACCTTGTTCGAAGGTGGGGGCCGAATTGCGGGTGTGGATGAAGTGGGCCGGGGATGTCTCTTCGGCCCTGTCGTTGCGGCTGCGGTCATTTTGCCCCCAGCGGTGCTATCCGACTTAAAGGCCGCTGGGGTGACGGACAGTAAACAGCTTTCTCCCGCACGCCGCACCCACTTGGCCCAGCAGATCCGCACGGTTGCCTTGGCCTATCGAGTCGGTATTGCTTCTGTGCGTGAGATCGATCGCCTCAACATCCTCCAGGCTTCTCTGCTGGCAATGAAACGGGCGGTTTTGAAATTATCTGTCACTCCTGATTATTGCCTCATTGATGGCAACCAGCCCATTCCCCATCTGGGAATTCCCCAGCAAACCCTTGTTCAGGGGGATCGGCTTTCCCTGGCGATTGCCGCTGCCAGTATTGTGGCGAAAGTGTGGCGCGATGATTTGATTATCCGTCTGGCTCGGTGTTATCCAGAGTACGATTTGGCAACGAATAAGGGATATGGCACGGCAAGTCATCGTCGTGCCCTGGAGACCTATGGACCGACCCCCTTACATCGACGATCGTTTGCACCCTGCCGTTAATTCCGGGCTGAGGGGGCGGGTTGAGCGAAGCCGAAACCCGCCTGGTGCCCTGAGCGTAACCGAAGGGCATCTCCTCAGTGAACTCTCTTTAAGACTCACCTTAGAGAGTGGCTCTGTTGGGAGAGAGGAGTGGATCTTGGGCATAGGGGCGCGATCGGCCCTCCGCAGCCGCCCAGCGGCGATAGTCTGCTAACAATTGATGGCTTAACCGTTGCTTGATCGTCATCAGCACACTTTTCAGCAGACCATTCCCCGTTGCTTCTAACAAAGGGCGGGGGGTGAACCACAGAACGGGGGGCAAATCTACCTGTACCTCTAAATCCGCCCGTCCTTCCAAATGCACGAGGTTACGGATCAATCGGGGTTTTAGTTGACCTTGCAAATTCAGCTTAAAGTTGTGGTTGAGGGAGTCTAATCCCCGCACTTCAGCCGCGATCGATTTCACATGTACCGTACCATCGGCATCTGCCCACACCTTTAAGTCCACAATGGGTTGAATGCTCAGCGCCAGAAATGCCAGAGGCCGCAGCTTTAAACGAAAACAGTCTTCCCCCAGAGATTCGGTGCGAGATGGATCAAACAAGGCATTTACTAATCGGTGGGGTTGGCGTAAATAATGCTGTATCGGTGCAGGAGAATCCTGAACCGTCATCTCAACGGGTTGGGAAGCGGTAAAGCGGGTAGGCATCATGGGATTGCAGCCAACTCTAAATGATTATGAACTAATTTTAAGAAATACTTTCGAAATTCAGGCGAATCCTTTGAACCAGAATACCGTACAACCGACGATAGAAATTGTATGTCTCGATTCAGAGCCGCAAAAGATAGATGATGGGGAAAGATCACACCAGATTCATTCCCTGAGAAAAATAAGAAGAATTACTAAGTAATAATGATTGACCTTTATTCTTTTTAGGTGTCTAGCAGGAAGTTATGAGTGCCGTATCAATTGCCCATTTGGGGCCAACTGGAACCTACGCCGAAGCTGCTGCGATCGCCTGTGCCAACTGGCTGAAACAGGAAACCGGGCAGGAGTCCTACCTGTGTCCCTATCCCAGCATTGGGCAGACCCTCCAGGCGGTTTTCCAGGGGGAAGTCAAATGGGGGGTTGTTCCTGTAGAGAACTCGGTCGAGGGCAGCGTAACGATGACCCTGGATGCCTTATGGCAATTGGGAAACTTGCAAATTCAATGGGCGTTGGTGCTCCCGATTTCCCATGCTCTCCTGTCCTACGCCCTATCCCTGGAGCAGGTGCAAACGGTGTATTCCCATCCCCAGGCGCTTGCCCAGTGTCAGGGTTGGTTGCAAAAGCATTTACCCCAGGCCCAACTCATTCCTGCCAATTCCACCACCGAAGCTTTGGAGCACTTGCAAGCAGACCCCACCCTCGCAACGGTGTCTTCCCTGCGGGCAGCGGAGCTTTACCAGCTTCCCATTCTGGCCCACTCTATTAATGACTATCCCGACAATTGCACCCGCTTCTGGGTTTTAAGCCAGACTCCTTCTCCAGGAGGCTGTTACACCTCTCTGGCCTTCAGCGTCAGGGCGAACGTTCCGGGTGCCCTTGTGAAGCCCTTACAAATCTTTGCCGATCGCAACATCAACCTGAGCCGAATTGAGTCCCGCCCGACCAAGCGATCGTTAGGAGACTACCTGTTCTTTATGGATTTAGAAGCAAACACCCAGGAACCGTTAGTCCAGGCTGCTCTGACAGAACTTGCTTCTTATACGGAGACTTTGAAGATTTTTGGCAGTTATTCTGTGTTGGGCCTTTAGGGCGATCGTTCCCGGCATCCTGGCTTTGGGTGAGCCAATCTCTAAAACCCGTGAATCTATCAAAGACTAATATAAAGTTTGTGTGAAGCCCAGGCATGATTGCATCTGTTTCCAGTAGGGCCACGTACTTGGGTTGAATTTGCGTCACTGATTCACACCATTTCGTGAACTATAAGTAACTGGAAGCGTCTTATGAAATTAAAGCAATCTAGTATCATCCTGGCTGCACTCACAACGGCAACCCTGGGCAATCTGTTCATCAGTAGCCCTGGGACTGCTGCCACCATTGAACTCGTGGGGCTAACAGACAACAATACGCTGGTTTTTTTCAATCCTGCCAATCCGATTAATACTGTGAGTCTGGAAGTCAGCCAACTTCAACCGGGTGAAACATTAGTGGGTATTGACTTTCGACCCAGGACAGGCCAGCTATTTGCACTTGGTAGCAGTAGCCGAGTGTACACCATCTCAGAAACCGGAGCGGCAACTCTCGTGGGTGCTACGGCCTTCACCCCTGGTCTCAATGGAACTTCATTTGGAGTAGACTTCAATCCCGTTCCCGATGCGATCCGGGTCGTCAGTGATGCAAATCAAAACACTCGTTTGAACCCCAATACGGGTGGAACGGGAGCAAATGCCCCCGATGCACCCCTGACGTATTCTTTGGTCGCTGGAAATCCAGTGGCTGATCCAGCTATCGCAGCGGTTGCCTACACCAACAATTTTCCTGGAGTCACCCAGACAACTCTGTTTGGCATTGATGCGAACCTGGACCTTCTGGTGAGACAGGGAGGGGTTAACTTTCCAGCCCAAAATCCTTCCCCTAACTCAGGGCAACTTTTTGCCGTTGGCCCCCTGAATGTTGATTTTGGCCCCACTGGAGGGTTCGATATCTTAACGACCCTGGATGGAAACACTGTTGCGAATACTGCTTTTGCTGCTTCCGGTTTCACCCTCTACGGCATCAATATTGATCTCGCCTCAAGTAATACAGGGGCTGCTACGGTTCTGGGAACGATCGGCAGTGATCGCCCAATCATTGGTCTGGCGGCTCGATCGGTGCCTGAGCCGACTGCGACCCTCGCCCTGATTGGATTGAGTGCCTTTGCGTTCCTCGGTCGCCGCGCCAAAGCAATCTAATCATTGAATCGCCAGTTGTGTTGGCCTCAATACCTCTCACCGAAGTTTCCCCTACGGAGGTGGAAGTCGGTGAGGGGTTTCTTAAAATTCTTTGTCCTTTGACTGGAAATAATCCACAATCGCCCTCGCAATGACTTCATTTCCATCCGTTTTCACGCCATCGGTTCTTCGAGGGGGAAGGGGGAATTCCCGCAAGAAGCTCCAGTCTCCGTGAAAGAAATCTGGATTATTGAGAATTCGGTGGTGGGCGTAATCTTGAATTCCTTCTAAAAGCAGCTTGGATTCCGCAAAATCGGTGCGGGTCAGGGTGACAATGGGGACTCCGACCCGGACAGCTTCGGCAAAGGTGCTAAATCCAGGCTTACAGACGACCTGCCCACAGAGGGGCATTAAGTCCACAGGACGATAAGCCTGCCCTGACACCTGAAGGAGATTGGGTAGTTCGGGGACATGGCGATCGAACGTGAGAAATTGCCAGTCCGGAAATTTCTGCACGTTTTCGTAGGGAATGCGCTCCAGTCCTAGCCCACCAAAGGTTAACAAAACAGTGCGATCGGGTGGTGCATTTAACCCTAGTTTCTGACGTACCTCTTCGAGATCAGCATTGGGAGTCCCTCCCGTCAGGCCCACATCCGTGATGTTGGGGAACGCTGGCATTGCTTCATGGAACGGCAACCGCCAGAGCCGATCGCATTGGCTGAAACAGTTTTGAATCCAGGCAGTGACTTCTGCAAACTCAGGCCCGAAGGCTTGATAGATAAAATCCCAGCCAAAGTTACTGACCATCCAGCACGGAATTCGGGCTTCTTTCGCAATCAATGCTGCCAGCGGAGGAATGTCTGCCAGAATCAGCCCTACCTGATTTTGTTCAATAAAACTGACTTCCGCCGCGACGATCGCCTCCTGTTGGGATTGGATCTGCTGGAGTTTTTCAAGGGTAGTGGGCAAATCCATCTGGAAGCTGTCTCCCTGCACCACACCGACATCTAGCCCACGAGGACGGTGGATAAAATGACCAGGAATGTAGGATTCCAGTAGCCAACGGGGAGCCGTTGTTACCATCACAATCAAAATGTCGGGGTTCAGCCGCTGAATTTCGGCCACTAGGGAGGCAGTTCGAGTTGCGTGACCAAATCCGTGATTGGTAATCGCGACATAGAGAACGGGGCGGGACATAGGGCCTCACTCCAATTGAAAGGCAGCGATCGTCGTAACGAGTCGGTCAAGATCGGCTTCCGTCGTCAGGTAATGCACACAGGCTCGGACGCAATCGGGGTGGCGAATCGTGCGAACCATGATCCCCTGATATTCTAAAAATCTCACCAGCTTTTGATGCACCTGCCCATAGGAGGCTTGATCATAGCCTGTGATTTGAAAAGAGACTAATCCTGCCTCCGGGGGTTCCTGCTTCAGGCAGCTTACGGTTGGTAGGGTTTGTAGTTTTTCCCAAAGCCAACCACTGAGGGATTTCAGACGAGTGTAAACGTCTTCCGGTAAGCCCCATTGTTGATGGGTGACGATCGCGGCTCCGAGACCAGAGTACAGAGAGTAATCCGAGGTGGCAACCTCAAACCGCCAACTTCCCGTTTTCCAGCCGATTGGGTCACCCTGGGGTGTGGCTGTAATGCCGCGCCAACCGATGAAGGTGGGATGTAACCCCTCTAGTGCTTCGGGATGGATGTACAGGCCACCGACTCCCGCTGGCCCACACCACCACTTGTGACCCGTGAAGGCATAAAAATCGACCCCCAAGTCTGCCAGATTTAGAGGAAGGACTCCGACGGATTGGGCCGCATCGACTAGAACCCGCACTGGACCCCGATCGCCTCGATAGTCATGGCAGACAGCGACAATTTCTCTAAGTGGGAGAACCTGGCCCGTATTCCAGAGGATATGACTGAGGGCTACGAGACGGGTTTTAGGTTGAAGGGCCCGGGCAATCACGGCGACTGGATCTCCCCCATTTAACGTTGCCATCAAGGGGCAAGTCGAAACCTGAATGTGAAACCGTCGCTGAAGTTCTTGTACGGCTCCCAGCACACTGGGATGTTCACAATCCGACAGGAGTAGGTGATCACCGGGTTGCCAGTCCAGACCCCACAGGGCAATATTGCAACCCACAGATACATTCTCCGTGAGGGCGATCGTCTCGGCAGCGACTCCCAATTCTCCAGCAATCGCCGCCCGCAGTTCGCGAGTTTCCTCCATGATCCAGAGGTTTGCGGCTTCAGAAAACGGCCCAATTTGTTGCAGGTATTCCGTTGCCTGTTGCATGGCATCGATCGCAGTCCAGGGCAATGGACCCTGCCCTCCGTAGTTGAGGTAAACCTTCTCTGTCAGGGCTGGAAATTGCTTTCGATGGCGTTCAATTGAGAGCGGTGCTGCACCATCGCCAGAGGCATCCCGGAGGGGTTCGCCAGGGGAACCTGCGGCCCCCAGTGGGGCATCGGAAGGCTGGAAAGGAGGGTTCTGCATGCAGATTGCACCCTGAATTGAAGTTAAATTTAGATTACCTTAAGGGTAGTCCGTCTGGCAGTAATCCGGTGTTGAGCGGCCCAGGCTCTCCTTCGAGTCTGTTCTCGCTGCCGTCGGGTGAGTTCCAATTCCACCAATTCCACGACCATTGCTTGAAAAGTGTTGTCATCCATTTCAAGTTGAGTCATCATCTCCATCACGGTGGAGGGAAACTCGATCGCCTTGCAATTTGCCTGACTCTTGCACTCCCTGTTGCACTCCATACTGGCCTCCCTAACCTCCCTGACCATACGACCCACACTTTGTTATGTTTGGCAACATATCCACACTAAGCATAAGTGTAAATACCCAAAAGCTACATAAGTGTAAATACCGAAAAGCTGCAACTGAGACAATTTCCTGTTAGCGTTAAGGCATGTTGTTGCTGACTGCGGAACTCCTGCTCTACTTTCAACGGTGTAATCGTCGAGCCTTTTTGGATGTGTTTGGCGATCAAGATCAGCGCGACCCTCCCAGCGACTACCTCTTGAAGCTTATTCAAGACAGTGGAACCCACCGTAAACGGGTTCTCTCCCAATGGAACTGGCAACAGCCAGACTATCCAAAAGACGACTGGGAGTCTGGGTTTCAGGCGACGGTGCGTTTGATGCAAGAGGGGGTTGAGTGTATCCACCGAGGGGTGCTGTTGGCCCAGGAAACGCCCGATGTTCTGCTGCTGAGTCAACCTGACCTGCTGATTCGTCAGCCCGGACAATCCCGTTGGGGAGACTGGATCTACATACCTGCGGAAATTAAGCTGGGTAAACGTCCAAAGCTAGAGTATCAATTCATGGCTGCTTTTGATGTCCATGTATTGGCGGACATTCAGGAAGAATGGGCTGAAACAGCCTATCTGTTACTGCGGGAGAAAGGCACTTACGAAGTGGATTTGTGGAAAACCGTGCCTCCCATGCAAACGCTTTTGAAGGAGTGTATTGCAACTTTGGCGGCTCCAGACGCTCCAGAGGTCTTTATCGCTCGCAATCGCTGTAACCTGTGTTCCTGGTATAGCCAGTGTTATACAATCGCCCAATCCACTGAACATCTCTCGTTGCTTCCTGGTGTCACTGCCAGTCGGTATCCTCATCTGAAGGCCAAAGGATTAACTACCGTCGCAGCCCTGGCCACCACGCCGCCGGATGTGCTGGAAACCTTTCCGGGGTTTAACGCTGATATCGCTCATAAACTGGTTTTTCAGGCCCGATCCTCTCTAGAGAATCGGGCTTTGGTGCGTTCAGATGTGGAATTTCAGTTGGCGCAAGATCTGCCGACCGCAGAGGTGGAATTGTACTTTGACATTGAAGCGGAACCAGAACTCAATCTGGCTTACTTGCATGGCATTCTGGTGGTCGATCGCCGCACGGGTGCAGAAACCTTTCATCCCCTTCTGGCAAAGCAACCGGAAAATGAACCAGAGGTCTGGCAGCAATTTCTCGATCTGGTCTGGCGTTACCCTACAGCCCCGATTTACCACTTCTGCCCCTACGAGTTGCAGACGATCGAACGCCTCGCTTATACCTATGGTCTGTCCGAGTCTCTCCTCCGGTCTCTCCGGTCTCGCTTTGTGGACCTCCATGAACGGGTCACTCGTGCGGTTGTCCTGCCTGTCGAAAGTTATGCCTTAAAACCGATCGTTCGCTGGATGGGTTTTGAGTGGCGTGATCCGAATGGCAGTGGCGCCCAGGCAATTTGCTGGTATGACCAGTGGCTAGAGACGGGTGATCGAAGTTACCTGGAGTTAATCCTGCGTTATAACGAGGATGATTGTCGGGCGATGCGTCACCTGAAAGATTGGCTAGTGGAGTTCCTGACAGATCCATCTGAATCGGGATCGACGGTGGAGATGACTCATCCAGAACCCTGCCCTTACTAATTTGAAAAAATTGCTTGACAAAACTCCTTCCCTTGGGCAGAATGGAAATTGCGCTCAACGAGGGACTGTAGTTCAATTGGTTAGAGCACCGCCCTGTCACGGCGGAAGTTGCGGGTTCGAGCCCCGTCAGTCCCGTTAAAAATGGAGATATCAGATCTTAGGAAGTTTGCTTTCAGTGAAAGCAATCAAAAATGTCCTGAATCCGTCCTAAACGTTTATCCCTTGATAGTCTCAACCTTCTGAATCCTGATATAAGGATAGCGTTGATGCCCTTAATCCATTTTGTCAACCCAATTAGACGGTGAGGAATGGCTCGATTGCCGTCAGCAATGAATGGGAAATCGCACAAAATCTCTTAGAAAAGATCCCTTAGTGGTGCAGAAAACTCCTGAAACTCAGTAAACTCGTTATTCCTAACAAGATTGATTATTGAGAATCAACCAAAAATCAACGGAAATACGAGGTTTGAGCCTGTGGTACGTCTGTTTAAAATAGGCTTGAAAAAGTTTTCTGCACCACTAAGGAAAAGATCCTTCAAATTCTTCAGTTTCCCCTTTCTAGCCAGACATGGTGAAAGATCAGGATACTGAAACTGTATAGATTCTCGTCCAATCTATAAGGTGAATACTTAAGGATATATCTATATGTGCTGATGTTTGTAGCAGATAAGTTGGTGAGAGAAGCAACTGCAAATGTTACCTGGAATATTGCGTTGGTCAGCAGAGCAGGTTACGAAATCACAGAAAACCTAGAGAACCAAAAAGATACTGTCCTTAAGCCAAAAGCTAATCTCTTAATGTTAGTAGGCAGGAGATTAGCTTAGTCAATATTTCCAATAGTATTTAATTAATATTGGGTTGAGCGGAATGCAACTCAGCATGTCTAGAAAAATTGCCAAGCAATGAACTTCGCGCATTCCCGTTGAATTAGTTTGCTTGTATTTCACCTCACCTACTGAGTGCTATAAAATGAAGCCAAATTGGAATCATTAATAAGTATTAATACTGTCTCAAGAGTTCTTGAAAAACTACGTCCTTCATTTGTATTCTGTTACTTCTTCTTGTTTTCTTGTAATGATATCTAGTGTAAAAAGGTTTTATTTTTCCCATTACTTCATGTAAGGATTAAAATGATAAGCATCATAAACCAATGTATATTTTAAATTATTTATAATAACTTAAACTTTCACCTTTGATTCTAAGAACTGTATTTTTTAATACATCTAGATCGGTGTAACTAAAAATTACTGTTGCTTTATATAGGATTTGAAAATCCTCTCTCAATCA
>JANRKG010000289.1:0-6600 GCA_033763635.1 Leptolyngbyaceae cyanobacterium bins.59
CGCCGCTCCCCTCATGGCAGACTCCATGATGGATTCCATGACCGATCCCCTTCCGACTGAACCCACATCTGCCGTTGCCACGACCTACGGCATCGGTGCGACGTTGCTAGAAGGAAACCAGTCTCCGGACCTGACGGTTGATGTTTCCGCCATGCAATACGCATGGATCTTCACCTATCCCGATAGCGGCCTTGTCACCGGAGAACTTCATATTCCAATCGGTAAGGATGTGAAGATTAACCTCTCGGCCCAGGATGTCATTCACTCCTTCTGGGTGCCCCAGTTTCGCTTGAAACAGGATGTGATCCCCGGTCTGCCGACAGAACTTCGGTTCGTTGCGACCAAGACCGGAACCTTCCCCATTGTCTGCACCGAACTCTGTGGGGCTTATCACGGGGGGATGCGGAGTAACGTCATTGTCCATACCCCGGAAGAATACGAAACCTGGCTGGCGGAAAGTCAGATTGCCCAACAGCACGGGCTAAACCAGACGATCGCCGCCAATCCAGTTGAGCAATCTCCCGATGATTTCCTATCCCCTTATACCCATGAGATGGGGATGAATTCGACGGTGTTGGCTCAATTGCATCAGCATTAAAAATCCATTCAGATTTCAACAATCTTCACTGACGAGAGATATGGAGCAGATCAGAACTTCTTCCCCGGATACATCTTCTGTGATCGCGGTGGCTGCCGAAACTTCCATCCCCCATAAAGCCTGGAAGTGGTACGACTATTTCACCTTCAACATCGATCACAAGGTCATTGGAATTCAGTATCTTGTGACGGCATTTTTCTTCTACCTGATTGGGGGCCTGATGGCGGTTGCCCTCCGAGCGGAGTTGTACACGCCTGATTCCGATTTTCTGGACCCCAGCCTGTATAACGCCTTCATGACCAATCACGGAACGATCATGATCTTCCTGTGGGTGGTGCCAGCGGCGATCGGGGGCTTTGGGAACTTCCTGGTGCCCTTGATGATCGGGGCGCGGGATATGGCCTTTCCGAAGCTGAATGCGATCGCTTTCTGGCTGAACCCACCCGCGGGGGCGTTGTTGCTTGCCAGTTTCTTTTTTGGGGGTTCCCAATCCGGTTGGACGGCCTACCCTCCCCTGAGCCTGATCACCGCGAACAATGCCCAATCCCTCTGGATTCTCAGCATTGTGCTGGTCGGGACTTCCTCGATTCTGGGTTCCCTGAACTTCATCGTGACCCTTTTGAAGATGCGGGTTCCCAGTATGAAGTTGAATCAGGTGCCCCTGTTCTGCTGGGCAACCCTGGCAACGTCGGTGTTGGCTCTGTTCTCTACTCCCGTCCTGGCGGCTGGGTTGGTGCTGTTATTGTTTGATATCAACTTTGGCACTTCCTTCTTCCGGCCCGATGCGGGGGGGAACGTGGTGATTTACCAACACCTGTTCTGGTTCTATTCCCACCCAGCAGTGTACCTGATGATCCTGCCCATTTTCGGGATCATGTCGGAGGTCATTCCCGTTCATGCCCGAAAGCCGATTTTTGGCTATCAGGCGATCGCCTATTCCAGTCTGGCAATTTGTGTCGTCGGTTTGTTCGTGTGGGTTCACCACATGTTCACAAGCGGTACTCCTGGCTGGATGCGGATGTTCTTTACCATCTCTACTTTGATTGTGGCGGTTCCAACGGGGGTGAAGATCTTCGGTTGGGTGGCAACTCTGTGGGGTGGCAAGATCCGGTACACCAGTGCCATGTTATTTGCGATCGGTCTGCTGTCCATGTTTGTCGTTGGTGGCCTGAGCGGTGTCACCCTGGGAACTGCCCCCTTTGACCTGCATGTCCACGATACCTATTACGTGGTCGGGCACTTCCATTACGTGTTGTTTGGTGGCTCTGTCTTTGGGATCTATGCTGGGATTTACCACTGGTTCGCCAAAATCACAGGTCGAATGGTGAACGAACCCCTGGGGCGAATTCACTTTGCCCTAACGTTCGTGGGAACTCACCTGACCTTCCTGCCGATGCATGAAATGGGTCTGCAAGGCATGCCCCGCCGGGTGGCGATGTATGATCCCCAGTTCACTTTTCTCAACCATCTCTCGACCTATGGAGCCTTCATCCTGGCGGCCTCTGTGATTCCCTTCTTCATCAATATGGTATGGAGTTGGGCTGCGGGAGCCAGGGCATCGGATAACCCCTGGAATGCGTTAACCCTGGAATGGACGACCAGTTCCCCTCCCCTGATTGAGAACTGGGAAGTTCTGCCTGTGGTCACTCACGGTCCCTACGATTATGGGATGAGTGAATACCACGAGGAAGCGATCGCGGAATCGGTTGTTTCTGCGAACGGGTAATGGGTGATGGGGAATGGGACATGGAGAACGAAACCATTCCCAATTCCCAATCCCCTCATTGTTTTTTATTTACTTACTCTGAAACTTATGCAAGGTTCAATCGAAACAACCGAGTTTTCTGCTACAACTCCAGCGGTCAGCCATGCCCATGAAGAACATGCTGATTTGCGGGTTTTGGGGTTAATCATCTTCCTGGCTTCGGAATCCCTGATGTTTGGCGGGTTCTTTGCCACCTACCTGCTCCTGCGGGGTGGGGCGGCGGTTTGGCCCCCGGAAGGAACGGAAGTAGAATTGTTCCTCCCTACGATCAACACCATTATTCTGGTGTCCAGTAGTTTCGTGATTCACATGGGCGATTCTGCCATCAAGAAAAATGATGTGAACGGGATGCGCCTCTGGTATGCCGTCACGGCCCTGATGGGAGCCATCTTCCTGGGGGGGCAGGTGTATGAATATATGACCCTGGGCTATGGTCTGACGGAGAATATCTTCTCCAACTGTTTCTACCTGATGACTGGATTTCACGGTCTGCACGTTTTTGTGGGGCTATTGTTGATCCTGGGGGTGCTGTGGCGATCGCGCCGTGCAGGTCATTACGGTTCCACCAAGCATGTGGGAATTGAAATGGCTGAAATTTACTGGCACTTCGTAGATATCATCTGGATTGTTTTGTTTGCACTTCTTTACCTTCTAACGCAAGCGTAGGAACGGTTGGGAATCCTAATGTCAGGGAAGCGATTTCCCGTTCCCTGACAAAATCCCATCAACGAGGTGGCGTATGCAAGTTGAATTTAGTTCTGTTTTTGATGCTTCTTCCCAAAACCCAGAAGGATTAGAAAAAATCCGTGCCTTGATTAAGCGTGTTCTAGCCGATCGCTGTCTGTCTCGCCAGGAACGAGACACTTTAATGCAAGCCCTTTACAAAGATAAAAAAGTGACTCCCGCAGAGTGCGAATTGTTCAATGAGATTCAAGCTCAGATTCGATCGGGAGACATTCAAATCGAAGATTAGACCTCAGGATTGAAGTCTCTCGCTGGTTGGGCCGCGCTTTTTCTAAACCCATTACCAAAGATAAATATTTAGCAAAATATTTTTTGGCACGACCCAACCCTCATCCTTATCCGGGAGACCTTCCGTGAGTCACTCATTAGACACCTTATCCCTTCAATCGTTCTCAGCCGAAACCGTTTCAGGCTCCACAGTCACTTCCCATCCTGCCCTCTCCTGGTATAACGTTTCAGCAGAGGTGAAATCCCTGTTACAGTTGGCAGCCGCCCACTGGGAAGACACTCAAACTTCCGCAGATTATATTAATCAAGCACTGGAAAAAGCAGGGGACAATCCCGATGTTCTGGTCTCTGCTTATCGGTATTTCTTTTATAAACGGAATGATCCGTTAGCCCTCCAGGTTGCCCAAAAAGTTTTACATCTAGTCCGCACCTCAGAACAGTTGCCGGAAGCATGGGAACAGCTTTACCCCATTCTGACAAGTCGGCGAGAAGAGTCTACCATTCGGTTATATTTGAGTGCTTATTCCGCGTCCGGTCTGATCCTGGCAAGACTGGGAGCGGTGGCACAGGCCAGGGAAATTGCCAATCAGGTCAGTGCGATCGATGGCAAAGAGTTTGGGGGAGATGTCATTTTGAATATTCTGAATGCGCCTCCCGATGAAGATGAGGAATAGATTTTTCGATGCCTCAGTGGGATTGATTGTAATTTTTTGAGGAATAAAGGGCAGGTTGCGATGAAATATCGGGATTTGCTGGTGACAGAGGATGGACATTGGCAGGTCGGAAAACCTGCGCGGGAGTGGGATTTGTTGCGAACTCCCTACTACCTCCATCGCTTCTTAACGGAAGTTGAGGATGCCTTAAGTCGGGCAATCGATGAGGCCGATGCCTTACCCGTTCTACGGTTGTTAGTGCGGCGGTTGATTACGAATTCCTACTGGATCTATACCCAGAATCCAGACCCGGACCCAAAAACGGGCGTTGGGGTGCGGATGCTGTACGACGAGGTAGGATTTCCGATCACGGTGCAGACAGCCAATATGGCTCCGGGGACGAAATCGACAATTCACAATCATGGGAATTGGGGTGTGGTTGCCATTCTCAAAGGAGAGGAACGGAACCTTTTTTGGCGGCGTGTTCAAGACCCTGAATTCAAGGATCGCATTGACCCGGTGGACGAATTAATTCTTCTACCCGGGGACATTATCAGTTTCACCTCAGATGCGATTCATTCGATCGAGGCGTTGGGAGACGAACCAACGCTGACGTTTAGCATTTACGGGGAAACCCACCATTCCCGCCGTTTTGAATTTAATCATGCGACCCATACGGCGAAAAATTTTTGATTGTCAGCAATTTCCATTTCTTGAATTACCAATGGCAACCATTCATTTCTATGAAAAACCGGGGTGTATTAACAACACCAAACAAAAAACATTGCTTCAGTCGGCGGGGCATCGGTTGGAGATGCATAACCTGCTGACGGAACCCTGGACCCCCGATCGCCTCCGGATGTTTTTTGGCGATCGGCCTGTCGCGGATTGGTTTAACCGATCCGCTCCGGCGGTAAAAGCAGGGGAAGTGGTTCCCGAATCGCTCGATGCGGCAACAGCCCTTTCCCTGATGGTTCAGAATCCCCTTCTCATTCGGCGGCCCCTGATGCAGGTGGACGATCGCTATGAGGTCGGGTTTGATACCGAAGTCGTTGATGCCTGGGTGGGACTGTCCGAGGGTGTCGCGGTTCGGGGAACTTCCCAGGCTCCAACCATTGATTTAGAAGGTTGCCCCCGTGCATCTCATGCAGTAGTGAACATTCCCTTATCTGGAGAAGATCCCCATGACGAATGAAAGACAAGGCTTGTATCTGGAACTGATCGATGAATTGTTAAAGTGCCCCAATGGGGAAGAACCTAATGTCTTAAATGCCAAGATTGATTTGATCGATGAAGACTTTGTTCGAACATTGATTCATATTTCAACCGTGATGACCCATGAAGGACAGGTGGATGCCGCGAAATTTCTGGTGCATGTCGCACGGGAATTAGCGAAAGAATTGGGTGTGTATCCTCAGTTATCTACCTGATTTCCCATTGCATCCAATTGTGCAGATCAATGAACAGCCCCCTCTCCTAAAAGGCGATCTTCCGAAATCCCCTCCTGGGAGGGGCAGGGGTGGGTTTGGCTTTCGCAAGAGCAGGTCAATTGAATGCCTGCTCCCCTGACCCACCCCGGCCTACGGCCACCCCTCCCAGGAGGGGATTGGTGTTTATTGGATCTGCACAACCCCTTCTAAGGAACATTGAAAATAATCATTCACTGAAAGGAAAAATCCCGATGGAAATCACCTCAGCCGAAGCAGAAATGCTGGCCTTTGACTTTTTGATGCGCGATTTAGCGGTCCCTCAGGAAGACCGGGAATGGTTCACCCCCCTGAGCAGCCGCATGATCGGAGAAAGCTGGTATGTGGTGGAAATTGGGGTTGAAGGAGTGCCCGACAAGTGGGTGCTTCAGGTTTACGACACGGGAGAGTGTGATCCCAGCTACACCTTCAATACCCCCATGCGGGCCACCGACGGCATCTTTGACCTGGAGGAGTTACCAGAGGGGGTTGCCAACGTCATTGCTGCCGAGCGATCGGCCTGAAAACTACCATGATTACCGACGAAGACATCATTCAAGAATTCATTACCATCTTTACCAAGCTTTACCCCAGCATCGGCCCCATTCTCCACCAGTGCCATGTGAGAATTATTCATTCTTCCTGGGGCAACCCCCCGAAGGATCTGCAATATATCTCCATTTACTGTTCTGAAAACCTCGTCAGCATCGTTCAGGAGCATTTGGATGCTTTGCGCGATATTGCTCAAAATATCGGGCTGTCTGAAGTGGTTTGTATCAATGCAAGCCGACTGGTGCGCGACCCCCTCTCGAAAATCAGATGGTCCTCCCCTCGGCTGTGGTTGGAGTTGCACTGGCTGATTAGCAAAAATCGCCTGTAGCGCTTCCCGGCCCAGACAACAGATTCATTTAATGAGCAATTGCTTAAGAATGGAGGGTGTAGGGGGATGGGAGCCTATTATGATGAAGGAACAAAGCAACTTTTAGGGACCGATCGGGATGTGTTACACGCAATGGCGATCGGTCGCTAAGGATATTCAGGTATCTTATGACGAGCCATTCCTTACTCCCCCCGGACGATCGCCCTGCTCCCTCCACTGGCATTGATAATCTGCTCCGTCGCCAACTGGAAGAATCCATCAGTCGG
>JANRKG010000290.1:0-4352 GCA_033763635.1 Leptolyngbyaceae cyanobacterium bins.59
AACTGAGCAAGCAGCGTATGGAATTGCATTTTTGTTGATTTTGCAATTAACAAATCTTACAGTTATCGAACGCGCTCGGAAGGGGACTGGATTTGATTACTGGTTAGGCGCTCAAAATGCTTCTGCTCCGCTGCCCTTTCAGCGAATGGCACGCTTAGAAGTTTCTGGAATTCGGAAAGGAAATCGAGGACAAATTCAGGCGAGAGTCAAACAGAAAATGGAACAAACGCGGGTATCAGATGCACAAGGGTTGCCAGCGTATATCATTGTGGTAGAGTTCAGTCAACCTATTTCCATTATTAGCGCAAAATACAATCCCGAAGGAATCATACTCCCATGAGCGAGATTCAAGCGCTTCACCAAAAAGCAATGGACTTAGCCGAAGCAGCAACCGTCGCCCGTTTAAGAGGCATGTCAGAGCAATCTGCTCAGTTAACACGCCAAGCCTTTGAACAGGAAATTCAAGCTGCGGCCTTAATTGCCAGTACCCTTGATGCTGAACCAACCCGTTCTGTACTTCACCGCAGTGCAGCCTCCTTAGCGATCGAATGTGGAGAGTTGCAAACCGCAGAAAAATTAATTGCAATTGCATTATCGGGTAATCCACCGCTAGAGATTGCTGAAGAACTCAAAGACCTATTCATTCAGATCAACCTGAACCAATATCTAAAACGTCAGGGAATCCCGATGGATATTGATGAATTGCGAGAATTAGTCAGTCAGTAGCATTAACATCCTCCCCTCCTAACCGCAAAGCGGTATAGAAGGGGATTCCCCGGAAACGTCCTCAAACAAAGACAACTGCACTGTGACAGCAATTCGTTCTCGATTTCCAGTTAGGTTCCCAGGCTCACCCACCAATGCAGGTGATGACTCCTTGCAACCTGTTGCTTCAGGCTTGGGCGTGACTTTCCGACTGACCATCGGTAGATTGGGCTTACCAATACTGTTTCGTGCTCGGTCTGCAATCATCACCGCAGCATCAACGTCTGCATAGTCAGGGATCAGGCTCCTTAGGATGGCGGTGCAATAGTCTCAGCAGAGGCGATCGCTGCATTAATTGCCTACAGTCGAAGGAGAGGATGGGTGAAGGCCCGTGATGTGCAGTCTGCCATCTGGTCCCTGCGTTCTCTGTCCAGCCCACAAGTCCGGTTTCTCTTTCGCAGACTAGAAGCTCAAGGGATTGGGACAACGAGGGGGACTGCTGAGGCTCTGGAATGGTGCTTTATCCTGCCTCAGATTGGGCCAGGATGCCGAAAAGAGTTCCTGGGATAAAGGGCATCAGCAACCTCAGCAGTCAAACTGGGTAAGCATCAGCAGGTTTTAAGGAAATACCCGTACCACTCAGTACTGATGTTCTCCTTTTTTTGCCCCAGACAAACTGCTGGAGGATGGATGCCAAGCTGCTGCATCAGTTCAGGCGGGGTGACCTGACGAAGTTGCGCGAGTTCAATCAAGTGTTGGAGGCGATCGGCATCCGCCTGTTCTACGAGGTCAATCAGAGACAGGAATTCTTGGTGTTCTTGAGCCGTTAGGGTTTCAGCGCGAAGCTTGATGTTCAATTCGTTGTATCGACTCTGAAGGGCTTCTGGTAGCCCCTGATTAATTTGTTTGAGCAGATGGGTTTCAGCATCCAACAAACTTGCAACTTTGCGCTGTGCTAAGAGCAGATTCACTTGTTCGGCAAATCTTTCTAAATCGGCAGTTCCCAGTTGAGCCACTCCATCCAGTAACTGATCGAGTTCAACTTGAATTTGGGATGTAACTCGGACAGAAACCATTAATGGCATCCTTAAAATCTGGGGAAAGAACCGGCTGATACTGTTACGCAACATTATAGCCAGGAAGACTTTTCACAGCGCATCCAACCAACAGCTACATCTGTTTCAGAGCCGAACGATCGCCGATTCAGTAATTCCGTAATCGGAACTTCAACTATTTTTCTTCCCTACCGAGAAGCAGAAAGCCCCATCAACACCTCCAGCAGTGACATCTCCATTAGTTGGGCAGGGGTTACTCCCAGTTGGGCCAGTGCTTCATTGCTGGACAGGTCTTTGATCTTGATTCCTAAATTAATCTTGCCTCGCCCCTGGAGTTCCACCAGTTCAGAAGCCGACAATCCAACCTGTTCAGCCAGGGACAAAAACCCCTCCCACCCGTCCTTCGTCACACTGATTCCATGTCGTTCCTTGGGCTGGTCATAAGCCTGGGGCCGACCTTCATGGGTCAGGTTGGCGAGGGACTTTGGATTGGTTTGTGTTCGCTTCCCTTTGGTGCTTGCTGAATCTTTCTTAGGTGGCATCAGTTGGTTTAACACGAATAGCCTCCTTAACTTAAGCCTTAGTGAATCAGAGATGCAAGTCTATTGTCTATTCTATTCGTAAATAAAAGAAGAAAAACAACGAAAATCACAATATTCATTCACACTTTATTGAGCCAAACACTTGACTTCTATCTATTATTTATGAATAATATAGATAGGCAAGAAGATGGCCGATCGGACAAGAGGGTAACGCTGGCACTGACTGATGCCCCTCCCCGATGACAGGTCAAATCCTTGTCTCCATCAAAAAGGCACCCGCCTAACGCCAATCAGATCGGGTGCCCCACCTACTATGAGGTAATCCAATTATGGCTTTTATTCACGATCGCCTTGCAGAAGAACGGGATGAACGGGAGGACCGCATCCGAGCAGAACTCTACGATCACTTCCTGGAGGGCAAGACGGATGCTGCGTTTGGTCGAATGCCAGAACACAACGACCCAACGTACCTGGAAGGGTATGTGGCAGGCATCAAAGAACTTCCCACCGATGCCACGACCGGAAAGATTCAGCGTTCTACTCCCCAGCAGCACTTTGCAATGGGTTTTGTCGATACCCCCGACCCCTGTTTCTACCAGTCCCAATCTCACTTTGACGAGTTTTAGAAACTCTCCCTGAACTCCATTGGGGTGAGGCTTCAAGCCTTGCCCCAACTCACCGATCGCTTCATGGTTTATCCAAGGTTTCATCATGGCCCATTTAAGAACATCCAAAACAATCCCTCAAAGCAGAACCACTCCATCAGAACGCGATGAATTCGACTCTGAGCAGTTCGAGAGCGGACGCGAGTCCCTTCCCTACCTGCAAATGCTCAACCACCAGGACCCCAATCAGTCGGGTTTCTTCATCACCTCCGAGAATATGGAAGCCGTCGAGTTCAACCCCGACGAGGAGTGGACCTTTCACACCACAACCTTTCAAAACGGAGAAACAGTGGTCGGATTCCGTTCCTTGATTGCCCGACTCTTGATCCTGCGAAAGTCGAAACTCCTCATGTTCGATCGCGATAGTGGAGAGTTCCTTGGCCCCTTCCAGAAATCCCGCTACGATCGCAACACAATTGTGCTGAAAACCCGCTACCTGGTTTTCCTCATCAGCAAGGGGAAACAACTGCTGCATAACAGTCCCCTGCTCCTGACTGCCAAAGGCTCCTTCAATGGCAGCTTTGGGGAAGTGGTCCGTAAGTTTCAGGGCGAGATGAGCAAGGCGTATGGGGCAGCCACCGGAGCTAAAAAGCCCAGAGGCGACAGATTCCTCGCCCTCTCCATTCTGGCGGTGCGGGTCAAGCCCCAACTGAAGGGCGAACACAAGCGATCGTGGGC
Source organism: Leptolyngbyaceae cyanobacterium bins.59 (assembly GCA_033763635.1). GTDB lineage: Bacteria > Cyanobacteriota > Cyanobacteriia > JANRKG01. The sequence continues at coordinate 3,646 of JANRKG010000290.1, forward strand.
CTGTTCAGTGGACAGCTATGGCTCTCCCAGCGTCAATAACTGGAAATCGTACTTTGTGGGCTACACTCCTGACCTCAAGGAGAAGATTCTATCCGCATTCGACCAGTGGGAAGGATTTGGCTCCATCGAGCAGGAGATCGAGGCCCAACAGCAATCTCTGCCGAAAACCACCAGTTCCCAAGGCAACAGTGACGGGGATGAGGTCTACGACACCTTCAACAATGACGACTTCTAGAATTCACCCTCTGCATTCCCTTCCCAATTTGGAGCGATCGTTTATGACTCTCTATGAACAAGACCTGAAGAAACTGGTGGGTGGGCAAATCCGCCATGTTGGGTTATCCAGAGATGGCTACCCCTACCTGATCGTTTCTCACAATCAGGAAAATCGCATCTTCTATGTCTTCGTCCAAGCGGACGCTGAAGGCAATGGTGCAGGATTCCTCCACATCACTGAAAAAGAAGGCATCGTTGCTTAGCAAGTTCCATCCCCCATCCAGAGAAATTTGAGGAAAGAACAATGACTACAATCGTGCATAATTCCGCCCTCCCTGAAGTTCAGAAGCTCCTGCGTCGAATTGAGGAACGAGCGATCGATTCGGAGCATCAACCCATTACTCTCGATGAAGTTCCCACAGTTGCTAATCTGCTGATCCAGCAATGGATGGAGAATCCGCTGTTTGAGGAAATGCTGGAGGAATGCCTGG
>JANRKG010000291.1:0-16835 GCA_033763635.1 Leptolyngbyaceae cyanobacterium bins.59
CAGTTCCAGGGCAAAATCGGCATTCTGGGCATAAATCACGATAAATCCCCGGTTTCGCAAGCAATATATGGCCCACGCTTTGAGGCTCTGATTGGCAGGTTGGTAACTGATGGGAGGATCTCGAAAAACATCCTCAATCACCGACAAAATGGCCTCACTCACCCGCATCTTCTCCCTATGTTAGAACTTCATTGTCATACTACCTGTTCCGATGGAATCCTGACCCCAACCCAGTTGGTTGAACTGGCGATCGCTTCGGGGGTCCGGGCATTGGCAATCACGGATCACGATACGATGCTGGGTTGGGATGAGGCGATGACAGCGGCAGGGGATGCCCTGGAGATTGTGCCAGGGTTGGAGTTAAGTACGGTTCACAACGATCGCTCCCTCCATATTCTGGGCTTTTACCCGAATCACGATCGGCTTCAGGCTCCGTTGATGGAGCGGTTGGAGGGACGCAAGCGACGGGCCAGGGAAATGGTGGCGAAGCTGGCAGCCCTCGGGTATCCGATCGAGTTGCCGGAACGAGGGGAAGGGTTGGCTCCGGGTCGTCCTTACATTGCTGCGGCTCTGGTGAAAGCTGGGTACTGCCAATCCAGTCGGGAGGCGTTCGATCGTTTTCTGGGGGATGGGGGTCCGGCCTATGTACCCTACGAAAAGTTTTCGGCGATCGAGGGGATTCAACTCCTGCGAGATTGTGGAGCGGTGCCTGTGTGGGCGCACCCCTATCTGTTCCGGGGGGGGACGGTGAGGACAGTCCTCCCTGAACTTATTCAGGCGGGATTGATGGGTTTGGAGGTGTACCATCCCAGCCACTCCCCTAGCGATATTCGCCACCTGGAGGATTGGTGCAACGAGTTCAATTTGGTGATGACAGGGGGCAGCGACTTTCATGGTCCTACGCAGGGCATGAAGCCCGGAGACTATCCACCCCTAAATAGCTTGAAGGTGCCTCTGGCTTTGCTGGAGCCGATGAAGCGACGAGCGAACGACTTAAAAAGTCAAAATTTTTAAAGGGCAATTCCGACATGGGAAGGCAGAGGGAGCATCCCACCTTTGTAATCCCATCCAGATCCTGCTTAATCCCCTCCCAGGAGGGGATGAGAACGGAGGGTCAACTTGCAAAGCTGGGATGCACCCGGAAGGCAGGCAAAGTCTTCCTTAAACTTCCTTTAACCTTCAAAGAGTTTTTGTAGTCTAATTCAGAAAACAGAACATACATTTAACGAGCATGAATGCTTTGAGTGTATACTCCTCCCGTCTCTCAATCGTTGATTACAATTTTCTGAAAACGATAATTTTTACTTTTCAGACAGCCTAAAAAGATAAGGCATTTGACTCCAATCCGAACAGCTTTCTTTGCACTTATTAATAACAGACCTGCTGATCCTTCTATTTAGAAAAAAAATACTAAAAAAGCTACCCAAAAACCTTGAGTTGCAAGTATACTCTAGCTTGCAAGCGATGTAAGTTAATAACTTTTTTGCCGTTTTTTGAGGGATTAGCGCATTAACTATGAACAAAGGTGAGTTAGTCGATGCAATTGCCGCACGGGCAAATGTCACAAAACGAGATGCAGATGCCGTGTTGACGGCGGCTCTGGATGCGATCGTCGATGCAGTTGCAGGGGGCGATCGGGTTACGCTGGTTGGGTTTGGGACGTTTGAGGTTCGGAAGCGTCAAGCCCGGACGGGACGCAACCCGAAAACGGGGGAACCGTTGCAAATTCCTGAAACCCAGGTTCCAGCCTTTTCTGCGGGTAAGTTGTTTAAGGAAAAGGTTTCTCCGGGTTCTGACTAATACGGAATCGATTCGATCGAATCTTGCATGATGAAGGTGCGTTGGGCAGTGCCAAGACGCACCTTTTTGCTGGGTAAATTTTGCTGGGTAAATTTTGCAGCATCACAAAATCAGGAAGATTAGACTAGAGAAAGTGGCTTCAGAAACAGGCGGGGCAAGGGATGCTCAATCAAACTTATGATGTGGTAATTGTGGGCGGTGGCGTTACGGGGACGGCGCTCCTCTATACGTTGGCTCAGTTTACAGATTTGAAACGGGTGGCACTGGTTGAAAAGTATGGCTCGATCGCAGCTGTGAATTCCAGGGCGACGAACAACAGTCAGACGATTCATTGTGGGGATATTGAGACGAATTACACGCTAGAAAAGGCGTTGAAGGTGAGACGGGCGGCCCAGATGTTGGTGCGCTACGGTTGCCAACTTCCCGCAACGGTGCGCGATCGAACGATTTTTCAGTTCAATAAGATGGTGCTGGGGATCGGACCTCAGGAGTGTGAGTTCCTGCGGCGACGCTACGAGCAGTTCCAGCCCCATTTCTGCGGAATGCAATTGCTGGAAAAGTCCCAATTGGCGGAGATCGAACCCAATGTGGTTCGGAGGGAGGGGCGCGATCGTCCAGAGGAAGTGGTAGGACTCGCGGTGCTGGGGGAATACACGGCAGTCGATTACGGGGCGTTAGCGCGATCGTTTGTAGAGCAGGCCCAGGCGGTTGCTGACAAGACGGTAGACCTGAGATTGGGAACAGAAATTCGGGCGATCGAGCCTGTGGGAACGAACTATCGGGTCGTAACAGCGGATGGAAGCTTAACGGCTCGATTTGTGGTGGTATCGGCAGGGGGACACAGTTTGTTGTTTGCCCACCGGATGGGGATCGGGCTGAATTATTCCTGTCTGCCGATGGCTGGAAGTTTTTACTTTACGCCGCAGGTTCTGAATGGCAAGGTTTATACCGTTCAGAATGATAAACTTCCCTTTGCAGCCATTCACGGTGATCCCGATGTGACGGTGCCGGGGAAAACTCGATTCGGGCCAACGGCGCTCCCACTGCCGTTACTGGAGCGTTACAATCCCCAGACTTTTCTAGAGTATTTGCAAGTGCTGCGAATCGATAAAACAGTGGTCGGGGTGATATGGGATCTTTTAAAGGTGCCCGACATTCGCAATTACTTTATTAAGAATGTGGCTTTTGAAGTGCCGGGGTTAAACCGTCGCCTATTCTTGCAGGATGCCCGTAAGATTGTGCCCTCTCTCCGGCTGGAAGACCTGACTTTTGCCCAGGGGGTAGGTGGGATTCGGCCTCAGTTAATCGACAAGACGCGCCATGAGTTAATTCTGGGACAGGCAGCGATCGATCCCGGTGGTGGATTGCGGTTCAACATTACCCCTTCTCCCGGTGCAACGAATTGCATGCACAATGCCGAGCAAGACCTGTTGCGGATTCAGGAACATTTGGGCTGTGAGGTCGATCGCACCTGGTTTGATGCAGAGCCGATACCTGAAAATGCCCTAGCTTAACCGCACTTTGGCCTGGGCGGGCGGCGTAATTCGGAATTTATCCAGAAGTTGTTCCAGTTCTTTCATAAACCGAAGATCCACTTCAGGGAGAGCTGAGGCATCCAGAGGTCGATCTTCCAGGAAGGAGAAGGCTTGCCGAAACTGTTGGGGGCTGGCGGTAACAGGGGCATCGAAGTGACAGGGGATCACCCGTTCAAACTGCCATTGGGCAATGCGATCGGCCCATTTCAGGGTTTCTCGCGGTGCCCGATTCAAGATTAAGGTCTGGAGAACGGGGGCGACCCACAATCGCCCCTCCTGGTGGACTGCCTCAAAGGATTGGTGCCAGGTCGATTGCCAGCGAAAAGGATACAGGCCAAAGTAAGCTTTGCGGGAGCGATCGGGTGATTGACGAGCTTCCCGTAGGGCTTCTCCCAGGGCAGGGGTTTTGAGGGTTCCCGGTTGGAAGTAAAGGGTAAACAGGCAAATCCTTTCCCATCCTTTGCGACGGTTCGCGGCGGTGTCGGGTAGGTTATCCAGGGCCGTATCCCGTGCGTGGAACAGGAGGGGATAGGGGTCTAGTTGGACGATCGCTGGAGGATCAGGGGGAATGGAAATAACAGAATCTGTCACCAGTAAGCTTCGGGATGGGCGGTGACAAAGGGCGACTTCCGAAAAGGGACCGAGGCCCAACTTGATCGGTCCCAGCAGGGCGTAGTCAAATTCGTCTGCAAAGGGAACCTGGTGGGGATCTTCCGGTAGAAACTGGGTCCGTTTGCGAGGTAAGCCTAACCAACTTAAGGGCAGATTGACCGGATAACTCCACTGGTTGGGGGCCACAAAGACCTGCGCTCTGGGAAACTGACGGGCAAAGGGACCGACGAAGACTTTGTGTTCCAGACCGGAGACAGTGGGCAGCAGAATATATTTGACATCTCCATGAACGGCGACCAGATCTTGCATGAGCCGGAGGCATTCGGGGGTGGGGGCGATCGGTGCATAGACGAGCAACCCTCCTGCTTCCAGGCGCACGACGGTCATCCGAATGGGCACGACGACGTAGAAAATGCCCTGAATCTGGTCAAAGGTCCAAATGGTGTCTTGCACAACTTCTCGACGTAAGGTACGGCGAGTGCCATAGGGGTAGAGAGGAACGAGGGGCCAGAAGGGCCAGGAAGCATCCGTGAGATCCTGAATCGTTGAAGTTTGAAGGGAAGTTCTGTCCACGTTCCGAGTTCTACTTAAAATTCATCAAGGGCAAGGGCAAGTTGGGGCATTTCCGGAGTACAAGAGACCTTTACTCTAAGCCCTATAGCAATCCTAAAAGGATATGTGAAAAAGAAACTATCACTACAGGGATAAGCAAAAAATTGTCCATTAAATCAATATTTTTATCTTAATTTAATATTGTTTGTCGCAAAACAAGACTCATTGTAATACTGCCAATCTTATTTTAATTCTTATATTGAGATTTGTAATCCTTTTTTGAGTCTTACAAGAATAACGATTGTCTCAAGTCTGAATTAAGCTTGAGACAATCGTTATTGTATTGAGAAGAGATTGTTTCAGCCTGAATTGAGATTTGAATCAGGAGAAATTTGGAGGTTGTCTTTTGGCTTTTAGCATTAATTCGTGCTATCTTGAGAGGCTAATCAGATTGTCTTATTTGCACTTAAATTTGAACTAGAAAAACCGTGAAAACACCTGAATTCCAATTAGAAAATAAGGACTTTAACGTTAAGGAATTTATTTTTGTATTTTTGTTCTTTTTTTCAATTTTCGCCATCTCAAATCAAGGGTTTATCGTTGGCGAGGGTGGGTATCACTATCGAGTTGCAGACCAAATTATTCGATATGGAGAGTTAGGCTTTTCGCAACCGCAAATTGGGGTTTTTATTACTGCGCCCACTGGGAGAATCTATGCAGGGCATGAGATTGGAAATACTCTATTTATGCTTCCGACTGCATTGATTAACTTATTGATTGAAAAACTTCTGTTAAATCGTATTGGATTAGATCGTTTAGAACTATTAAAAAGTTTCATTCTTTCTTTTAACTTCAATATCTATGCTGCCCTTACTGCAAGTATTTTTTATAAAATTTTAAGGAATGGGTTTTCTCAGAGAATGACAACTAGTTTCTTTGCTACTTTCCTTCTTGTTTTTACAACCTATTTCTGGACTAGTTCACGAGATTCTTTTGATGGCGTACTTTGTTCTACCTTATTCACATTTTCTTTTTTCCTTCTAATACTTTATAAAGAAAAACCCAGGTCGCCATTTTTGATAGGTTCTTTTATTTGTTTAGGTTTTTGCTTCATTACAAGGATCTCTACAATCTTTTTAGTTATTGCTTCATTCATCTACCTATTCTTGATCTTAAAAAATCGGTTTTATTGGTTGGAAATTTCTAAAAGAATGGGCTATTCAGTTCTAACTCTGTTGCCTTTTGTTATTTGGCAAATGTGGTACAACCATCTAAGAACAGGATATTTTTATATGTCTCCTGTTCAAACTAAACAGTTCGCTACCAACAATGCTTTAGATGGTAATTTATTGTTAGGAATTTCAGGGCTTTTACTAAGTCCTGGAAAGAGTTTGTTTATTTATGCTCCTTTGTTAATTATTTCAGTCATTTTATTTAAAAAGTTTTATCAAGAGTATCGAAAGGAAGCAATTTACTTTTTAGCTGTATGCCTCTTTTGGTTCTTATTACATGCCAGGTTAAGAAGCTGGTATGGAGCGTGGGGATGGGGTCCCCGCCATTTCATTACTATCCTTCCCGTTCTTTTTCTGCCGTTTGCAGTTAATCTTCAATTTGTTTTGCGTCAAAAACTACTAAAGGTCTCATCTCTGCTACTTGGAGGGTTTGGATTTCTCCTTGCGCTCTCTTCAATTATTTCTAATTGGCAATTCCGTTTGACTTACGCAAGAGAGCAGGGCAGGATCTCTGACGATATTTTTGTTTGGGGATTTACTAATAATCAGGCGATCGATATGTTAAGGGCAGGTGGCGAGAATATTTGGCGATTAATCACTCGTGCTCCAGCGATTCGGATTGCCTCAGAGTATTCTGAGATGAATGAGTATGTAAGCAGTACCCTAAATATTTGGCCAAATGCCCTGATCGCAGCAGGAATTCCCTGGTATGTTGCAATTGCTGCTCTCATTCCTTTTTTGGCACTCCTCTATTTCTCAAGTTGGAATCTCATCTATCTACATTCAAGAGATGCGGAGTAGGCCCAGGCGTACTGATTAGAGAATCTTCAGTTACTTAGGAGATTTCTAGAAAAGAGTTTACCTGTGAGTTGCCCTTCGACTTGGCTCAGGGCACATCTTTGGCTGCGTTCAGGGCGCGGGTGTTGGTTGAGCGAAGCCAAAACCAGCGGGTAGATTGTTTTTTAGAAATCGCCTTAGCTACCGACAGGTACAAGTCTCTACTAAAATGTTTTGTCTCAATTCAAGGCAACTTGTCTCGATATGATTCCTATGGTGAGACAAATCGTTTTATTTTGATAAGAATCTTGGCTTGATTTCCTGGAAAATGTTGTAATAGGTGCGATGTGTATTCGATCGAACCCCTATGAATGGCTTGATTGCGATCGTTCTGGCTTCTACGGTGGTGACCCAGGCTCCGGACCCCGTTGAGCAATTATTAACAACGGGAATTTGTACGGAATGTAACTTGTCAGGGGTGAACTTCAAAGGCGCGAAACTGCGGGAAGTTGACCTGTTTGGGTCTACTTTGACGGGTGCTTCTTTTGTGGAGGCTCAGTTGTTGCGGTCCAGTTTGAGTAGTGTGAAGGCGCAAGGGGTGAGTTTTGAGCGGGCGAATCTTCGGGAAGCGCAACTCTTTTCTGCAAATTTCTCCCAGGCCAACTTTTCGGGTGCGAATCTGATCAGTGCGCTAGCACCGGAAGCTAATTTCCAGAAGGCGAACCTGCGGGGGGCAAAGTTACTTGTAGCTTCTCTGGAGAAAGCGGATTTGAGTCAGGCAAATTTGCAGAATGTGGAGTTTGGTCGGGCCAGGATGAAGCAGGTGAAGATGGTGAACGCCAATGCTCAGGAAGCTCGGTTTTTCGAGGCGAACTTGGAAGGAGCCAATCTTCAGGGGATTAATCTCACAAAGGCTGATATGCTCAGTGCAAAACTGCCTAAGGTGAATTTGGCAGGAGCGAATTTGCAGGGGGCGGATTTGCGGGGAGTGGATTTGCGAAATGCCAACTTGCAAGGGGCGAATCTGCAAAATACAGATCTATTTGATGCAGACTTGCGGGGAGCGAATCTCTCCCAGGCAAAAACCAATCAGCGAACTAATCTGGGTAAAGCCCGCTTTGGCAATACGATTATGCCGAATGGAACTAAAAAATAGAGAGGGAATAGACTCTTAATCTGCCAATTTGTGGGGCAGCACTATATTTGAATTGGCTTAGTCTACTCCTACCTTGACCAAATCACCCCGAACCCACCCGGTTACCCTTGCGACTGATTGAGCGGTACTTTGATTGGTGATCACTCTTACTTTTAGCCAACAGTACCCATCTTTTCCTTCTACCTGCTGCAAGATATCGACTGGATTTCGAGAGGCTGCAACATAAAGGACACGGGCGTTGACACTGGGTTGTTCTCGAATATTAATAGGACCGCTTTGGTTGGCTGTTCGATCGCCTGGATCGAATAGCATGAAATTGCCTCCGACCCCTCTACTGAGGGCCTGGATTGTTCTGATGCTCAGACACCCTTTGGTGGCGGCAGTCGCTAGCTCAGGAAGTCCTACAACGATTGGTAGGAAAATCAGGAGGGTGATCGCAATAGAAACTTGCTTCAAAATTTTCACTCCTGGCTTTTGCGATCGATCTGCAATGTTTCCTAATACCTTACTGGCAGAGAAAATCCAAGTCAAATACCTAAGTCTGGGAGAGTGTCCAAGTGCGCTAGCAGTAAGTCCTTCTCAATATGAGACTATCTATCTCGAAGCTAGTCCCGCCATGAGACCCAGGACATTGATTTAATAAATATGCATTTGAGATAATTGTTGTTGAAGTAGGCCAGATCAAATCCCCTTCAGTGAAGGGATTTGATCTGGGTAAATGGTACAAATAAACCATTTAAAATTTAGTCCAATTTTAGTCCAGGATTAGCTGTAACTGTTGCTGGCAAACCTTTTTATATTGCGTAGTACGCAATTAGTCAGGCTTTTTCCCTGCTGCTCCCATCACGCTGCCGCCGCAAATCGGATACCCTCTAACACAGACACCAACGTATCCACTTGTTCTGCTTGGAATACCCCCTCTGGCCCTTGAGAATGGATATCCGTAAAGGGAGCCTCATATAACAAACCGGGGTCCATAATGCCGTGATGGGTCAGGTGATCGACGATCAGATTGATGAATTCGATTTGATCAGCCGTCGCCGTTGAGCCAGACAAAAATTCCCCAAAGGCTTGTTTTGCCGCTTCCCGGTCCAGCCCGATCAAAGAGCGGATGAAAATACCCAAACCCTGGTTACTCTGTTTTGCCTGTTCCAGATGGGTAGGCGTACCAACCCCTGCCTCTAGCAATATCCGCTCTAACTCGCGGAGGTCCGTTTCCGTCAGAGGTTGGTTGAACAATCACAATCAGGTCAAAGTGGCCTACCCCAAACCGCCGCTGATCCTCGCCCACCTCATTGATCAACCCCATCATTGTGGGATAGGTCGAGACATAAACCCGGCCTGCCGTATTCTTCTCTGTCAGCAAGTTGACCGGACTGGAAGCCGGAAGGTGCTGCTTGAAGGCATTCGCAGCCTGGTTGACCAGGGCAACCCGATCGGCCAGAAATAAAACTCGTTTCACCCAGTTGCACCGCATCAGCAAATCGCACAGGGCGATCACCGTGCGCGTTTTGCCTGCCCCCGTTGCCATGACCACCAGGGCTTTGCGATGTCTTAAGAAAGCGTTACCCATATTGTAAGCTGTCTAATTCGCAGTTTTGTAGCTTACTATCGGGCCATAAGTTGAGCTAACAAGGGCTTTTCTTTTGAGAGCCTACTCACATTTAAGACTGAAAAACCTAAAATATTTCCTTGATTGTCAACACGCTCTAAAATCGCATCGTTATCAGTTTCCCTCATGTATCCAGGCGCATCTGAGAACAATACTTCTAGAAAGTCGGCTTCTGAATCAAACCAAATCTTTACGTTTTGGGCCATACCTGTTCTCCTGCTTTTAGCTTATCCGTAAGATAGGCGGTGATGATGAAAGCGTCATCTTCTAGATACTTCACAACAACACACAGCCATTTATCGCCTACACCTGTATCTTCATGGTAACGGTAGTAGAGATAGACTGTGCTATCCGTATTGGATCGCCGAACAACCTCAGGATTGCTGAGGGCAATCTCAATAGCAACCTCCATTTCTGCCATTTCTGGATGAGCAAGAATATGCTGCTTTCGCTCATCAGTGAGTCGAATTTTCCGCCCCTGGTAATCGGTAAAAAGCTCTACCATGTTGCAAACTATATCCTACAACTCTCCCCGGAAGGCGCGGTGTTGCAGGGAGGCAAACAGGGCATCGAGTTGGGCAAGGGATTCCCGATGGGTGGCTTTGAGTTGCTTGATCAATTGACCACCCTTTCGGATTAGTTACTGGATCGCCAAACATTTCGAGGAAGATGGATTGGGTCATCGCATCCAGTTGCGCGACTTTTCATCGTATCTGAACCATTGTACCCAGCGAGACTTAATCACTTCTCGAAAGGCGATGCATAGTAAATAATTGCCAGAAACCGAATCGGCAACTCAATCAGCCGTTCGGGACCGTGAGGCACCTCTCCACGAAAGCTCAAAGAATCTCCCGGTTCCAACAGATAAGTGTGTTGACCGTGACGATACTCAATCTTGCCCTCCAGCATGTGAATAAACTCAACTCCGGGATGCTCAAAGGTCGGGAAAACTTCAGAAGCATCGTCCATTGTGATGAGAAAGGGTTCAAAGAGCTTTGTTGGACCCTGATCATAAGCCAATAATTGATAGGTATGACCACAACGGGTTCCCCGTCGCACAACCGTCATGCCTTCCCCCTGTTTGACCAGTTGGGCACCCCCTTCAGGAACGTTGTAATTACGAAACAGGGTAGACAGAGAAATTCCCAGCGCAGACGCAATTTTAGCGAGGGTTTCTAAACTGGTAGCGGTTTGGGCATTTTCGATTTTGGACAGCATCCCCCGCGAAATCCCCACCCGATCGGCCACATCGGCGATCGTCAAGCCATGCTGTTGTCGTAACTCTCGAATGGTCGTCCCAAGATACCGTTCTAATGTTGCGTCGATCGAATCGGCAGAACGGGTCGGAACTTTTTCCATGATTGACAGCCCTAAAGGATAGGTGCATTATATTCAATAAAGTTTCCTGTTAGGAATATTTTTGTGTCCTCTGCCAGACGTTACACCCTCAGTTTGTCCTGTCCCGATCGGGTTGGGATTGTGGCAGCCGTGAGTACCTTCATCGCCAATCACCAGGGCTGGATTCTGGAAGCACAACACCATGTTCTAGCAAAGGGATTGCGGTATCACCTTGAAGATCGCGTACTGGTACATGGAAATAAAACGGTGGTGTTTCGGTAATGCCTTTTCGTCTTCTTAAATTTGCGTTGTCTCGCGAATATCCCGAAACTCGGATGTTTCGCACACCCGATCGCCTCAAATCAACCTATGATGCCGTCATCATCGGAGGGGGGGGACATGGGTTAGCAGCAGCCTATTACCTGGCGCGGGATTATGGCCTGTCCAATGTGGCGGTGTTGGAGAAAGGTTATTTAGGGGGTGGCAATACAGGGCGCAATACAACGATCATTCGCTCAAATTACCTCACGCCGGAAGGGGTGCGGTTCTATGATGAATCGGTGCGCTTGTGGCAGGATTTATCCCAGGATTTTGATCTGAATTTGTTCTACTCCACACGGGGACATTTCACGCTGGCGCATACAGACGCATCCCTGCGAACCATGCGGTGGCGGGCAGAAGTGAATAAGCATTTTGGCATTGAGAGTGAATTAGTCGGTCCTCAAGAAATTCTTAAATCCTGTCCCCTTATGGATATTCAATGCGGCGGTCATTTGCCTGTATTGGGTGCGTTGTACCATGCACCGGGAAGTATTGCCCGTCATGATGCGGTGGCCTGGGGCTATGGACGAGGGGCCGATGCGCGAGGGGTAGAGATTCACCAGCAAACCGAAGTCGTGGGCATTCAAGTGAAAGCGGGACGAGTGGTTGGGGTGGAAACCAATCGAGGAACGATCGCCACCCCTCGCGTTCTTTGTGCCGTTGCCGGATCAACTCCCCGTCTTCTGGATCTCGTCGGGTTACGATCGCCCCTCTACATCCATCCCTTGCAAGCGATGGTGAGCGAACCGATGAAGCCCTGGCTTGATCCAATTATCGTTTCGGGTAGCTTGCATGTGTATGTGAGCCAATCCGCACGAGGGGAATTAGTGATGGGGGCTTCCCTGGACCCCTACGAACTCCATTCCACGCGATCGACCCTGGATTTCACGGAAGGATTAGCGGCACACATGCTCGATCTATTTCCGTTTCTGTCGCAAGTCAAAGTCGTGCGCCAGTGGGCAGGAATGGCAGACATGACTCCAGACTTTGCGCCGATTATGGGAAAAACAGCGATCGAAGGCTTTTATTTAGATGCGGGATGGGGAACATGGGGATTCAAAGCAACGCCCGTGTGTGGAAAAACAATGGCTTACACAGTGGCGAACGATCGCACCCATGAATTGATTCAGGGATTTTCCCTCGATCGCTTCGTGAAGTATCAACTGACTGGGGAAAAGGGGGCGGCCTCTGTTGGGCATTAAAGGGGAAACACGATGAAATTAATGACCTGTCCCATTAACGGACCTCGGCTCATCTCTGAGTTTGTGTATGGCGGAGCGGTGCGCCCCATGCCAGACCCACTATCAGTAGATGACACCACCTGGGCGGAGTATGTGTTCTATCGCAACGGGGAGGCAGGGGTGAAGCGGGAGTGGTGGTGCCATGTTCCTAGCAATACCTGGTTTATTGCCGAACGGGACACGGTGCGGGATGAGATTCTCAAGACCTATTTATATGAATAACCGGATGGAGATGAACACAATCCTGTTGTCAGTCCTCACAATCAAATTGTTAGCTCCGACAATTGAGTTTGCAGCCCTCACAATCAAATTGTTAGAGCTGACAATTGAGTTTGCAGGTCGCGCAATTGAATTGTTAGGTCTGCAATCGAGTTGTCAGATCACGCAATTGAGTTGTCAACCCTCACAATTAATATTTACCCGTTACGATCGAATTGTTGGGCTACTTCAATTCTTGGCAGAGGTAGCACATCCTAGTTTTTCTCTGTGTCAATTGAGGTAATTTATGTTGAACGTTACTGTTGATGAAATACAACGTGATCCTTTGAAATATCTTGGTCAAGTAGAGGCAGGTGAAACGCTTGTCATTATTCGATCGGATAAGCCAATTGCTGAACTTAGACCTATTACCAGTAGTAAGCAGTTACGTCCATTTGGTCTGTGTGTAGGCAAGTTTACGGTCCCAGATGATTTCGATGCTCCTTTGTCAGAAGATCTACTGAATGCATTCGAGGGCAAATGAAGATTTTGCTAGATACACATATTTTTTTATGGTTCATTAGCGGTGATACTCGCTTGTCAACAGATGTTCGAGATGCAATTCGTGATCTAGAGAACGAAGTTTATCTCAGTTCAATTTCAGTTTGGGAAGCAATTGTTAAGCACCAGTTAGGTAAGCTGCCTTTGCCAGAACCTCCCAAATCATACTTACCCAAACAACGCGATCTTCATCAAATTTCTAGTCTTGCTCTTGATGAGAGTAGTGTAGTTCAACTGGATAAGCTGCCACCCTTGCATCGTGATCCATTTGACAGAATGCTTATTTGTCAAGCATTACAAAACAATTTGACCATTGCGACAGTAGACGCAGCAGTTCGTGCTTACTCAGTCAGCGTTTTGTAGTAGCGCAAATCAACACTGCGTTAGTGCAGACGGCACTAAGGTTATCGGTGAGAGTTCGAGGTTATTTGCCGTCGCACAACTACGACGTTAGCCCCTGCGATCGAATTGTTACAGTTTAGATGCTTGTTTTATTACTAAATGTTCTGAAATCACAATGAAAGCACTCAAAGTTATGGCAACGACTAACGAAGAAGGGGAACTAACTTTAGATCAACCTCTTATCGCAGATAAAAATAGCCGCGTAGAAGTGATTGTTCTCATTCCAGATCAGGAAGCTCCAGATAATACATCTCAAGCGGAAGTCCTAGCAGATTTTCAGCAAGCTTGGCAGGAAGCAATGACTGGGCAAACGATTCCAGTAGCCCAACTGTGGGAAGAGCTTATTTAAAGGATTAGAACTGTGATGATTGCTCGATTGCCTACAATTCCCGGTGAATGGATCGATCGCACCCAACCAATCGACTTTTTCTTTGAAGGCACCCGCTACCAGGGCTTTCAAGGAGATACAATTAGCAGTGCATTGTGGGCTTCAGGACAACGCCTGTTAGGGCGGAGCTTTAAATATCATCGACCTCGTGGAATTCTGAGTTTTGCCAACCACGATATTAATGGGTTGCTGCAATCAGAGGATGCCCTGAATATTCGCGGAGATGTCACAGAATTAGTTTCAGGGTTGTCTCTGAAAGCAGTAAATACCGTTGGCACGGTGGCAAACGATCGTTATTCCGTCCTGAATTTCTTTTCCCCATTTCTGCCTGTTGGTTTCTACTACAAAGCATTTCACCAGAAGAAACTATTTCCTTTTTGGGAACGGTTGATTCGGCAGACGACGGGATTGGGAACCGTGAATGCTAAAGCGCCCAGAATTCGCACACCCAAACGCTACGATTTCTGTGATGGGTTGGTGATTGGTGCAGGAGTCGCGGGGATGGCAGCAGCCCTGTCCATCGCAAACGCAGGAATGGATGTGGTGCTGGTGGATGAGAACGCCCGTCCCGGTGGATCGGGAGGCTATCAATTGGGAAATTCCCAGGAGCAAGCCAAACAGGTGCAGGAATTAATTGCAACCATTCAAGCTCATCCTCAAATTCGCCTTTACACCGGGACGCAAGCCGCCGGATATTATGCCGATGGTTGGGTGCCCTTAGTGGATCGCGATCGGCTCACCAAAATGAGAGCCAAATCCGTCATTGTTGCTACGGGAGCGTATGAACAACCTGCGGTATTTCACAACAACGATCTCCCTGGCGTGATGTTGGGTTCTGCGGCACAGCGATTGATCTACCGCTATGCCGTGAAGCCTATGCAACGAGCGGTCGTGTTGGCAGCGAATGCAGATGGATATCGAGTCGCATTAGATTTGGCAGCAAACGGGGTTGAGGTGGGGGCGATCGTCGAGATGCGATCGACGCTGTCAGACAGGGATGCTGTGCGAACTCTGAGAAGGTTGGGAATTCCCATCTTTACCCATCATTGTGTCTATGAAGCAAGACCCAATCCGGGAAGGGATGGGGTCAGTGCCGTTGTGGTCTGTCCCTTAAATGATCAAGACAAACCCCAACCAGAGTTTTCCCAAACCATTCCCTGTGATGGCCTGGTGATGAGTGTCGGTTGGGCACCTGCTGCGAATTTGCTGTATCAGGCAGGAACCAAGATGCGTTTTGAGGAACAAGTGCAGCAATTTGTTCCTGATTTACTGCCTCCGGGGGTGTTTGCCTGTGGGCGCGTCAATGGGGTGTATGGGTTTGCCGAGAAGTTGCAGGATGGCGATCGAGCCGGACGGGAAGCCGTCGCCTCTTTAATCCCCTCCTGGGAGGGGAGGCCGCAGGCCGGGGTGGGTCAGGGGAGTAGGCTATCAGGTGATTCCTTGGATATTGGCTTTTGCGAACATGAAACCCACCCCTCCCCCTCCCAGGAGGGGATTCACGAAGAACATAGAAAAACTCTGTTTCCTCAAGAAAGTCCTTCCCATCCCTGGCCGATCGTCGAGCATCCAGCCGGGAAGAACTTTGTAGACTTCGATGAGGATTTGCAATACAAAGACTTTGTAAATGCCATTCAGGAAGGATTTGACAATATCGAATTGCTCAAGCGCTATACCACCGTAGGCATGGGGCCGAGTCAGGGCAAACATTCCAACATGAATGCCTTGCGAATTTTGGCGCGAGCCACAGGCAAAACACCCGGAGCAGTAGGAACCACTACCGCTCGTCCCTTCTTCCATCCCGTTCCCCTTTCTCATCTGGCAGGACGGGGGTTTACCCCAGAACGGGAAACACCCCTGCACGATCGCCATCAAGCCCTCGGTGCCAAGTTCATGCCTGCCGGGATGTGGCAGCGACCGGAATATTACAGGCGATCAAGTCTCAGCCGAGAAGATTGCATTCGGGAAGAAGTGACAGCAGTTCGGACCAGAGTTGGCATCATCGACGTGGGAACCCTCGGTAAGTTGGAATTGCGGGGACCGGATGCAGCAGAGTTGTTGGAGCGAATCTACACAGGCCGCTTTGCAAAGATGAAAGTGGGCACGACTCGCTATGCGTTGATGCTCGATGAAGCGGGAGTAGTCATTGATGATGGCGTAGTCGCTCGGTTGGGACCGGAGCATTTCTACTTCACGACAACCACTTCGGGAGCCGCAGTCATCTACCGGGAATTGTCTCGCTGGAATACAGTCTGGCGGTTGGATTGTGGATTGGTGAATCTGACTGGGGCACGATCGGCAGTCAACTTAGCGGGTCCTCGCTCCCGTGAGGTGCTGGCTTCTTTGACAGACCTGGATCTGTCGGGGGAAGCGTTTCCCTATCTGGCGGTGCGATCGGCTCAAGTGGCAGGAATTCCGGCGTTACTGATGCGGGTGGGCTTTGTCGGGGAATGGGGCTATGAAATTCATGTTCCCGCCAACGCTGCTCCTGCCCTCTGGGATGTCCTGATGAAAGCGGGAGCCGCTTTTTCAATTCGTCCCTTTGGGGTAGAAGCGCAACGGTTGTTACGGCTGGAGAAAGGGCATTTGATCGTCGGGCAGGATACGGATGGGTTAACCACTCCGTTCGAAGCCTCTCTGGAATGGGCCGTGAAGTTGGATAAACCTTTCTTCATCGGTCAGCGCAGTTTGCAAATCATTTCCCAACGTCCTCCAAAGCAAAAGTTAGTCGGGTTCATGTTGGCACCTGAATTCAAGGGAATTCCCCCTCAAGAATGCCATCTGGTGATTGCAGGAAATGAGATTGCGGGACGAGTCACCAGCATTGCCTTCAGTCCAACCCTTCAGCGATACATTGGATTAGCCTATGTGCAACCCCAAATGGCAGAAGTTGGGAAGCAGTTTTCGATTCGCGGGGCCGATCGCACCCTGATCACTGCAACCATCAGCCCAATCCCCTTCTACGATCCCGAAAACCAGCGGCAGCGGATTTTAGATACAATCCCCTCCTGGGAGGGGAGGCCGCAGGCCGGGGTGGGTCAGGGGAGTGGGCAACAGTATTTAGATCCTCTGCTGTTACCGCATCCCAACCCACCCCTACCCCTCCCAGGAGG
>JANRKG010000292.1:0-11047 GCA_033763635.1 Leptolyngbyaceae cyanobacterium bins.59
TTTCCACCAGAAACAAGCGATAGCGATCGTTCAATCGCTCCTTCAGACTGGCGGACAACCGGGCATGGGACGTTTCCGCATCCCCCCGCAAATTGCCTTTAAAGATAGCCCCTTCCTGATAGGGAATGGTTTCAGTTGCAAAGAAAGTATCAATTCCAAAAATTCCCTGAACCGCTGTCAGGTCTTCCTTAGGCATGGCGACTTCCACTGGAGAAATAATTTTGGGAGCCGCAGGGGAAGGGGGATGGGGAGGAGTAGACTGAGTTGGGTCGCTGGAATGATTAGCAGAGGCTGTTTCTGGCGGGGTGGAGTTCGCTTCGGTTGAGGGAACCGATCGTTGAGCCATCATCGCGCTTTGCCCCTCAGCCCGCAAACGATTTCCCAGAAAAATATAGACCCCGGTAGACAGGACGAATAAAAACAGAATCCCAACCAGATTCAGAAAAATCCCGATCGTAGATAGACCGAAGAACAATAACCAGGGGGCAATGAGTACGGCAGACTGTAACCAGGCGAGAATGCCCAATTTGCCGTAGGGTCTGGCCCGCACGAACCCCCAGATTAAAATGCCCAGGGCAACGAATAAAACTAGGGTGGTGATCACGACGAAACCCCTGCCTCCTCAACATGAATGGGATGCAATCTCTGCATCTGATTTGTAGAGACCGCAAAATTGCGCGTCTCTACGGGTTATGACACTTACCTTCTAATTTAAGGGATTTGGATTGCATCAATGCGTAATCTTACCCAAATGGGCTTCAATGGCCTGCCGCAGGTTGCCCTGATGGTCTACTAGCAGAGCCGTTCCAGCCTCTTGCTTTAATCCAGTCCAATGCATCAAGAGCGCCAGTTTCACCTGTCTGCCACTCTGCTCCAGCAACACTCCAGCTTCGTCTCGGCCCAGTCCCGTTAAATCTCTAAGAATGCGAAGGGCGCGATCGTGCAACTTTCGATTCGTTACCGCCACATCCACCATCCGATTCCCGTAGACTTTCCCCAGTTTGACCATCACACTGGTAGAAAGGGTATTCAGAGCCAACTTGGTGACAGTTCCAGCCTTCAGACGAGTGGACCCTGCGAGGATTTCCGGCCCCACTAAGAGGCGAATATCCACATCCACGTCGATCGCCACCTGTTCCACTGGGACGCAGGCCATGAAGATCGTGGTCGCACCTCGTTGACGAGCAGATCGGAGTGCCCCCTGGACATAGGGAGTTGTGCCTCCGGCCGTGATCCCCACCACCACATCCAGGCTACTGACCCGATAATGGGCCATCGCTTCCACCCCATCTTCGGCCCGGTCCTCCAAATTTTCCGAACTCCGCACCAGGGCCGCTGCCCCGCCCGCAATGATTCCCTGCACCAGTTCGGGAGGAGTACAGAAGGTCGGGGGGCACTCCGCCGCATCCAGAACCCCCAATCGCCCGCTTGTGCCTGCTCCGATATAAAAGAGCCGTCCTCCTTTTGCTAGAGATGCTGCCGTGCGATCGATTGCCTGGGCCAGGGCCTCCCGTGCCCCTGCGATTGCCTCCAACACCCGTGCATCTTCCCGATTGAACAGATCCACCAGTTCCAGGGAGGAAAGCTGGTCCAGATTTTGGCTATTGGCATTGACCTGTTCGGTCAGCAGGTGGCCCCTTTCTTCTAATTCGCTCAATGCTCTGACCTCCATCGTTGATGGCAAAGGGTTTCTACTAAGGATCGACTCATAGCAACCCTTCCAGGCGGCGGCGAATCCGTTCAAGTTCAGCCGCAGAAATTTCCTCTGGTGTTTTCGTTTCTGGTTGCCAATCCGTCTCGTCTACATTGGACTCTGGAGGCACCGCCAGTTCTCCCTCAGCAACCAGTTCACACTCAAACCCGGCACCTGCACAAAATTCTTCCACTTCTTCGGATTCGATCGCCTCGATTGTTGAAGGCGGGAAATCCTGCGCTTCCAGCATCAAACTGTAGCGGATTGCGTCATCCTCGGACTCAAACATCAACACAACATTGTGATCTTGCCCTTCCGGGTCCGTAAGTTTGACGCTATAGATTCCTTCGTTTTCGGTTCGGGCATTAAATAAAATAACAAACACGCGCATCGTTCGCTCTTTCAACGATTTCTTACGATTTTAGAGGATGGAGGCTCCCACCTTCTTCTAATGAAACATCGGTTCTACCAGCAATAACCGAAGTAATGACATGAAAAGGACAACAGTTAGAATACAGGAAGGGATCAGCCTTTCAACCTAGATAAGGAATTTGTGGGTGTAAATCAAGTCGTCGGAAATTTGCCAGCCCACAGTTTGTGGGCGATCGGGGGGATGCTGTGCCTGGGATTTGGGTTGGTGGTTCCCGAACCGACGATTCCCGCGATCGGGCTGGCGGCGATTTTGACCGCAGGGGTGGCCCTGATGTTTCCGAGCGCCCCCCTTCAGTTTGGGGTCTGGGTGGGATTGTCAATTTTCCTAACGATTTTGCTGCGGGCGATGGTGCCCCAGCCCTCCAGCGAACTGACCCAATCGAAAGAAGCGATCGTCACCCATACCATACCCCGTGGCGGAACAGGCCAGGTCCTTTACGAAGGGTGTAGCTGGCAAGCCAAGGGTCATAAACCTGACGTAGCGATCGCTGCGGGGCAAACGGTGTTAGTGGTAGAGTGTCGGGGAGTTACCTTGATTGTCGCGCCTGCCCCACCAGGGACTTGAGACGTTTCAGAACCTACTCAGTCATCCTATGGTAATCCTATGGAACCCATTCTTGCCGCCCTTGCGCTGATTGTCATTGCCTACATTATTGGCTCCGTCAAGATCATTAATCAGGGGAATGAAGCGCTGCTAGAAAGGTTGGGTCGGTATCGCCGTAAGTTAACCGCTGGATTGAACTTTATCGTGCCCTTTCTAGACAAGATTGTGGTCGAAGATACCCTGCGGGAGCAAATTCTAGACACCGAACCCCAGGAAGCCTTCACCAAGGATAACGTGTGCTTGAAAGTGGATGCAGTCATTTACTGGCGGATTTTGCAACTCGAAAAAGCCTACTATGCAGTCGAAGATGTGGACCTGGCGTTAGAAAACCTGGTCATGACCACGATGCGATCGACGATCGGGGAACTCACGGTTGAACAATCCTATTCCTCCCGGGCAGCGATCAATGATGCCCTCCTGAGACAACTGGATGAAGTCACTTCGGCCTGGGGGGTTAAGGTGACGCGGGTAGAAGTGCAAGACATCAGCCCCCCTGAAGCTTTGAAAGAATCGATGGCCCAGCAAAAAGCCGCCGAAATTCGTAAACGGGCCGCTATTTCCGAAGCGGAGGGAACTGTCGCTTCCATGCGCTTGATCTCAGAAGCCCTGGGATCGCGCCCCAACGCCAGAGAAGTGTTGAAGTTTCTAGTCGCCCAGCGCTACGTCGATGCCAATTACAAACTAGGAGAAAGCAATAACTCCAAGATCATCTTTATGGACCCCAAAGCCCTGACCGAAGAAGTCGGTGGGTTGATGGAATCGTTCGACGATGTGCCCCATAACCAATCTAGAGACAACGGAAGCGGAAGCGGCAACGGCAACGGGTAGACCAACCCCTTCAATCCTTCTCCCTCCTTCTGCCTTCTGCCCTCTGCCCTCTGCCTTCCTGCAACCCTTGCAACTCCTCCCCAGTCAATTCCCGCCACGCTCCTGGTGACAGTTCCCCTAACCACACAGCCCCGATCGCCACTCGCACTAATCGCAAGGTCGGGAATTCCACCGCAGCCGTCATCCGACGAATTTGACGATTACGGCCTTCCGTCAGGGTGATTTCCATCCAGGCAGTCGGGATATTTTGGCGAAATCGAATGGGCGGATCGCGGGGGGGAAGAGGGGGTTCTTCGGGTAAAAGACGGACCAGGGCAGGACGGGTGATATAGTCCTGGACGCGAACCCCCTGTCTGAGTTGATTCAAAGCGCGATCGTCAGGGATGCGTTCTACCTGAACCCAGTAGGTGCGGGGATGCTCATACCGGGGATCGGTGAGACGGTGTTGCAAGCGCCCATCACTGGTCAGGAGCAATAACCCCTCACTGTCCCGGTCCAAACGACCCACCGGATACACATCCGGAATTGCAATCCATTCTTTGAGAGTCCGATGTTGTTTTTCTGAAGTGCTGCTGGGGGTGAACTGACTCAGCACATCGTAGGGCTTGTAGAAAAGAAGGTGACGGTGAAGCACAGATACAAAACGGTGATAGACACTACTCTTTCAAAAAACATAAAACAAGGGAGACTTCCTTCTGCCCTCTGCCCTCTGCCTTCTCTTAGTTGGTATGTGAAAAGTCAGTACTCAATTGCTCAGGTTCACAGTGCTCTGTAGTGACAATACAGTCACGACCCTGGGTTTTGGCTTGATACAGGGCGCGATCGGCAGCCATTACCAGCATATCGGGGGAGAGTTCGGGGTGGGGCACCACACAAGCAATTCCCAAGCTGAGGGTAATCTGGGGTAGGGGTTGGGAGTGGGGGTGTTGAATCTTCAAGGCTTTTACGTGCTTGCGGATGCGATGCGCGATCTGAAGTGCCCCTTGAGCATTGGTGTTGGGCAGAATGACCGCAAATTCCTCTCCGCCATATCGAGAAGCCAGATCCGACGGGCGACGAGCCGCTTGATGAATCACACGGGCGACTCGTTGCAAACACCGATCGCCTGCCTGATGCCCATAGGTATCGTTGTAGGCTTTGAAGGAATCAATATCACAAAGAATCAGGGAGAGGGGGGTTTGCTCCCGTGCTGCTCGCCCCCATTCCCGTTGCAGGTAATCATCGAAATAGCGACGATTGGCAACCTGAGTTAGCCCATCCAACGTTGCCAAGCGCGTGAGTTCCTGATTCATGCGCTCTAGTTCCTGGTAAACCTGAGCTTGTCGAATCGCGAGAGCCACTTGCACCGCCAGTTGATTCATGGCCTCCATCTCAAAGGGCTTCCAGGTGTGGGGATGGGTGCAGTGGTGAACCGTCAGCAACCCCCAGAGTTTGTCTGATTGTAAAATGGGGACTTCTAGATAGGCCCGCACTTGATGTTGCTGGAGAAAGGGGTTAGGGAGCAATTGATTTTCTTCCCGGTCTGCGATCGCCGAGAGGGTTCTTTGAGCATCGTCTTGCGAAAATTCCTGAATATCCCTGGGCAGAACCGGAAGATTCATCAGGGAGGGAACGCCTTCCTTCAGGGATTCTGCGACGGCAATCGCTTCTCCAAACTGACCAAAACAGTAAAAAATTGCGCGATCGGCCTTGAGAAACTCCCGCACCTCAACCACCGTTGTCTTGAGCACATCCTCTAACCGCAGGGATTGATGAACCTGTTGCGTGAGCATCTTACGCAACAACCGTTCCCGCTCCGTTTGTTGTCGTAGCTCTTCCAAAACATGCTGCGTCCAGAGGAGTTGCCGGACTCGGTGACAAAGCACGGAGGGATGAATTGGCTTGGTAATGAAGTCGTTGGCTCCAGCAGAAAAGGCCCGATCAATGGAGGTGCGATCGTCCAGACTGGTAATCATTAAAATAGGCGTATGATTTCCATCAGGCAAGGAGCGAATCTGGCTACAGCAGACAAATCCATCCACATCCGGCATTCGAGCATCTAGCAATACCGCCTGAGGATGGAATGCTTGAAAAATCTCAATCCCCTGAACCCCATTGACCGCTTCTGTAACCTGATAGCCTTCCTGCTCTAAGACCCGCCGCAAAATTGCCCGCATCGGAGCATCATCATCCACTATCAAGATTAAAGGGTTTTCTTCATTGAGGTCATTCGATATATTCATTGGAAGGTAGTACACGGATCAGTGAACTGCACCACTCAAGCCATTTACTCAAACTATTTACTCAAACTATTTTAATAGAAAAGCCAAAACTGACCATCGCGTGATCACTCAGGGTTGCTGGTTCAATTGTGAATTAATTATAAAGCTATTCCAAAAGAGCCATTCCACAAATAGCATCAAAGCGCTCTCTTGTAGAGGAGGGGTCAGACCCCTCTTACCCCTCTCTTCTCTATCATGCATTTATTAAATTTGTTGGGAACGGATTTGTGGCTACTGCCTGAAAAAGCCGTTTACATTCCTGGCCTAAAAATTCTGTTAGTTGCAGATGTTCACCTTGGGAAGTCAGAGACGTTTCAACATCGAGGAGTTCCCATTCCCCATCAGGTCAATTTGGCAACCTTACGACGCTTACAAACCTTGAGCGATCAACTAAAGCCTCAGCAGTTGGTTATTCTGGGAGATTTGTTCCATTCCCGATCGGCCCTGGTAGAGGAAGTGTTGAACGCCTGGGAAAGTTTCCTCGCAACCCTCAATCTGGATGTCACCCTGATTGTGGGAAACCATGATCGCCCCTTAAGGGCAGCACTGACCGAGAAAGAAATTGTAAATTGTCATGAAGTGGTGCAAGTTGAGAATTTAATTTTTAGCCATGAGTTCTATCCCCAACCGGGTTGCATCAACTTTTGTGGACATATTCATCCTTGTGTCAAAATCCAGACGAAACTCGATCGCTTGCGCCTACCCTGCTTTTACCTGGATCAGTCCCAAACCGTTCTGATTTTGCCCTCCTTTGGAGAATTTACTGGGAGCCACGAGATGCCTTTGGGCCAGGGAAAAGCAGCCTATGTGATCGCTGAAAATACGGTCATTCCGCTCTGAGCTTTGCTTAGAAACCTGGATGATTCGCAGCAATTGTCCCCATCAAACTTTCTTCTACTTACCTTAATGGTGTCTCTTCAATAGTTGCCATAAGATAGCCGTACATCCGTGCGAGTTTTTCGCTATCCATTCATTTGGTAATGGAACGTTTTTGAGTGCAGAACTATTTATTTTTTCTAGTAAAAGTGGGCGAAAAGAAGGGAGTGGGGAGAAATCAGCATGGACGGTAATTTAATTCTGTCTAACATTTTGAATCCGCCTATCCTTTTTTTCTTTTTGGGAATGACAGCGGTGCTTGTGAAATCGGATTTGGAAATTCCACCTCCAATTCCGAAACTTTTATCACTCTATTTATTGTTTGCGATCGGTTTCAAAGGAGGGGTGGAACTGATCAAGAGCGGCATCACTCAGGAAGTGATTCTGACGCTGATTGCAGCGATGCTCATGGCTTCTTTTGTGCCGATTTACACCTTTTTTCTACTGAGACTGAAGCTTAACAATTACGATGCAGCGGCGATCGCCGCCACCTACGGTTCTATCAGTGCTGTAACCTTTATCACTGCCAGCACTTTCTTGACAGAGTTGGGAATTGCCTTTGATGGATATATGGTCGCAGCATTAGCACTGATGGAATCTCCGGCCATTATCGTTGGGTTAATTCTGGTGAATCTATTTACCGAAGATGACAAGCGAGAATTTGTCTGGTCCGAGGTATTACAGGAAGCATTTTTGAATAGCTCTGTGTTTTTGTTGGTCGGTAGCCTGGTAATTGGGGTGTTGACGGGAGAACATGGATGGCAAGTGCTGGAACCCTTTACCCAGGGATTGTTCTACGGTATTTTGACCTTCTTCCTATTGGATATGGGATTAGTAGCAGCTCGGAGAATTAAAGACTTGCAAAAAACTGGAGTCTTTCTCATCTCATTTGCCATACTGATCCCTATCCTCAATGCTGCCATCGGGTTGCTCATTGCCAAATTTATTGACATGCCCCGGGGCGATGCCCTGTTATTTGCTGTCCTGAGTGCCAGTGCTTCTTATATTGCAGTCCCCGCAGCGATGCGTTTGACAGTGCCAGAAGCTAATCCCAGCTTATATGTTTCCACTGCCCTGGCAGTCACATTCCCATTCAATATCATTGTGGGAATTCCGCTCTATTTGTACGGAATTAATCTGCTTTGGAGATAATCGCCCATGCATGCCGTTAAGAAAATTGAAATTATTGCAAGTGCTTTAGAACTCCCCAAAATTCTGGAGGGGTTAAATCAATCCGGGGTTCGGGGGCATGCGGTGATTCACAATGTCACAGGACAAAGTTTGCAGGAAGGACGGGAAGACTTTGATATGACGATGCTGGATAACAGCGTTTATATCATTGCGTTTTGTATGCCCGAACAAATTAAGCCTGTCGTTGAACACATTCGGCCCTTACTGAACAAGTTTGGTGGAACTTGCTATCTTTCGGATGTCACGGAGATTCGATCGATTAATTGTGTTGCATCGCTGTAGTTCTCTACCCGTTCACTTGATTGTATTCATTCATTTCCATCTTCGAGGGAACCATACATGGAACGGCGAGATTTCTTAAAGTTGGGAGCAATGGGGACGATCGCCTGGGGTCTCTCTTCTTCGTCAGTCTGGGCGGATGGAATGCCACCGGAGCAAGTTGCAACCCTTGATCCGGATACGGCTTTGCAAAAGCTGATGGCAGGGAACCAACGATTTGCAACACAACGGCCTCAACATCCAGACCAATCTCAACTGCGGTTGAAGGAAGTCGCTGAGTCTCAGCATCCCTTCGCCACCATCCTGAGTTGTGCCGATTCACGAGTCCCCGCAGAAATCATCTTTGATCAGGGGATTGGTAGTCTGTTCGATGTCCGAATTGCAGGAAATATCGCCACCCCTGAAGCGATCGGCAGTGTGGAATATGCCGTCGCCCTGTTGGGAACCCCAGTCTTAATGGTATTGGGGCATGAACGGTGTGGAGCCGTAACAGCAGCAGTCAAAAACGAGGCATTGCCAGGGGAAATCGGCAGCTTTGTGAACGCAATTTTACCCGCTCTGGAGCAAGTCAAGGGGCGATCGGGTGATTCCGTGAATGCAGGGGTGATTGCGAATGTCAGCTATCAAATGGAGCGGCTCAAGGCATCCTCATTGCTCACGGAGCGGTTAATCGCTGGCAAATTAAAGATTGTGGGAGGCTATTACGATCTCGATACAGGGAGGGTTAGGGTCATCGCTTAGGAATTTTCCCGGCCCAACACCCTTAAAACCGTCTCTGCCCTCTGCCCTCTGCCCTCTGCCAACAAACTCTCCGGATTAGAAGCGGGACAATCGTAAAGGTGGGTGAGGGGACTATAGCCTAGTAAGCAGTCGAAAGAAGCATGAGCACAGATATCAACTTAGAAGGATCAGGCGACCGGGGCGCACCATTGGTAAATTCCAGTTGGTTGAAACGGGCCGAGCAAGTCGCGATCGTGGGGTCGATCGCAGGGATTGTTGCCACCGAAGTTACCAAGCAACTTGTATTTACCTCGGCTCCCCTATCGATGGCGTTGCTCCTGAATGTGCTGAATCGCCGCCGTCAGGATGAAATGACCCGCGAACGCAGTGGGATGGATGTCGCTCGGTTGCGCCAGGATTTCTACCAGCTTGATATCAATGTTTGGAAGGATGTTAGTGTTATTAAGCAGCAATTGCTGGCATTACCAACCCCTCCTGAATCGAATGCCGCCAATTTTGAGGAAGCGGTTCAGTCAATTCGCACGCAGGTAGAAGCCCAACTGGATGAAAAAATTGCGACTCTCTCCAGTGTGGACCTGACTCCCATTCAGGATGAAATGGCGAATTTGCAAGCGGAGTTAGGCTACCTCTCGACCCATTTGAACTCGGCGATCGATCCTGCCAATCTGAATCTCACTCCTCTCCAGGATCAGATCGATCAACTCAAGCAACAACTGGAAAGTTCGACTCTTTTTATCGATGTTAGCTACCTGGAGCAACAGTTAGAGGAGTTGCGAGCGACGACAGCCCTGTTGGAACAACGCTCCGCCGGAACCACTTCTCCGGATCTAACCGCCCTGGAACAACAGGTTGGCGAATTTTGGGAAGTGATTGAGCAGATCGCCCACAAGGTAGACCAAATCTCCCCCAACTTCGATGCAACTGCGCTGGAACGACAACTAGAGGAGGTCCGGGGCAGTGTCGCCCGTCTGGAACAACGGGCGAATGAGCAGGTTGCCATCGATGTCGTCGGTATGGAAGAGCAACTCTATCAAATGCGATCGGCGATTACCCATCTGGAACAGCAACACCAAAATTCAGTAATGAGTTTTGCTCCAGAAGTGCTGGATCAGCGGTTTGGAAACCTTGAAGCAGCGATCGAACGGTTGGAAGTGCGAACGGTCGAGTTCTCGGCTCCCGATCCTCTGGTATTTGATCAGCGATTAGAAGAACTGCAAGCCACGATTTTGCAACTGGAAGAGAAAGCAAATCAGCCCCTCATCTCCCCAGTCCTGGATCAACGATTGGAAGAATTGCAAACCAGTATTCTGCACCTGGAAGAGAAAACAAATCAGCCGTCCGTTTCTCAAATAGATGAAACGCTGGAGCAACGCTTCCAGGAATTGCACACCACTATTCTGCAACTGGAACAACGCCTGAATGAGTCTCCTGCGGCTGAACCGCCAGAGGTCTGGGTGCAGCAATTTAACGAATTGCAGACAACGATCGCTCATCTGGAAGAAAAAGTGAGCGAAAACCACACTCCGCTCACCGGAGAACTGCTGGAACAACGATTAGCGGAACTGCGAAACGCGATCGTGCATTTAGAAGAAAAGACGGAACAATCCCTCGCAGATCAAAATGTGCAGTTGCTCTTTTCAGAAATGCGTGGTTTGTATCAGCGACAGGACACGATGGAGCAGCAAATCATTCGGGCGGTGCGATCGGAAATGCAAAGCCACCTGTCGGTATTGGCGGATGCGGGGTTCAATTCCATTCATGCGGGTTTGGCAGAACTGCGTACCGAAGTCCGGGAGGAACTTTCCCAGTTACAAAGCAACCTCCAGAATACCAGCCCTCCAACCGTAGACCTGACCCCCATCCAGGAGCAGATCACCCACTTGCATCAACGCTTCGAATCTTTGCCCACTCCCTTTGATGCCACCCCCTTAGAACATCGCCTGGATGAGTTGAAAGCAGTCATCACACGCCTGGAAGCCGAGGCGGAACAGTCCCCCCTCAAAAATGACTTGACTGTGTTCTTCTCTGCTATGCGAAACCTGGCCCAGCAGCAAAACGGAGCCAACTAAATACCCCTCCTTCTCCCTCTTCACGCCCATTAGGCATTGCATTGCAATGCCGTTATTTTTTTGATGAGGATAT
>JANRKG010000293.1:0-3654 GCA_033763635.1 Leptolyngbyaceae cyanobacterium bins.59
AAATGACCAAATGGCAACGTTCCTTACTGATTCTGCTGATATCGCCAGAGTCTACTACTCCTCGAAATTAAACTTGAAACAGCGTAGTGAGTTGGGTCAGTTCTTCACACCTGCGATCGTTGCGCGTTTCATGGCAAGGCAATTCAAGAACTTGTCTGGTCACATTCACCTTCTAGATCCTGGTGCTGGCATTGGAACTTTAACTGCTGCTGTTGTAGAGCAGATACTAGCAAATCCTGATCAAGTCAGTAGTTGTAGCATTACGGCCTATGAGATCGAACCCGTCTTCTTACCCTCGTTAAATCAAACTCTCACAGAATGCTGTGCTGCTTTAAACAGCAAAGGAATTCAGGCGGACTA
This sequence comes from Leptolyngbyaceae cyanobacterium bins.59, assembly GCA_033763635.1. GTDB lineage: Bacteria > Cyanobacteriota > Cyanobacteriia > JANRKG01. The sequence goes on from JANRKG010000293.1 coordinate 361, forward strand.
TTCTTTACAGAAAGAGAATTTTGTGACAGCGAGTGGTGAAATGAATTTGCCACTTACTAAAAAGGCATTTCCAGACTTTACCCATTAATAGCCCTAAGTGGTGTTATCAACTGCATCAGCAAGCGTTATCCCTTCTCCAAGTTTATGGTTCTGAGCAATGGAGAAAGGTTTCTCGGTCCATATTAAAACCATGATCCAAGACTTTTTTAAAGTTCTTTCTTTAGAATCAATCATGGTAGAAACAGGATGCAAGTGGGTTAGACAAATACGATGGATACCTACACAATTTTGACCCAGGTTCAGCGGCAACGGGTGAGTGATGGCGCGATCGTTCCGCTGCTCAGTCAGGGTGATGCGGCCCGTAAATTGGTGCTGGTTTGGCCCCAGTTAGGGGATTTTGACAGTCTGGAATATGCCTGGTGGTTGCAACGGGAGTTTGATTCGCTCAAAGCACGAGGCATTGTTGTACGGGCCTTGGGAGTGGGCGATCGGGCTTCTGGTCAGAAATTTTGTGACTACACAGGCTTCCCCGCAGAGTGGTTATTTGTGGACCCAGAAGCCGCCTTGCACCGTGAACTGGGATTGTATTCGGGTCTCTCGCTGCAAGTTCCTGGGTTCTCGCCTTCCCAATCTGCCTGGGTGAATTTGATCCTGATGTGTGCAGGAATTGGCAGTCCAGGTACGTTGGCGGAGGTTTTTCGAGGTTATCTTGGCGATCGCCATGCGCCCCAACTCATTGGGGATGAGGAGGTAATTCAAGCCTTCCCTCTTCCGGCTTTCAAGGGTTCGTTCTTCAACCTGGCTGGGGGAAACGGGTTTCAACGGCCTTTTGAATTGGCAACCCTCCGACTACGCAATATGGTAGAGGTCTTAAGCCATTGGAAAACTTATGTTCCCAATGCGGCTTATATCACGCAGCGGGGAGGCACCTTTCTGTTTGATGCCCAGGGGCAGTTGCTTTATGAACATCGCGATCGAGGAATTCTGGGTTTTGCAGCAAATATGAGCAATCCCTTATCGTTTTTGAATCAGGCGATTTTTTGAAAAGAGTTTACCAAGGAGTTACCCTTCGGCTTCGCTCAGAGCATGACCTGGATTACTCACAATTTACCGTCATCTCACTATCATCTCACTGTCATCGCCGTTCCACCCCCCCGCCGTGCAGGTTCTGCCGCTGCGATCATCCGTCCCTGGGGCGTAATTATCACGCCCGTTGCGGCTCCAAGTTCGGAAACGGGTTGTAACTGATGCCCCAAAGCAGTGAGTTGCTGCCCCAAACTTTGCTTTTCCAGGCCACCATCAACCTGGGTAACGCCTCCATTGCGCTGGGAAATACGGGGAGCGCTGATCGCCTCTGCCAGGGACAATCTGAAGTCGATCGTATTCAACGTAATTCCCAAAACGGTGGTAATAATCGTAGAACCTCCGGGTGCCCCAAATGCACTGACTTGACCATTGGGAGCAAACACAATCATGGGGGCCATGCTGCTACGGGGGCGTTTCCCAGGTTCGGGAGAATTTGGGTGGGGTCGCACCGGATCAAAATCCGTCAATTCGTTGTTCAGGATAAATCCGTAACCGGGAACCACCATCCCCGATCCACCCGTGAATTCCAGGGTTAATGTGTAGGAGACAATATTCCCAAACCGATCGGCAACGGTTAAATGGGTTGTTGAACCGTCCTGATCTTCCTGAATTTGGACGATCGGCACGGCTCCCGTCATGCTGGGACTGGGATCATCCTGGAACGGTAGAGGATTCCCTGCCACTGCCCTGAATTCTGGATTAGGCGCACGATCGCCGATCAGGGTCCGCCGCGTTTGGGCAAACCCCGGACTCATCAACCCTGCCAGGGGCACATCCACAAATTCTGAATCCCCAATGAATTGATTGCGATCGGCAAAGGCCAATCGCTCTGCTTCGATAATGGTATGCCATGCCTTCGCGCGATCGAGCTTTGCCAGATCAAAGCTTGCCACGATATTCAGCACTTCATGGGTCGTGGTGCCTCCACTGCTGGGCAATCCCATACTGTAAATTTTGTGCCCCCGGTAGGTCGTGGTCAATGGTGATCGCACCCGCACCTCATAGCGATCGAGATCAGTTAAGGTCATCCCCCCCGGAATGACCCGAAACGGGGGAGTGGCGATCGTCGGTGGATTTTGTACCGTTTTGACAATGGCCTGTCCGAGTTCACCCCGATAGAAAGCATTCACGCCTTGCGTTGCAAGCAATCGATAGGTTTTTGCCATCTCAGGATTTTTGAAGCGAGATCCGATCTTTGGAGGCTTGCCATTGGGTAAATAGAGCGCTCTGGTAGAAGTAAAGGCAGAAAATCGAGTTTGGTTTTGCTTAATTTGATTCACAAAAGCCGCATCCACTGTAAACCCTCGCTCCGCCAGGTCGATCGCAGGACGGAGAACCTCTTTCAAGTCCAACGTGCCATAGCGATGCAGGGCTTCTGCCCAGGTTAAAGGGGTTCCCGGTACGCCAACCGCTGCCCCATTGCTCACCCGATTGGGAAAAAAGGGAAGCGGTTTACCATCGGGATGATCTGGATCTTTGAACATTTCCACAAAAGCCGAAGCGGGAGCCTCTTCGCGCCCATCCAGCACAATCACCCGATCTTGCGCTTTGAGGTAAATCATCATAAAGTCCCCGCCTCCGATGCCGCCAGAGAAGGGTTCACTGACTCCTAAAGCCGCTGCTGTGGCAACTGCTGCATCGATCGCATTCCCGCCTGACTTGAGAATATGAATGCCGATTTGCGTTGCATTGCGATCGGCGGAAGCGACCGCCCCACCGTAGCCCTCTGCAACGGCAGAAGGAGCCTGGGCCGAGGGAGGAAGGGCTGGATAGAAGAAGAGGCAAAAAAGGACGATCGCCAAGCCAATCAGAAAATTACGTCGCATACTGTTAGCCCTGTTCTTAGGAGGAAGCAATTGAGCCGAATCCGCCGCCGCCCGGTGTTTCAATGACAAATATATCCCCTGGTTGCATCGTGACTTCGGCTCGGCTGGCAAGGGATTCGACTGTGCCATCTCGATGCACGATCGTATTGCGACCGATCGCCCCCGGTTCTCCTCCTGCTAACCCAAAAGGCGGAACCACCCGATGGCCCGACAAAATTGCTGCCGTCATGGTTTCTCGAAACTGAATGCGACGGATTACCCCATTGCCGCCGTGATGCAGTCCCATCCCTCCACTGTTGGGACGAATCATAAACTCCTGCACCAACACCGGAAAGCGCCACTCTAACACCTCTGGGTCCGTCAGGCGGGAATTGGTCATGTG
>JANRKG010000294.1:0-4760 GCA_033763635.1 Leptolyngbyaceae cyanobacterium bins.59
TAAGGCAGAGAATGCGCGAATTGTTGCAGAACGATCGCGGACCCAGTCCCAACTAGCATCCGTACTAGTAGAGTTGAAGACCGTTTCTCAACAAGAGGAAAATCTGCGCCAGGGCATTCGTCAATTAGAAGATGAGCGCAATCGGGCGGTTGCCCAACGGGATGCGGACATTGCAGAACGGGACCAGGTAATTTCATCCCTAGCCTCCCGTCGTCAGGAATTAGAGGTTCAACGGGAGGATTTGGAAGTCGCAATCCGCGAATTGGATAAGGCTTACAAGTATTACCAGAACCAATTAGAAATTCTGGAACGGGGGAAATTGGCCCTATTCCGGGGGCAGGTGTTGGCTTCGGGAGTCGTGCGAATTCTTACTCCCAGTGCCGCACGAAAGGCGATCGACCAACTTCTGAGGGAAGCGAATCGTTCAGCGTTGCAACTGACCCAACCCGGAACGAATTCAGGGAATCAGCAAATTATCCAAATTACCCGTGCGGAAGTCGAGCAACTCGTGAATCAGATCCAGGATGGTCGAGATTATGTGTTGCGGGTTCTCTCGGCTGGAAATTACGTGTTGGGAAAACGATCGGTTGAGGTAGTTGCTAGTGCTACGCCGAATGATGTGGTCTTTAAGTCGGGTAACGTGCTGGCCACAATTTCGATTGACCCCTCCACGATGAGTCGGGAACAAATTCGTGAGCGAGTGGATTTGCTCCTTACGGCTTCTGAATTTCGAGGCCGTTCTGTGGGGATTCTGGCAGAGGGGGTTCAGGTGGGCAAGGGGTCCAGTTACCTGGCGATCGGGCGCTTTGTAGACCAACTCATTCAATACAATCAATCTGTGGACCTTCAGGCATTAGCCTCTGAGGATATCTATACTGCTGGACCACTCAAGTTACAACTGGTGGCAACCCAGAGTGGTCAGATTGTCTTTCGAGCAGGGTAAACCGAGCCAATGAATGCTTGAATGGAGGCAAGGTGATTGCTTCTGAAGTCTTGCAATCTAGCTGGCATCCCCATTGATCCTGTATGACATCTAATTCTGCTGCGACTTCCATCCCTGAACAACCGATGATCTTAGGCTTTGATCCCGGTCGTCATCGCTGCGGTTTAGCAGTGATGGGGGTCGATCGCACCCTCCGGTATCATCAAGTGGTGGAAGCCAAAGACGTGCTGACAACCCTCCAGACTCTCCAAGAGCGCTTTCCCATTTCCCTAATTGTCATGGGAGATCAGACGACAGCCCAAACTTGGAAGCAGCAGTTGTCTGAGCAACTCACGACAGCTCCGAACATCGTCATGGTGGATGAGCGATACAGCACTCTAGCAGCCCGCGATCGGTATTGGCAGATGTACCCGGCTCGTGGTCTCTATCGCCTGGTTCCCAAGGGAATGCGAGTCCCTCCCCGTTCCCTGGATGACATTGTGGCGATTCTGCTCATTGAACGTTATCTCGAACAGTTGGTGAGTCCCTAAGCACAGGGGTTTAAGAAGTTTCTAGAAAGCAATTCCCCCAATGGTTGCGACTTGGCTTAAGCGGCATCTTTGCCCTAAGGGACATGCAGCAAAATAACATCCCTGTGGGTCGGGTTTCGGCTTCGCTCAACCCACAATCGGTCGAGGGCTGAGCGAAGTTGAATCCCGGTGACTGGTACTTTGTTAATTTGCAAATCCCTAAGCGCAGTCGAAGGGCAACCCACTGGCAAACTTTTTTCAAAAAATCGCTTTAGATATCGGCACGAATGGTAAAAGAATAGTCTCCTCCGGCCTCTAGCTGATAATCACACTTTTCTAAAAAACGCCCTAAGGGTTCTCGAATTAAGGCACGACCCAGAGAAGGCTCAATGGATAACTCCCCCCGACGGAAACACCAGTGAAATTGCCACTCAAAATGATTGGCTCGGACCTCCCCTTCGATGCTGCCTTCCTGCCAGCACTGGCGGATGATTCGGACATACGCTGTGGTTTTTGGTAGACGTTTTGCACTCACAGGTTTGATCAATTCAGTTGCTTACGGATGCTTAGTGGTTTGCCAACTGAGCATCGGGTTCTAACCCCCACAGCACGATTCCTTTAGGAATACGGGTTAATAACACATGATCCCCTCGTTCCGACAAGCGTCCCGCCCCCTTCAAAGCCGCCTCTTCAGACTCGTAAAACTTGATATAGCTGTAGAAATGCCCTTGATAAAAGATTGCGCCAATGGGCCTCGGCGCATCAGGCAGGAGAATATGACAACGAATCACGGACTTTTGCTCCAGAAGTAGGAGCATGGAATTGGCGGAAGGAGGAATCGGCAGCGCGTCTACTTTTTCCATAGGGATCTCTTGTAAGAGTGACAGAATAAATCGCCTACTTGAATCTGTCCACAGGTTTAAGTACACCCCTATGGACTGATCCTATATCGACATCTACCCACATGCCTGTGCCTTTGACAACAGTTAAAACACAGATTCTAAAGCCCCTGATCCTGACGGGTTGCGGAAAAGAGAAGGTTTACTGAAGGGGCGGTTAATGCGATTCCCCCAGTTCCAAAGTGCGATTGTTATAGAGGCTCATTGCTTTTTCGATGCCCTGCTTTAAACTCAGTTCGATCGCATCCACTGTCAGTTGTAGCACCTGACTCACCAGACTGCTTTCGGACGGGGAAAATCGGCCTAAAACATGGGAAATGGTTTCTTTCCCATCTTCTGACTTGGGATGCTTGGGGCTGCCAATGCCAATCCGCAGGCGGGGAAAGTTTTGAGTTCCCAGGTGGATGATCGTCGATTTCATACCATTGTGCCCCCCTGCGGACCCGGACAAACGGAGCCGGACCTTTCCTAAAGGCAAATCCATATCATCATAGACCACCAATACCGACTCAGGCGGCAACTTATACCAGTCGATCACCGCGCGAATTGCCTGTCCTGACGCATTCATGTACGTCAGAGGTTTAACCAGACGCACCTTGCGAGATTGGGGACCCAATCCTTCCCCGACGATCGCCTGAAATTTTCGATTCTCTGCCAGCGAAACTTGCCAGATCTGAGCCAGGTCATCTACAAGCATAAACCCGACATTATGGCGGGTCTGGTCATATTTAGCGCCAGGATTACCAAGCCCCACAATCACCTGGGGAATCACCAGGGGAGGAGGAGAGGAAGGTTCAGCCATGAATTCTTGTTAATCTTCGTTAATCTTCCTGAGAAGGGGTAGAGACTCGTTCAGCCTCAGTCACGGTCGAAGTGGGAGAAGGGGAGAGCGCTTGCTGGCTACTTTCCAAAGTTGCTTGCATGGGAGCGGGTGGAGTGGGGGGTTGCTCAATGCGTTCTGCTTCTCGCTTAATTTCAGCCTTAAATTCCTCAGAAGCTTCCTGAAAGCCACGCACGGCTTTCCCCAGACTACGCCCCACTTCCGGGAGTTTCTTAGGACCAAAGATCAATAAAGCGAGAACGAAAATCACTACCATTTCCGGCAGACCAATACCAAATACATTCACGATCGTCTCTCCCTTACTACATGAACCATTGCCGGAATCTAACTAAACCCTGAACTCCAGCACGTTTGATCTGTCACCCTGCCCACTCACTGAGTCTTCCTTTCAGTATAGAACCCCGATAGAACCCACAAAAAACCCCCGGTCTAGCCGGGGATTTTAACAGGCTTACGTGCTGATCCCAAAGGTTATTGGCCCAGGCTCCGCCAGTCCACCGAGAAACCATTGAGAATCAGGCTGGAATTATAAATTTGCAGAATAATCAGCAAAAACACGAAGAACAACAGCATGAAGACAGCCATTAGAGATGTAGTGCCCCACCCAGGAGCCACTTTACCGTATTCAGAATTTAGGGGTTTTAAGACATCGCCTAACCAGGTCCGCTGTGCCATGAGTCACCTATATGAGATTGGGTCAGTTTTTTTTAACATTCTGAAATATTATAGAGTCATCGGTATCACAATTTATGACACCTATGGAACCTGCAACAGTTCTTAGTATTTCAGTTTGTGCCGTCGTAATTGCGATTACGGCCTTCTCTATCTATACGTCCTTTGGTCCTCCTTCTAAACAGTTGTCTGACCCGTTCGACGACCACGATGATTGATGATGTTGGGGTTTCGAGGCGATCTTCAGACCCCTCACAGTGGCTATCACTGGGAGGGTAGCCACCACCGATTCTTCGAGGGCTGGTACTACCGGGTGACCCTGCCCGAATCGGGTGAGACGTTCGCTTTCATGTACTCGATCGAAGACCCAATCGGCGGCAAACCTTATAGTGGGGGAGCCGCCCAAATTCTAGGACCATCTGACATTTATTTTTGTCGGACCTTTCCCGGTGTTTCGGGATTTTGGGGCTGGAAGTCAGCTTTAGGGTTGGGGCACTGGCGATCTTCTTCTTCCAAACCGCCCACCTATTTACCCATTGAATCATTCGATCGCACCGTCTCGGAAGGATATCAAGCAACCGCCTTCTGGAACCAGGGCAAACTTCATGATCCGGCTTCCGGAGAACGGGTTCGTTGGCAGTATGGCATCGAACCTGTATATGGATGGGGCAGACCCGATCGGCCTCAACAATCGACTGCTGGATGGCTCTCGTCTCTCCAGATTTTTGAACCGGGCTGGCAGATTCTCATGGCCCACGGACTCGCGACGGGTTGGATTGAGTGGAAAGGAACCCGTTACGAATTTGTCAATGCTCCTGCCTATGGTGAAAAGAATTGGGGGGGCGCGTTTCCGGAAAAATGGTTTTGGTTTAACTGCAACACTTTTGATCATCATC
>JANRKG010000295.1:0-6510 GCA_033763635.1 Leptolyngbyaceae cyanobacterium bins.59
CAACCTGGAAAGTCGGCTGAATAGTAGGCAAGGTGGCGGCAGCCCCTTACCGCAGGATGTAAAAACCTTCATGGAATCCCGCTTTCGCACTGACTTTAGTCAGGTACGGGTACACACCGATGGCGAAGCGGTGCAGATGAACCGAGATTTGAATGCTCACGCGTTTACCCACCAGCAAGATGTTTATTTTGGAGCGGGGAAAGCTCCTGGGAAAGATGCGTTGACTGCTCATGAGTTAACTCATGTGGTGCAGCAAACAGGAACTGTACAGCGACAACAGATAAGCTCAACTACCGCGCCAGCTACGCACCCCACTTTAAGGCGAGGTTCAACAGGACCATCTGTTCGAGAGCTGCAAGGAAAGCTTAACGCTAAAGGAGCCACACCACCTCTCGTAGTAGATGGTATTTTTGGTCCACTCACCCAAGGGGCTGTTGTCCACTTCCAGCAAACTCATCAAGATTCTACAGGGCAACCTCTCGCGCCGGATGCCATCGTTGGTTCGTTAACGTGGGGAGCACTGGATGCGGCCCCTGAACCAACCCCACCTGGACCAACCCCACCTGGACCAACTCCGCCCGGACCAACTCCACCTGGACCAACCCCGTCAGTACCGGTAAACATCCTGGGAAGAACAGAGCTTTGGTGGTTTGATGGTGCTACCCCTCCAACTTACCCGCTTGAGCAAAATCTGACTGCGAATGCTGGCGGTCTCCCTGGAACATTTCGTTGGAGGATATTAGGAGGTGGCACATTTGCCGATTTTAATGGCTCACCCACTGCTACAGCTCCCAGCATTTTGCTGAAGAGTAAGCTGCCAAGTGCTGCTCTGAATGATGTTCAAGTTAGGGTGGATTTTACTGGTACAGGTGGACAGACAGGTGCTGCTAGTTTACGCACTACAGTCAAGGCACCTAATCGTCTAGGCTTTCTTAGAAATCAAGATCAGCCATCTGCACCCTGGGTCTATGAAACCTTTATCCACTACAACATCCAAGATCAGTTTGGGACTATTTTGCCACGCAATGTACCTATTAATGAACAATGGACAGGACCAGTGACGCCCCATTTTCCAGGTATGAACTGGCGGCGTGGCAATGAGGGTAGTGCTACTGTATCTCCAGTAGACTGGAATGATTGGGTTGGAGGTGAAGCAGCAGGTTCTCCTTGGACTCCGTCTCCGGTTGTACCAACCCATGCTGATGCTGGAGTACGGGTCTATTCATGGCCAGGAACATGGCGTGTAGGTTCCCTCACAATTGGTGTCGGTAGACCAGTCGCTCATGTTACGTGGGATAAGCATAGGGGATTTGCAAGGCACATATAAGTACCACTATGAAATGTTCTATGCTTTTGAACGTGACATTAAAATGTGTACCAATTACAGTACTGCTATTTGCCCTCTTGTTTCAGCAACATTCTATAGGGACGCGAAAGATGGGAATAGAAGAAAGTAATAGGTCAGATAATTCCCTGTTAATACCTGCAAGTGGTCCAGTTCCTGCGACTGATCTTAATCAGGAGATTACAAACGCTGATCTTATCGTTGTCGCACAGATTGCTAAGGTTAGTGATGCAACGGGTCAAGTCTCGCTTGTTAGTAAACAAGCTCAGCCAACTTATGATCGACTCCGCCAAGCAGAGCTAAATGCTATTAGGGTGATAGCTGGCAAATCTAATAGTGGATCACTTAGAGTCTTTTTTTTAGAAGGGAAAGTACCTTCGCGTCCCTGGTTGACTTTAACACCCGGTCAAACAGTATTGCTGTTTCTACGCTCCACAGAGCAAGCTTACATTCCTGTAATACCTACAGGAGATCCAATTCAAACGCTTCGAGAAATCGAACCTTTGCGTTCAAACGCAACTAAACTCCAGGCTGTTGCACACGAATTGGAGCAAATTATTCTCACTGCCAATCCTGTATCAGCTTCTAATCTAATCATTAAAGCTACAGAAGCGCGAGTCGAGTTAAGAACTGATGTGAATCTTGACCTATTAAACACATCAGTACTTCAAGATCCAATCCGTCGTACGGCATGGATTGCTGTTGCTCTAGCTGAAAATAAGGTTGAGGCATTAGAGGAATTACCAAGCCTCTTCACAACTCCAGCCTCACAGCCGATAGAAGTGCTACGGGGTATAATTGTACAGAAAATAGGTGAACTGCGTGTTCAGGCTGCTCTTCCTCAGCTTGCATTACTGCTTAAGAATCAAAAGGTAGATTTAGCTCGTGCTGCTGCCATAGCATTACGACAAATTCATGATCCAGTGATAGTACCAGATTTAATACCTGGATTAGATTATCCTGATCAGGAAGTACGTTATCAAGTAGTCATGGGGTTAGCTGAACTTTATCCAAACGTAGAAGCTGGGCCATCGTTCGACCTGTATCGTGAAAATGAGGCATATTATATTCAGAAGTGGAAGCAATGGTGGCAACAAAATAGAGGGAGTCCCCTTTCGTAGTGCGATCGCCGCTCTTGTAAGGTGGGCATTTTGATGATGAATTGATCACACAACAAAGGGATCGGCAATTCCCACCCTACTCCCTGCTAGTGCGATCGCCGATCTTGTAGGGTGCGTTCCACTCCAAGCACACAATCACCCACTCAACCCCTTTCTGGGAACGCACCATCCCAAAGTGCGATCGCTCGCCCGTAGCTTGGGGTGAGGTCACGAAACCCAATAAGCAACAACTCTTGTCTGCCTCACAGTGTGATCGCATTGTGCTGTTTAAAGAGGGCGATCGTGCCTGCTAGCATGAGTTACTGTAATACAGTAATAAAATTAAAGGGAAGGAGCGTATGATTTACATATATTATGGAATTTGAGTTTGACGAGTCTAAAAGTCAATCCAATCAGGACAAACACAGGATTGATTTTGTAGAAGCTCAAAGACTATGGGCTGATCCTGACAGAATTGAGATTCCGGCTAGAACTGAAGATGAGCCAAGATTTCTGGTAATTGGCAGAATCACTCAAAAGCATTGGTCAGCGGTCATCACCTATCGAAACAGTAAAATACGTATTATCTCCGTCCGACGCTCCCGCGAAGAAGAGGTGAAAATCTATGAAAGCAACCGAATTTGATGCCAAATTTGATAGTGGAGAGGATATTACTGTCCTTTTAGATCTTTCCCAAGCCAGACATTCAGGATATGAACAAAAGCAAATTGATGTCGATTTTCCAACCTGGATGATTGCTGCATTAGACCAAGAAGCCAGGCGACTTGGAGTAACTCGCCAGTCCATCATCAAAATTTGGATTGCTGATCGTCTTGCTAATCTTCCCTATTAGTGCGATCTCTGCAAAGAGATCGGCAATACCCATCCTACTTCCCCATCAATCCCATCACCGTTGTAAAATCTGGGATCACAGCCTGCCTTTCCCCGCAAACACCACCCCAATCCTTTGCAAACTTTCCCTGTCCCATCCACTGATGAAGACTTAACTTTACACACTTTCTTCATCCAAAAGTTTTAAGAAAGAATCAACGCCAAGCAACTGAATATCATAAGTTTCTATCCCTGCCCTCAATTCATTATCAGCCCGCAGGTTACTGTCTCCAGAAACAATGATCTTGGCTTTACCATCGATCGCTGTAGCCAGTACGGGCAAATCTTTGGGAGCACGACACTTCAGCGGAATTTTTTTCAACTCAACCCCTATCCCTTGGTGCTGCAATTGCTGTTCAAGGCGGAGTGCGTGATTGGGGTCAATTCGTTCTCTTAAATTGTAGAGCGATCGTAAACTTTGGCGGAATGTAAATTCAACGGTTGTTTTTGTTGGGTTTTGTTACTACAACCCAAACTACAGCGATCGTATTGCTTCACCGATCAAGCGATCGAGATGAGATTTCATGGTAAGTGCGATCGCCGCTCTTGTAAAGTGGCATTTTGACAAGGAATTGATCACACAACAAAGGGATCGGCAATGCCCACCCTACGCCCCCATCAGCAATTTTCAATATAAGAATACTTCTCACCCAGTCCTCTGGATTCGACTGCTTTGAGTGCCTGAGACCCGCATTCTGTGGCTCAGGAAATTGAGTGAGAGCGCCTGTGGAATCCCTTATTACAATACAAATGTTTCAGAGTGAGAACTGCTGAGAGGGAAAACGAGCAATTATCCTACCCTCTGCCCTCTGCCCCCACCTTCCACAAATGTAACTTTAAATACAGAACACACCCCTTCAGAATTGGTGGAATCTTGGTGGCTCTTCAACTCCAATCAGGCGATCGTTTCTACGAGTCAGGGTGTCTGAAGAATTCTCCTTCAAAGAATCAATTTTTTTCTCATACAATTCCGCTACAGCCTCCCCTAAGGACATCATCAATGGCCCCTTCATCCAAAGTTTCCAGACGCTCGGTCCCTTCTCGTAATCAATGGCTTGTGATGCAGCGGGCCATTGAGAGGCTAGCTCCCAGTTGGCAAGCCTGTATCCCGTTATCGCTGATTCTAATAATGGTTTGGGGGTACGCTGCAATTGCCCAAGAAACCCCACCTTCAGAGATCACAACCAAAGAGTTAAAAGTCGCTGTCGATAGTGTTTGGGCCTTGTTCGCAGCCTTTCTCGTGTTCTTTATGAATGCGGGTTTCTGTATGTTAGAAACGGGGTTTTGTCGTCAGAAAAATGCCGTCAACCTGCTGGCTAAGAACCTGATTGTCTTTGCCCTCTCAACAATTGGCTTTTGGAGCATTGGCTTTGGGCTGATGTTTGGGGATGGCACTCCCTTCATTGGCTTAAATGGCTGGTTCTTGAGCGGATTGGATAACAGTCCCATGACAAACGAAGATTATCAGGGAGTGTTTAGTGCCCTGAAATGGGCCGGAATTCCCCTGTCGATCAAGTTCCTGTTTCAACTAGTTTTTGCCGGAACAGCCGCCACGATCGTCTCTGGGGCAGTGGCGGAACGGATCAAATTTGTGGCATTCCTCGTGTTCAGCCTGATTCTAACGGCCCTAATCTACCCCATCACAGGCCACTGGATTTGGGGAGGCGGATGGTTATCGAAGGTCGGGTCGGGTTTTTGGGATTTTGCCGGGTCTACGGTGGTGCATTCAGTCGGTGGGTGGTGTGCGCTGCTGGGGGCAGCGATTTTGGGACCGCGATTAGGGCGCTACCGGAAAGGGGGAGGGGCGATCGCCATGCCAGGGCACAATATGAGCATCGCAACCCTGGGGTGTTTGATCTTGTGGTTAGGCTGGTTCGGGTTTAACCCTGGTTCTACCCTGGCGGCTGATCCGGCTGCGATCGGGCATATTGCGGTTGCCACCAACACCGCCGCCGCCTTCGGAGCCTTTGCCGCAACTCTGACTTCCTGGCTTTACTTCAAACAACCGGATCTGTCCATGATTATCAATGGCGTTCTTGCAGGTCTGGTGTCGATTACCGCGTCCTGTGCCTATGTGTCGTTTTCGAGTGCAGCCATCATTGGGACGATCGCGGGCATTATTATTGTCTTCTCGGTCGTGTTCTTTGACAGTTTGAAAATCGATGACCCTGTAGGGGCCATTTCCGTCCACCTGGTCAATGGCACTTGGGGCACGATCGCTGTTGGCTTATTTAGCGTTGGGCCTGATGTTTATACCTGGTACAAAGCAGGGGGAGGTCCGGCAATGGGGCTGTTACTGGGGGGCGGGTTTGAACAATTGGGAATTCAATTATTAGGGGTTTTATCCGTTGCGGCATTCACCGTTGCCAGTGCCACGATTGTTTGGCTCGCAATTAAATCAGTTCTGGGGTTACGGGTTTCTGCTGAAGAGGAAATTCGCGGTCTGGATGATGGGGAACACGGGATGGAAGCCTATGCAGGATTTGTGAAGGAAGCGGAACGGTTGCCCTGAGGCGTTACGCTAGAAACAGAAATCAGTTTGCTGATCAAGCGTGTGAGTGCAATTTGAAGGAACGTTCCTGGTTGATTTATGCGTTGGGAGGTGGATGGGGCCATGTCAACCGCTCGATCGCCCTGGCCCGAACCGTTGCCCAACACTTTCCTGTCACGATTTTGAGTAACACTCCCTACCTCAAGTTCTTTCAGGACTCGATCGCTGAAGGAGGGTTGCAAATTGAGATCGATGCCATTCCTGCGTCTGCGGGGGTTGAAACGGTCCAGATGGAAGTCGAGCGGGCTTTCTCCGAAAGGACGTTCACCTGTTTAATTGTGGACACTTTTCCAAGAGGGCTGGCGGGAGAACTGGTTCCTTTTTTGGAGAAACAGCGCAAAACGCCCCGCATTCTAGTGCATCGGGATTTGAATCCGAATTACGTGCGATCGAAGCGGCTCCAGAGTTTTGTGATGGAACACTTCGATCGCCTGCTCATTCCCGGTGAGGGAGATCACGGAAGCGATGAGCGCAGTTGGGAAACTCGCCTACCCCTGAGTGATTTGCCCCAGGCTTATCACACGGCCCCCTGGTTGCTCCGCAATTTTGAAGAGTTGCCTGATCGTGCGGCTGCCCGTTCTTTACTGGGATTGGATAACCACTGTCCTCAAAAAGTAGTTCTG
>JANRKG010000296.1:0-3628 GCA_033763635.1 Leptolyngbyaceae cyanobacterium bins.59
CAGCGAATCAATATCCTGCTTCAAAGCACCCGAATCAAACGGAGGCGGCAAGTTATTAAAGCGCCGATTGAGGTGGTTAATTTGTTCCTGCAAAGGAGCCAGATTTAACTTTGGTTCACTTGCCAGTTGATTCACATTGGATTGGAGAGCCGTAAATTCCGTTTCGAGCTGGCGAATCGCAATCTCTAACCCCTCGACTCGACTGGCAGGAGTCAGGCGATGGAGGTAGGACGTGACATTTTTCAACCCCTCCGCCAGAGTCGTGTACTGCTCCCGAAGCTGACCAATATCCTGACGGAGGCGGGCATTTCCCTGCTCCTCAAACGATTCCAACCGCTGAATCATCTCCCGTCTGAGGCTGCCGATCGCCTCCTGATTTTTTTGGAGAACTGTTTTTTTTAAGCCGCTCAGGTCTAGCAGGTTTGGGAGGGAGAGGACTTGTTGCCGCACGGCTAAGATATCGCGAGTCAGCCGTTGGTCTACTTCTGTAATATTGGCAGTGGTCGATTCCTGAGTCAGTTTTTCAAAACGACGACGGCTGGCCAGACTGACGAATAGAAAACATGACAGGGGAGCCGCTGCGAATAAAAATTGTTGGGTCATCACCGCCGCAACAGACCCGACTCCCGTACCGAACAAACAGAGATTTTCTGAAACTTCGAGCCAGGGACGATTTTTCACAGGTATTTTCAATGAAAGGTAGAAGGACCGGGGAGCCGTTGTGGATCTTGCCATGTTCTCAGTAGAGCCGCCCCTTAGTCTTTTCTTCAGAAATTCCCAGGATTGATCAGGACATGATCGAAACTTGAAAGTGTTGTTGCAATGAATTGGAAACAACCATGACAGATCCAGGGTGGCAGGGCAGGGCGAATGATTCCCCCTCGTCCTAAGATAGGGAAATGCCAAATCAACCCACTTTACCCTCAATCCCCACCTGCACCTGGAGCCGTCCGATCGGCCTTGGGTGGGAGAAGCCTTACACCGTCCGTTATGCAAGCAACCTGGATGATGGTCCCTGGCACGGCATGCCCCTGGGAGGCTTTGGGGCGGGCTGTATTGGGCGATCGTCGCGAGGAGACTTTAACCTCTGGCACGTTGATGGCGGCGAACACCTCTTTCAGACCCTTCCTGCCTGTCAGTTCAGTATTTTTGAGCAGGTTGGAGAGGGTCCCGGTCGCGCTTATGCCCTCAGCACCGAATCCCCCACAGATGGCACCCTGTCCACCTGGGACTGGTATCCTGCCAGTACGCCCGATCGCGCTACAGGCACTTACCATGCTCTCTACCCCCGCAGTTGGTTCGTCTATGAAGGCGTTTTTCAATCCGCCCTGACCTGTGAGCAATTCTCCCCCATTTGGGCCGGAAACTATCAAGAGAGTAGCTACCCTGTCGCCGTCTTTGCCTGGACTGTCCAAAACCCGACCGACCAACCCGTCACCCTGAGTATTCTGCTGACCTGGGAAAATCTAGTCGGTTGGTTCACCAATACTCTGAAAACTCCCGAAGTCAAAGTGCGGGATGATGGAAGTCCTGTGTATGAGTATCAACCCCGTTGGGGCCAAAGCGAAGGTAACTTCAACCAGTGGATTAGCGATACCGATCGCATTGGTTGTTTGATGCGAGGTTCCGAAGACGAAGACAGCCTCCCCTCCGAAGGCAGTGGCGATTGGGCGATCGCCGCCTTTGCTAATCCCTATAAAGATGAAGTGTTTTACCACACCCGTTGGCACCCTACTGGAGATGGCAGCGACCTGTGGCAGACTTTTGCCAAAGATGGTTCTCTTGCGGATTGTGGAGACGAAACACCCGCGCGATCGGGGGAACAGGTCGGATCTGCGATTGCCATTCGCTTCACCCTGGAACCCGGTCAAACTCGTCAGATTCCGTTTGTGTTGGCCTGGGATGTACCCGTCACGGAATTTGCAGCGGGCATTCAATATTATCGTCGTTACACCGATTTCTTTGGGCGGAGTGGTCACAATGCGTGGGCGATCGTCCGCACCGCTCTCAAACATTACCGAACCTGGCAAACCGCGATTCAATCCTGGCAGGAACCCATTTTGCAACGAACCGATTTACCCGATTGGTTCAAAATGGCTTTGTTTAATGAACTCTATGATCTGACTGATGGAGGCACCCTCTGGAGTGCCGCTGACGAACGAGATCCGATCGGTCAGTTTGCAGTTTTGGAGTGTATTGACTACCGCTGGTACGAGAGTCTGGATGTCCGGCTCTACGGCTCCTTCGGGCTGCTGATGCTCTGGCCTGAACTGGAAAAGTCAGTGATGCGGGCCTTTGCCCGTGCCATTCCCCAGGCGGACGATCGCATTCGCACGATCGGCTACTACTATACGATCGGGGCCGACAGCCCCCAGGCACTTCGTAAAGTTGCCAACGCCACTCCCCACGATCTGGGAGCACCCAACGAACATCCCTGGGAGAAAACCAACTACACCAGCTACCAGGACTGCAACCTGTGGAAAGATCTGTCTTCTGACTTTGTACTTCAGGTGTATCGGGATTTCTTATACACGGGGTCCAAGGATCTAGAGTTTCTAGCAGACTGCTGGCCCGCGATCGTCCAGACTCTTACCTACCTCAAGACCTTCGATCGTGATGGAGACAGCATTCCCGAAAACTCCGGTGCCCCCGATCAAACCTTCGATGACTGGAAGCTTCAGGGCATCAGTGCCTACTGTGGTGGGCTGTGGTTAGCGGCGCTAGAAGCAACGATCGCGATTGGGGAGCTTTTGCAGAAGGCAGAAGGTAGAGGGCAGAAAGCAGAGGTGCGGATTGATGAAACTACCGTCGTTGCAGATGAACAGTTTTTGGATCAGTGCCGATTGTGGTTAGAAGTTGGAAAACCCCTCTACCAGGAAACCCTCTGGAACGGGCAGTATTATCGCCTGGACAGCGGCAGTGGTTCTGATGTTGTGATGGCGGACCAGCTCTGTGGACAATTCTATGCGCGGCTGCTGGGGTTGCCGGATATTGTGCCAGAAGACTGTGCGCGATCGGCTCTCCAAACCGTCTACACGGCCTGTTTTCTCAAGTTCCAGAATGGTCAGTTTGGGGCTGCGAATGGAGTGCGGCCCGACGGTTCTCCAGAAAATCCCAAAGCGACCCATCCGCTTGAAGTGTGGACGGGAATTAACTTTGGCCTCGCTGCATTTCTTGTCCAGATGGGAATGCAGAACGAAGCATTCCGGTTAACGGAGGCTGTTGTTCGCCAAATTTATGAGAATGGACTTCAGTTCCGTACACCCGAAGCTATCACCGCTGTCGGAACCTTCCGAGCCAGCCACTATCTGCGGGCAATGGCAATCTGGGGGATTTACCAGGGACTGGGTTAGCAGCGGATAGCAACGGCTAGCAACGGATGAAATGGGTTAAGTCTTGGGTTGTCCTCAAGTCTATCGGTTTCATCCGTTTTTTAATCCGTTGCTAACAAGTAGGACCGTCACAACGCTACTTCCTGAGGAATAGAAATATTTTTAGTTTTTATTTCGTTTAGCAGAAGGCAAAATTATTTGTTGTTGAAGCTATTTTTTCTTATTTAAAAGTATTTTCATCATAAACTTTTAATTTTTTTCTTGGATACTTAAGTACAGGAAAAGACTGTTTACAA
>JANRKG010000297.1:0-23600 GCA_033763635.1 Leptolyngbyaceae cyanobacterium bins.59
CATTTTGACTCGTGCCTGGGGTGTCTTGCCTGTACCACGACCTGTCCTTCCGGGGTGCAGTACGATAAGCTCATTGCTGCCACCCGTCCCCAGATTGAGCGCAACTATCCCCGCAGTTTGCCCGATCGCCTCCTTCGTCAACTCATTTTCTCCCTGTTTCCCTATCCCAATCGTCTCCGTCCCCTGCTGTTGCCCTTGAACCTGTACCAGAAGTCGGGATTGCAGAAGCTGGTGCGATCGTTGGGATGGCTAAAACAAATATCCCCCCAACTGGCGGCGATGGAGGCAATGCTGCCCCCCATTCCTCTCCAGGCGTTCCAGGATGTCATGCCCGAATTCGTCCCCGCTCAGGGCCAGAAACGCTATCGGGTCGGGATGATTTTGGGGTGCGTTCAGCGCCTCTTTAACCCAGAGGTCAATCAGGCGACGGTGCGGGTTTTAGCCGCCAATGGCTGTGAAGTTGTTATCCCGTGTCTTCAGGGATGTTGCGGAGCACTCACCCATCACCAGGGTCAGGAGGCCCAGAGCCAAGCCCTTGCTCGGCAAATGATTGATCAGTTTGAGCATACGGGAGTCGATGCCATCGTGGTCAATGCATCGGGTTGCGGTCATACCTTGAAGGAATATGGCTCGATTTTGCAAGATGACCCCGACTACGCCGATCGTGCCCGCCACTTTGTCAGCAAGGTGCGAGATGTCCAGGAATTCCTGGCAGAAGTTGGGCTGACGGCTCCCCTGTCTCCGTTGAGCGATCGACCCCTGACCCTGGTTTACCAGGATGCCTGCCACATGATTCATGGACAGAAAATCAGTGTGCAGCCCCGCCAACTGTTGCGGCAGATTCCGGGGGTGCAATTGCGAGAGCCGATCGATGCGGCTTTGTGCTGTGGCAGTGCCGGAGTTTACAATATCCTTCAACCCGAAGTAGCCGAAGAATTGGGCCGTCAAAAAGTAGAAAATCTACTCAATACAGGAGCCTCAATTATTGCCTCTGCCAATATTGGTTGTTATGTGCAAATTACCAGGCATCTTACCCTTCAAAATCGAGAAGTCCCAGTCATCCATCCCATGCAACTTCTAGATTTCTCGATTCGAGGCATGCAAGTCTAATTGATACGCTCCAGATTCCCCCCACTAGAGACTGGAGAAAACGCTGCATCCAGCGATCGGTTATTTTGTTCAGCCGCGATCAGTGTGAGGGTTTCATGGGCAATCAGCCATGCTCCAGATTCAGGTCGGGTCAGCTTCTTAATCGTTTGCAGGGCTGTAACTACTTTTTCGAAGGAGTTTTCGACTGGAGACATCATTGTTTTTTATCGGTGGACAGCAAGAAAAAAGCAAACAGATTATATTTTTTTGTCAGGAAAAATATTGTGATGTGTGATCTTGAACGAGCAATATTTTCTTTATAGCGGTGAATTATGCAATTTTTGTGGCAAGAGAATGGGAAAGCTGGGTCGAGGGGGACTTCGCTTTTGATTCGGCACAGGAATCTAACGAACGTGGATGATTCAAAATCAATCGGGGAGGGGTATCCTCAATTGCCCTTCTCAGTTAAGATTTAAAGCTTTGAATCCTATTTCCATAACATTTAAAGACCTGATTTCTTCTGATATTGCCCTTCTACCCTAAAGTCCAGACTTCATGCAGAATACCCAAGCCAACCTTCTGATGTGCGTTCCTACTGGACCTTTGAGAATCCCGGAACACCCTGAGGAGGTTGGGGTACGCTGTTCTTCCCTTCGCTTTTCTCTGGTAATCCCAACCTATAACGAGGGGCAGAATATTTGCCAGATTGTGCATTTATTGACCGCACTGCTGGATTCCGTATTGCCAGGAGACTATGAACTGATTGTGGTCGATGATGATAGTCCCGATCAGACCTGGAGAATCGCTCAGGAGATGCTACCCGACTATCCGGCCCTGCGAGTGATGCGACGGCAAGGGGAAAAGGGGCTTTCCACTGCGGTCATTCGAGGGTGGCAAGTTGCCCAGGGGGAGGTGCTGGGGGTCATCGATGGGGATTTGCAGCATCCCCCCGAAGTTTTGTTGAAACTGCTTGAAAAGATTGCTTGGGGATGGGATCTGGCAGTCGGAAGTCGCCATGTTGAAGGGGGGGGAGTCAGCGATTGGGGACTCATCCGACGCATCCTATCGCGGGGCGCACAGATGGTCGGGCTAATCATCCTGCCGAACGTCGTAGGACGGGTCTCCGATCCAATGAGCGGCTATTTTGTGGTGCGTCGTTCTGCGATCGCAGAGCGGAACTTAAACCCTAGCGGCTATAAAATTTTGCTGGAAGTTTTGGGACAAGGGGCAGTGGAGCGCATTGCAGAAGTCGGCTACGTGTTTCAGGAACGGCAACAAGGGGAGAGTAAAGTGACATGGAAGCAATATGTGGACTACCTTCACCATCTCCTTCGCCTAAGATTGCGAGGACGAACAACCCAATTGAAGCAACGCTTACAGGTTCCTGTCACTCGGTTTTTGCAATTTGGGTTGGTTGGTCTCAGTGGAGTGTTTGTCGATATGGCAGTTCTCTATCTCTTGAGTGACCCCAGTACCTTAGGTTGGGGCCTCACGCGCAGCAAAGTGATTGCAGCCGAAGTTGCCATTCTCAATAATTTTCTTTGGAATGATGTCTGGACCTTTAGGGATATCTCGAAGAGACAGCCCGGTTGGAGAAAACGGCTTCGACGCTTCCTAAAGTTCAACACCGTTTGCCTGATCGGCTTGATGATGAATGTTGTGCTACTAAATTTGTTTTTTAACGGTCTAGGGATGAACCGCTATTGGGCCAATCTATTAGCGATCGCGATCGTAACCCTCTGGAATTTTTGGATTAACTTGAAGCTGAGTTGGCGAGTGACTCAGGTTAAGTAACGAGGGCGTATTTCATTAACTCTATGCGTTCTCTAACTTCATCTCCCTATCCCTCCCGCCTCCTTCAATCCCCTTCTGGAGGGGTGCCCGAAGGTGATCTGGGTCAAGAGCACAGGGCACCAATCTGACCCTTTGAAGCTGCTTTTGCGGACGCAAAACCTACCCGTGTCCTTTCCAGGAAGGGATTAAAGAAGCTCTGTGATTGGAAGGCAGTTATTACTCAGGGCGCTTCATCTGACGGGCCATTTCCATAAAAGGATTCAAACTGGGACCGGGTCGTCGGCGATCGGTGTTATTAGAAAGAGGGAGTAAAAAATTAGGAGCAAAGGTGATGGAAGGGGCCGGAGTGCTTTCTACTGGAGGAGAAGGAACCTTCGCAACTGACTTTTTCGCTTCTGCTGGTTTTGGCACACTCTCTAACTGAGGAACCGGAACTTCTGAAGTGCTTGGAAGTGGACTCGGAGTAGCAGGTTGGGGTTCAATCGTGGAAGCGGGAGTTGCCTCAACTTGGGCGAGATCCTCTGCGTCCTCGGCTAACTCCAGATAATACCCCCGCCGTTTTTGAACTTTAGGTTTTGCTTCTCCGTTTGGAGATTGCTTTGATCCAAAAAAATTGAACTTACCAACCATAACAACTGCTCCTGGGACAAACTGCGTCTAAAGAACCTGGACTCACTAAAATTATGAGATTTAGAGGGTAAATTGTGTCTTAAAAAATATATTTCTTAACAAATGTTTAGAGTATTAATCTCAGGTGATTTCTTTTCTAAAAGGGTATCGATGTAGATTGCCTGTCTAGGGGAGATCGCTGGTGACGACTCTGCCGGGAAAATTTTCAGTTTGTTTATAATTCTTCTCTTTATTTTGATGTTGTTCTCAGGGTGGCTACGCTCTCTTGCAAAGACCTGACCTTACCAGAAATGGCAGATTTGATTGGGGAACTGTCAGCATTTCATCGTGTGCTAGCTGGGTCTAGGGTCTCATCCGTCTCTAGAGGAATCAGGTTTTTATGCTTAAATTATTGATAAAGAAAAACCTCTGGTGATACAAGATACTGGCTGTCATGGAGTTTCTAATTGCTCTGGCGTTTCTTTGGATTCTCTGGTTGGTCAGTCCCCGCCAAGCGCGATCGTGGTTCAAGTTTGTATTATTGGGACTTGCGACGATTATTATTTTGGTTTCCCCAGTTGGAATCCGTTTTATGCTGTGGGGATTGACGGTTCCCCTTCAACCTGATGCAGGGCAAAAAGTGGATGCGATCGTCGTCCTGGGGCGAGGGGATGATTGGCGAGATGAGCGAATTGCAGTGACCAAAGAACTTTGGAATGCAAAACGTGCTCCCAAAATTTTTGCCAGTGGCATGTTAGATGCCCGCTTTATTGTAGAAACGTTGAGCGATTTGAAGGTGCCTGGCACTCAAGTGAGTGGTGAAGAGTGTTCAGAATCAACAGAAGAGAATGCTTTGTTTAGTGCTACGATTTTGCATCCTCAACGGGTAAAAACAGTGTTGCTTGTAACAGACCAGGCGCACATTTTGCGATCGGCCCTCACGTTTCAAAGTTTTGGATTTCAAGTCGTACCCCATCCTGTTCCAATCGCAGATCAGGTTGCCTGGGAAAAGAAGTTAGCCACGATTGGGCGAGAGTATGTGGGGTTAGTCAATTATGCTGCAACAGGTAAACTGAAGCTCCGGACTTCGGATGCCTCTCAGAAGCTAACGATTCTTGCTACTACAAGAATTAAGGACTGGAATTGTCAGGTTAATTGGAAACGTGAAACCGCAAAGACGCTTCAGAAATCGGATAGGGTGCCACAAAACGAATAGCCAGAGAGCGTTTCAGCGTGTCGCCTCGAAAAAAGTACTATGGAGATTTTATAAAAACCTAAGAAATAATAAAATTACTGTAAAGAACAATTTCCTGAACAGTGTTATTACGGATGATACGGTAGCATCTTCCTTAAGACAGAAATATTCCTCCTCAGAGGATGCTTGAAACGTAAGTTGGCAGCGAAGAGAAGCGGATGAAACGGATAGGGACTTGATGGAAGTATGGGGTTTTGTCCGTTTTATCCGTCTTTTTTTATCCGTCTTTTTATCTATTGCTCAAAATGGTTTCGGTATTTCTAAAAAACTCCCAAATTGCAACTTTAAAGTCACGAATTTAATTTCCAGCTTGCTCCTTACACAGAAGGTTTGGGTATTGCTAATTTTGAGAGTGAATTATGTACATCGTATTCAGCAATATGATTTAGAGAAATGATTTAGAGAAATAATTTAGAGAAATGATTTGACGATCGAGAAATTTAGAAGAATTGCAGGGATCTTAGAGAAAATTTGCACTACCAGAGGTTGAAATGCTAATCACTCCGACTGAAATTCCTGAGGTGCTCATGATTGAGCCTAAAGTATTTGGAGACGATCGCGGATTTTTCCTGGAAAGTTTCAATCAAGGTAAATTTGCTGAAAAAACAGGGCTTGATTTGAACTTTGTACAAGACAACCATTCCCGATCGGTGCGTCATGTTTTGAGAGGATTGCACTATCAAATTCAACAACCTCAAGGTAAGTTAGTGCGGGTGGTAGTTGGGGAAATTTTGGATGTTGTTGTGGATATTCGCCGCAGTTCGCCAACCTTTGGTCAATGGGTAAGCTGTATTTTGAGCGCAGAGAACAAACGTCAGCTATGGGTGCCCGCCGGAATGGCTCATGGTTTTGTCGTTACGTCTGAAGTTGCGGAGGTTCTGTATAAGACGACTGACTACTATGCCCCTCAGTATGAGCGCAGTTTGCGATGGGATGACCCGGATTTGGCGATCGACTGGAACCTCCAGGCTCCTCCCATCCTGTCTACCAAAGATAAAGACGCAGCCTTGCTCAAAGATGCGGAGGTTTATCCCTAATGCGTATTTTGTTGATTGGTAAAGATGGGCAATTAGGGCATGATCTCGTTCCCGTTTTGTCGGCTATCGGTGATTTGGTGGCGATCGGGCGGGAAACGCTGGATTTGGAAGACGGGGAAGCGATTCGTCAATCGCTCCGCCAAGTGCAACCTGACATCACGATTAATGCCGCAGCCTATACAGCGGTCGATCGCGCTGAAAGTGAAGCGGATCGGGCAGAGGCAATTAATGGAGTTGCCCCAACCGTGATGGCGGAGGTGAGCCAGGAGTTAGGCTCTGCCCTGGTTCATGTTTCCACAGATTATGTCTTTGATGGGCAGAAAAATACTCCCTACCTGGAAGAAGACCCCACCAATCCTTTAAGTGTCTATGGTCGTTCCAAACTTGCCGGGGAACAGGGGGTGCAACAAGGCTGCGATCGTCACGCCATCATCCGCACGGCCTGGGTTTATGGGGTGGGTGGCAAAGGGAACTTCGTCAAAACGATGCTGCGTTTGGGAGCCGAACGGGAAGTTTTGAAAGTTGTGGTGGATCAGGTCGGAACGCCTACCTGGACCGGAGATCTGGCTGAGGCGATCGGTCAATTTGTGTTTCACCTCTGCCCCAATGGAAGTTCCGAGGCTGCAACCGGAATTTATCACTATGCCAACAGTGGTGCCATTAGCTGGTACGACTTTGCGGTTGCCATCTTTGAAGAAGCGGCTTTGTTGGGGGTGCCATTGAAGGTGCAACAGGTTATTCCCATTTTGAGTGCGGAATACCCAACTCCTGTCACCCGTCCGGCTTACTCAGTTTTGTCGGGTAAAAAAACGTCTGTGCTTCTGGGTAAAACGGCTCCCCATTGGCGGCAGTCTCTCCGTCTGATGTTGAAGCAATGGATGAAAATGTCCTAGTTCTGTTTGTGCTTGTGCTTCTGATTTCCTCTCCCTGAAGGCAACCTATATGAAAGCAATCATTCTCTCTGGTGGTAAAGGAACTCGTCTGCGGCCTTTGACCTATACAGGAGCCAAGCAGTTGGTTCCCGTGGCAAACAAGCCAATTCTCTGGTACGGCATCGAAGATATTGTGGCGGCGGGAATTGTTGATATCGGGATTGTGATCAGCCCGGAAACGGGGGCAGAGGTGCAAGCGAAGACGGGGGATGGGAGCCGCTTTGGAGCCAATATTTCCTATATTCTTCAGGAACAGCCAGCAGGACTGGCCCATGCAGTCAAAGTTTCCCAATCCTTTTTGGGAGATTCTCCATTCATCATGTATTTGGGAGACAACTTAGTTCAGAGCGATCTCAACATCTTTCTGGATGAATTTAAGAGTAAACAATTGGATGCACTCACATTACTCTGTCCTGTTTCAAATCCGAGTGCTTTTGGGGTTGCCAGAGTAGATGAGCAGGGACGGGTGGTGCAACTGATTGAAAAGCCTAAAAACCCTCCCTCAAACCTGGCATTGGTAGGGATTTATTTGTTTAATGCCAGTGTGCATGAGGCGATCGCCAATATTCAACCCTCCACCCGGGGTGAATTAGAAATCACAGATGCCATTCAATATCTGATTGACCAAACCAAAAACGTAGAGGCGCGTCAGATTAAAGGCTGGTGGCTCGATACCGGGAAAAAGGATGACTTGCTGGAAGCGAACCGGATCATTCTGGATACCTGTCTGACGGCTCCTACTAATCAGGGCAGTGTGGATGAAAAGAGTCAGGTGATTGGGCGAGTGCAGATTGGGGAAAATACCAAAATTATCAACTCGACGATTCGGGGTCCGGTGATTATTGGGGATAACTGCCACATCGAAAATACTTTTATCGGTCCCTATAGCAGCATTGCGGATGATGTCGTGTTGAGCCATGTGGATCTGGAACATAGTGTGCTGCTGCAAGGGGCAAAAGTGACGGATGTGAAACAACGCATTGTAGATAGTTTGATTGGGCAAAGGGCACAAATCAAAGAAGCCCCGCAACGTCCGAAAGCTCTGCGATTTATGATTGGTGACGATTGCCAATTAGAACTGACTTAATCTCCCTCTCGGTTGCTGTAAGCCCTCTCGCAAATGACCCTATGACTTCCACTGAACAGACCCCAGCGACTTCCCAAGGATTCAGATCTCCCCGCCGAATTTTGATTACGGGGGGGGCTGGTTTTATTGGCTCTAATTTTGTCCATCACTGGTGTAAGCAATACCCCACCGATCGCGTCGTGGTTTTAGATGCCCTCACCTATGCAGGGAATCTGACAAGCCTTGCGGATTTAGAAGGCCATCCTACCTTCCGATTTGTGAAAGGAAATATTTGTGATGGTGCGCTGGTGAGTCAATTGCTGGCGGAGGAAGCGATTGATACAGTGGCCCACTTTGCGGCTGAATCCCATGTCGATCGCTCCATTCTCAGTCCTGATGCTTTTATTCAAACCAACGTTGTGGGAACGTTCACTCTGTTGGAATGCTTCCGACAGCATTGGATGGAGCGGGGTAAACCAGAGGACGATCGCTTCCTGCATGTGTCTACCGATGAAGTGTACGGTAGCCTGGGTTCGCATGATCCAGCTTTTCAGGAAACGACTCCCTATGCCCCCAACAGTCCCTATTCTGCCTCCAAAGCCGGAAGTGATCATCTGGCACGGGCTTACTTCCATACCTATGGAATGCCTACCCTGATTACGAATTGCTCGAATAACTACGGTCCCTATCACTTCCCAGAAAAGCTCATTCCCCTGATGTGTATCAACATTCTCATGGGGAAAAACTTACCTGTGTATGGCGATGGGCAAAACATCCGAGACTGGCTCTATGTAGAAGATCACTGTCAGGCAATCGATTGTGTGATTCACAAAAGTGCCCCCGGAGAAACCTACAACGTCGGCGGCAATAACGAGGTGAAAAACATTGATCTGGTCACAATGCTCTGTGATCTCATGGATGAATTAGCCCCTGACTTGCCCGTGCGTCCGGCCCACACACTTATCACTTTCGTCAAAGATCGTCCGGGGCATGATCGTCGGTATGCGATCGATGCGACGAAGATTCGCACTCAATTGGGTTGGGAACCGTCCGTTACGGTCACGGAAGGGCTGCGACGCACGATTCAATGGTATCTGGAACATCCAGATTGGTGGAAACCGTTGCTTTCCGCCGAGTATCAGGCGTATTACAACAAGGTGTATGCGTAGGCTGGGATGATATTGATAGGATGGGTTCAATTTTTGGGCAGAAAAAACCGCATGCCTGTTACCCCAAGATTGACCCTGGTTTGACCGGAGTTGAGACCTTGGTGTAACAACTTTTAGGGAAAACTTTCAGGGAATTAGTAGCCTTCACTCACGGGTGTAAATCGCCATGAAGCAGGAAAGCCGATTTAATTTTGACATCGCGAAAGTGATTTCCCAAAAGGACTTGGTTTCGCATCGCGTTGACATTGTTATTGCGTTGATTTTGGCGGTATTCGGTGGTATTACCTCGTTTCTGAATGCCCAACAAATCCCTGATGCTGTCACGACTGATTTTTATGCTCAAGATGCCTGGTTTGGAAGTGATATCCCAACGGTTTTTGGCAATATTAGTAGTACGCAGAGTGACTTTGGGCGGAATAATAAACATCCCCTGTTTCCCATTCTCATTTACCCTATTGTGTTTGGACTCGGTAAAATTTTGAGTCTAGACTCCTTAACCTCCACCAGGGTTGTGGTTGCCCTGGTGGCCGCTCTTTGGCTTGGCTTTTTGTATGGCCTCTTTCGATTGATGGGCTGTCGCTTGCTGGATGCCACCCTCTTTACTTTGGTTGGGGCGGTTTCTTCAGCTTCCTTCTTCTGGTTTGCAGTCCCAGAATCCTTCTCCTTTGGCTCTCTCACGATTCTCCTGGCTCTGTTTGTGGTGGCGGTCGCTCAGCACCGCAAAGTCTCGCCCCTCTGGTATGTCGGGGTTGGCATTGTTGGGGTTGGTGTTACCATCACGAATTGGATGGCGGGCCTTCTGGCAACGTTTGTGAGCTTCCGATGGAAGAAAGCCCTCACGATCACAGGCGTTACTTTTGTTATTGTCAATGGCCTCTGGATTTTACAGAGAATTGTGTTTCGCAATTCTGGCTTTCCTTTTTCGCCAAAAACCTTCTTTGGTGAGAAAAAGTTCATTTCAGGGCCGGAATCCGATAGTGTTCTGGGTGCCCTGAGTTCGTTTGCTTATAAAACGATCGTCATGCCTGCCATCCAGATCACAGACTCTACCTCAAGACCCGGATGGCCAAAATTTATTGCTAATCCGTTGGCATTAGGGTCCAGTGGGATGTGGGGAACGATCGCCACTGTTGCCTGGACAGGGCTGCTCATTCTAGGAATTTGGGGATTCTTTTCGACCCAAAAACACCCCAGGCTACGAATCGTTTTGGGCCTGACCATCCTGGGCCAAATGTTTCTCCACAGTATCTATGGAACGAGCGAAACATTTATCTACGCCCTGCATTTTGCACCCTTGTTAGTCACGCTGGCAGCCTTCAGTTCCCTGACTCGTCTTCGATGGGTGGGGCTGGCGTTGGCAGCCGTTTTGGTTGTGAGTGCCGGAATTAATAACCGATCGCAATTTCATTTTGCAGCGATGGCTCTGATGGACTACGGTACACCCCAACAACAATTGCAAGCTCAGATCCATGCAAGGCCATCTGACCACTGGCCCCGCAGTGCAGGACATGTATTGTTGGCGAGTCCCGGTAGTGTATCTGAAGCGAAGGCTTATTATGAGCCAGGAGGGAGCTTTAGCCCGATGGTGGGTAGTTTCGGGGTCTCAATTTGGGTGGTGGATGACAAGGGAAATCTGAAGGCCACCAGTGACGAAATTCCCCTTAGCCAGATTCAGCAAAAACTGATTTATGCAAGCTCCCAGGCTCTTCCTGCGATTGAGGCGAAAACAGACTATTACCAGGCATCCTGGTCTCTTGCAAAACCGGGAATTTGGCAACTCAAGCTAACTGCACCCGTTAATGCTGCTACAAAACCTGTGATTGTGATTCGGAGTGCAGGTCCGGCAGGGGGAGCGGTGAAAACTCTGAATTGGGATGGCACGCGATTGCGGATTAACGATCGCTGGACCCTGACGAATACTCCTAACTTTGCCAATGTTTATCTGGGAAGCGAACGTTCATCCAATTGGACTCGTGACAAAGCAACTGCTGTGCAAACAGAGGATGCTCGTGGTTGGGCTTATGCTCGTTTAGAACTGCCCCCCGGAGAAAGCTGGAATCTTTTCATTGAAGACACGATCCCTCCATCTCCCTCTGCTCTGACTGCAACTCCCATTCTGGCAAATTTACAATTAAACCTCCCCGATCCCCAATTTGCCAGCAGTTTGCAGGCTCAACTGTCCCACCTCATGATGGGGATGGTTGGCACTCGCACCCGCCCAATGGACCCCGTTTCCTACGCCCTGCCCCGTTTCCGAGATGGAGCCTATGAAATGGTGGCTTTGGCACGGGCAGGTCAATTGGAGGTTGCCAGACAGCTATCCTCTTACTTTGCGGAGACGGATTTCCTGAACGGGATTCAGATGGATATTGACATCCCATCCGTAGGCATTTGGGCACTGACGGCAGTGGCGCAACAGATCAATCAGCCGGAGTATGACCAGTGGATGTGGCCTCATCTCCAACGCAAGGTCAAATTGATTCAAGATCTGATTGCGAGCAATCGACCGGGCTATCCAACGACACAAAGCGTTAAGGTTCCCTTTTCGGAGTATCCCGATTTTCTCTCCTTTGAGATGGCAGCGGGGAACATGGCAGGTACGCAAGGGCTAATTAGCCTGGATTATGCTGCGAACATTATGGGCTATCGTGCCCTTCAGGATGCCGCAACGATCGCTGAGCGGTTGAAGCGATCGACAGAGGCGGCGCAGTGGCGATCCCAGGCCCAGCAGTTAAGAAAGGTTTGGCAGGAAGATTTTGATCAGCAATTTGCAGGGCTGGATGCAATTTACACCAGTGGATTGTGGCCGAGTGGTATTGCCTATGCAAATCAAAAGACCTTTGAGCAGGGACTTCAATCCCGCTGGAATGAGACCCATGATGACAAAGGGGATTACCAGGAAATGCCTGTTGAACCCTATTTCAACCTTGCAGAAGCCCATCAGTGGTTGTATCTGGATCGGGCCGATCGCGTTTGGTCAACCTTGAAATGGTTCTGGGATCATCAAGCCTCGCCTGGGTTGTATACCTGGTGGGGTCCTGGGCAGGATGGTTCCGTGCCAGAGAGTTTTTCCCGATGGCATCAGTTCCGAGGGTGGGCAAACCCGCCTTATGCCACGCCCCATTATTGGACAGCGGCAGAGATGCTGTTACTCCAACTGGATATGCTGGCTTATGTAGATGAGTCTGAGAGTTCTCAAACGCTGGTTTTGGGTTCAGGAATTCCAGCGCAATGGCTGAATCAGCCTCTGAGTGTAAAAGGACTATTTGTCGGGGGGCAACGGGTGAACTGGGCTTGGGATGGAAAGCAAGTGAATGTGCAAGTTCAGGGCGATTCTATGAAAGTTCGTCTTGGTCAAGCTTTTCCATCAAATACCGTTGTCAAGCAGACTGTGATCCAACCCAGTGAGCTAACTCCAACTTAATGCATATTGTACGAACCCCTTCCTGCGTCAGGAGTGTCTATGGTGGATAGAACTCAAAAGCACACTCAAAAAAGGATTTCTGTATTAATTTAGGCGTAATGAAATCACTCATCAATTTTGCTGGTGCCTATGTATATCAAGGTTCTAAGAGTCTTTCTATTCAGTCTCCTCTTTTTAGGAACCACCTTTGCAACCGTTGCTTATGCTCAAGGAGGAGAAGGGGGAGGCAACGCACAATCACCTGTTCAAGTGATTGTGCAAATTGTGGTTACAGCAATTGTGATCAAGATACTAGACCGTTACGATTTACCTTGATAGCCAACTGAAACCGCTTTAAGCTTCCTGACTTTCATATCGGGTAAGTTGGCTAGCCATCTTTTCTTGAGCAGCAATCCTTTGATCTTGCCAGCCTAATCCAATCATGCTTGCAACAAAAAGGGTGTATCCTGGTTCCTCAAGTTGGGAGAACACCAGACCAAAAGAGAAGACGGTCAACATCAGGTATTTGGAAAGATCGGTGGTTGCGACATCACGCCAGACTAAAAATGCCATGTAAAAGTATGAAAGCAGACCTAATGGTCCCAGATCTCCCCAAATTCCTGCCCAACCAAATAAAGGTGAGAAGAGGCTAGATTGATCCCCCAACCAACTGGTGGCAACCGCTCCCCAAACCTGGAAACTGACCGGATGAATTGTTGCCCCGAGGGGGCTTAACAAATTCCAGTAACCTACCAGCATCCACCCCCCCAAACGCCCAACGGTATGGCCTGGCCCTAACCCTAAAAGCCAGTTGAGAGGGGAGTGAAAGTGTTGGGGGACTAAGCGAAATGCTGCAAATTTGAGTTTGGTTGCTTCCCCATCTGGACCGTAGATCTCTGGTCTGATCCAAACTGTAAATGCGTGAAGTGCCTCGATATTATAAATTGCCCAATAAAAAGCACTCAAAGCGATTGAACCGACCATTAGATAGGTCAATGTTTTTTTAATATCTTTAATGTTGATTAAATAAAGCAGAATGTACCCCAAAATAAATGAAAGTAAAACTTGTTTGGTATCAGAAATAATAATATGATTAAAGCAAGCCAGAACAACTGCAATCCGAAACCATAAAGGTTTTGCATTGGCAGTTACAAAATAGAACACGGCAAAAGTCATAGCAACGGAGCCGCCCAAAACGTGCCCTGCTCCTTGCCCGATAAAAATACCTTTAATGTTGTCTTCTAGACCAATTAATCGCTCCATCTTAAAGAGATATTTTTGGACATAGGCAAATATCATATTGACCATAGCGGCTCTTAGGAGCCAACTCCGAAAGCGTGTATAGCTTTCAGGAGTCATTGGAATGCTAACAATGGTTAGGATTAAAATAAAAGGCTCTGCTAATAGTAAATAATCTAGAATTGCATTTGGAATTCCAGCATCATTTAAGAAAGCACTCGCAAAAACAACAACTAGAAAAAGATAGAGGCTCACTAAAAGACTTCTTGAAATTGCCAGTTGTTTTGGATCTTTGCTGCGTGAGTTGATCAACACTGAACCACAAGCAAAGGGAATGGCCGCGAAGTGTAAAAAGTTGATGGCTGAAGGAATTTTGAGGCCAGTGAGAATTCTTGGAAAAAGGGCTGTGGCAACGCCGAATAGAACTAGATTAGAGTTGGTAATGAAGCCTTTTGGTGAAGCCTTAGAGGGTAATGGAGTATTCATTCACTGATAAACAGCGCATTGCTTCAGTTTATTTTAAGCTGAGTTTTAGGATTGCAAATTCAATTTGTAGCCCAAAATAGGGTGAGAATGCTTCATGTGAATCCATCCTTACCCTAGAAATTACGATGCTTACCATCAAAAAGTCTGGTTTACTCCTGAAATCTTCTAGGAGTAAACCCCATCTCTGTTTGTGTCCCCCTAAATTTCGTACCTTTCAGTAATTGGAATACCCATGCAAGGAGACTGTTGAGGGATGCGCTGAACTTCCCCAGGTCGGCATCTTACGAAAGCCTTAAAGACCTGCTGTAGGTATCTAGTAATTGCTTAAGTGCAAGCCAGATAAAGGGTGGAATGGTCTCGGCATAGCGCTTCCACAGTCGGCGGGGTTCTTGCATGAGGCGGTAAAGCCACTCAAACCCCAATTCCCGTATCCAACCGGGTGCGCGAGTATGAATCCCTGCATAAACTGGGAATACGCCTCCAACGCCAATCATCACAGCGTTAAGGCTTCCCTGATGCTCAGCCATCCAGGCTTCTTGTTTTGGGCATCCTAATGAAAGAAAGACTAAACTTGCCCCACTTGCATGAATGGTATCAATTGCTTTCTGGTTGTCCTCTGACGTTAGCTGACCGAAGGGCAAAGGTTCAGCCCCAGCAACTTTAAGGTTTGGAAATTCTTGCTGAAGCCTTTGTTGCATGCGTTCAAGAATGGACTCTTGAGACCCCAGTAGAAAAATACTGATGTTTCGATCGGGAGCTTCTTTGCATAGTGAGAGGAAGATATCCATGCCAGCAACCCGATCCTGTTTACGGGTTCCCAAGAGCCTCATCATCCAAACCAGAGGCATCCCATCAGGAGTGACCAGATCGGCTTGTCTCAGTACAGAAGCAAATGCATTGTTATAACTTGCCTCAATGAGCATGTGGACATTTGCAACACATACCATTCGGCTTAAACCCTGACCCGCCCAATCCAAAATGGTTTGCATTTGACCGTGAAAAGGGAGGGCTGTCACTGGAAAGCCAATCACCGATTGAACAGGCAACTTACTCTGTACCAGATTCTTGTCTGTCAAACTATCTGTCAAACTATCTGTCAAATTTTTATTGGCTGGCTTAATATATGCTGACATAGTTCAAATTAGGCACACTAGGGGAAACAAGCACGATCTACCTAAACCAGGACTGCTTATTTCAAAAGCAACTTGCAGCCCATTGATTGACCCATCGCCAGTATTTTTGCGTATAGGAATTAAAATTATCAAACCTATCCAAGAAAATATAGTTTCTCTTAGGGTACCTCACAATATCTTCACAAAAGTCGTCCGGTTTTATACTGAACTCTTTGAACGCCATCATTCAACCTTCCGTGAGATCGGAGCGCTCTGTTAGGAGGACTGTTGATGAAGATAAAGCGTATCAAAGGGTACGGATGCTAACTTTGCCACTGTCCTTAGAACCATTGGCAATGATTCCCAAAATGAGAGTGGGAGGGATTTTGAGGGCATCCATTGCCCGACTCAACATGGTTCGTTCCGTCTTGCCAAGTCCGACAACTAACACCATTGCACTGGCTTTTGCTGCAACCAGGGTTGCATCCGCTAATCCCACAAGAGGGGGGGTATCGTAGATTACCAGGTCAAATTTCTCTTCCAACTGCTGCATTAACTGTTGAAATTTCTGTGAGGAGAGAGTTCGAATGGGGTCAGGGGAGGTTTGACCTGCGGTGAGGATGTACAGGTTTTCCTCTTGAGTGGATTGTTGAATGAACTGCTGCCAATTTAAGTCGCTCACCATCAGATCGCAAAGACCCAGGGGACTGGACAATCCCAAGCGATTTTGTAGTTGAGGACGGCGCAGATCAGTATCTACCAATAAAACCTTTTGGTCCATCACTGCTGCGGATTGGGCAAGATTAACTGCGACCGTTGATTTACCATCCCCTGGCGTGGAGGAGGTAATCACAAGGGAGCGAATTGGCTCATCAGGATTCATCAAGCGGATATTGGTATAGAGAGTCCGAAATGCTTCCTGAACCGGGGACTTGACGTAGTAGTTCATCTCATCGGTTCGGTGCAGCATCCGCTCAAAGTTAGCCTTGATGCCCATGCGATCGAAATTTGCTTTGATTCCAACGGGGCTTTCCTTGAACCAGTCCAGAAACTTTTGCGTCGTAACCCGTTGTGGCGTTAATTCTGTTTCCTCAATCCAGGGCGTGGTTCCTAACAAAGGCAACTTGGTCGAGCTTTTCGCTTCTTCAGCAGAGTAGATAATGCTGTCCAGGCGATCGAGCAACAGGGCAACTCCCACCCCGACCAAAACGCCAAAGATTGCTCCCAACATCACCGTTCGTTTCACATTCGCAGCGGAGGGAATGGGTTCGCCAGGTGGAGAGAGAAGTTGCCAGGGAGTTTGCTTTTGCCCAGCATCAATCCGGAGTGCTTCCCGTTTACTTAAAAACTGATTGAGATTCTCCGTTGCGATTTGCAATTCCCGTTGAATGTTGGCGTATTGGCGGGAAATAATGGACAGCTCCTTGACCCTTAAATTCAGGCTATTTTCGGTTGCTAGCAGAGCTTGATTGCGTGCCTCTAAGGCTCGAATTCGGCTGGCAAGGGCAACTTGAACTCTTTGTGCTTCCCGGTTCAATAAGGGGATAAGATTTTCCCTCTGATCCTTCAAGACTTGAATGCTATTACTCTCTTCTAAGAACAGGGTAGAGTCCAGTGCCAGTTGGGTATCAATCTCCAACAACCTATCCAACAGTTTTTGAAAGCGAGGGTCTCTTGTAACCTCTGCGTCCGCTACAGATTCTGTTGGCAATTGCTCAAACTGTTGCTGAACGTTCCGGTAAAGCGCCCTTGCTTCTTCCAGTTGGACCTGAGTTGTCAACCGCTCCCGATTAAACCCCCCTAATTGCTCAGAAAGTTGTTTTCCCTGAGCATCTGGATCGACTAAGTTATGCTGCTGACGAAATTTCTGTAACTGCTCCTGTAATCCTTGCACCCGCTTTTCTAATCGAGGCAATTGAGCTTCGACAAATTTAATCCCCTGACTGGCATCGGCTAACCTGCCTTCCAAACTATAGTTGAGGTAGATTGGCCCTAACTCGGCGATTACATCCTTCACGAGATTGCGATTTGGGTTTTGGAAGGAAACCAGCAGAATTTCAGCACTTGCATCCTTCGTGATCGTCAGCCCTGAAAATAGGGCACCGTAATTGATGCCGGGGTATTTCGCTTTGAGCTTCTCCGCGATCGGAGTCAAAACTCTGGCACTTCTAAGAACTTTCAGTGTTGTTTGGTCTGGAGCGGTAGATTTTTGTTGCTCCTGGCTGCTCAAAGTTTGAGGGAGAGAAGAAATAACCTGGGATTCAACCGTGACGGGCTTGATCAGAATCTCAAAGCCTGATTGATAAATAGGCGTACTGTTGATGGCCTTCATAAAGGCGGCTGACGTAAGAACGGTCGCGACCCCCAGAATAATCGGCCACCGTCGCCGGAGACCGCTCACCACCTGGCCCAATTCTAACCCCCCCTCATCGTCCCCTGTTGGGAAGGGCATTGCCTTCAATTGAGATAGGGAACGTCTCCAGTCAGGAGTGCTGGGTTTTGAAGGCAACGATTGGGGGTGTTGTTCGCTCTCCATTGTTCCTCACGCAGGTAATCTTCTAAATAACTTCGATTGCATCGACTGAATTGATTGCACCTTAAAAACCAAAGATTCTAAAGAAGTTAAAGATTGAGAAAAAGCTACCGAGTGGTCCCAAAATAGTGCCAAGGGTATCTGAAACCGTTGAAATCGTTGAGGGGCTGACGATCAAGACATCATCATTTCGCAGTGGTGGATTCGAACTCTCATCCACCCCCAGGGCAAAATCCACACCGATCGTTCGCCGAGTCACGGTCCCATCAGGATTCAGGCGAACTAAGTCCACTGAGCCTTGACTTGCCCTCGTGTTAAAGCCCCCCGCTGCCAACAGAACCCGTGTCAGAGGCGTATTCGGGGGCACCTGAACCACCCCAGGCTGACGGACTTCTCCGACCACATTAACGCGAATTGTATCTGGAGAAAAACTGGCAGCGGCAATTTGCGTCGCTTCACTGGGGGTAATGGTTGTGACAGTGGGGACTGAAATGGTGTCTCCATCTTGCAGAATGACATCCTGTTGGATGTCACCTGCCTTCAGCAAACTCCAGAGATCTACCTGAATTTTCTGTTCAATCCCTGTCTTGGTCAAACGTCGGATTTCAACTTTGCGAATATCCGCAAGGGGCTTGATCCCCCCTGCAACTTGAATCGCGCGGGTAATGGTGGGAGTGCGATCGCCCCCTCCCGCCCCTCCGGGTACTCCCGCCGCTCCTGTGCGAGCCGTGCTCGTAACGGTATAAGGTCCAGGACGGTATACTTCCCCCACTACTACAATGTTTAGAGATTGCGTTCGATCCGCTGAAAAACTAACAGAGGCCATGAGCCGCGACTCTGCCAAATTGATCTCAGAGGCCGTTGGGATCACGATCGTATCCCCTCCTCTCAGGGTAATATCCCGTCGCAAGTCTCCATTTTTGAGAAATTCCCACAGATCCACTGAAATGATGTCATCTCCACCACCAGCGCGGGGGCGACGAACCTGAATTTGGCGTAAATCAGCGGATTGGGTAATGCCGCCAGCGGTTTGCAAAGCCCTGGTTACGGTGGGTAGGCTTCCCCCTTCGGTTGCAAGGGTATAGGTTCCCGGACGGTTCACTTCCCCCGTAATCCCTATCTTAACGGGGCGGGGGGCTACCAGGGTCACGGTGATAGTGGGATAGCGTAAGAATCTGGAATATCGCTTAGAAATGGCCGTTGCCGCTTCTGCCAGGGTTAGCCCCTGTATGGAAACAGATCCAATATCAGGCATATTCACGGTGCCATCCACCAAGACCTGATTTTCACCACTGTACTGAGCCACGCGGAAGACATCAATCCGAATGCGATCACCTGCCCCCAGCGTATAAGCATCTTCAGAACGGACACCCCCCGCATCAATTTGGGTTGGGGCAATCTTTGGGGCAATCTTTGGGGCAGTCGTATTGGCAAGCGCGGCAAAAGGCTGGGTGCCAGCAGGGACAATCATAACAGCAAGACTGATGATGGCAAGTGATTTTGGAGAAAAGGGGATCGATCGTAACGTTCGCAACATAGTCAGAAATGTTGGCAAAATTGTGAGATACCTGCCCGCCTATCTGTCCTGACATCTAAAGTCTTAATCAAGGGAGGGCTTCCTTGTATTAAATACCCTTGTCTTAAATACTGGGGGGGGAATTTAACTCGATCAATTTCCCTTCAACTTTAGGGCAACTAATTGTAAGGTTAATGTAAATTAGCGCTTTACGGGAATTACTGACTAGCTAGAATTACCGACTAGTTAATTGTAACGATTTACGGATGACGGTAAGCTGAACATCGGTAAAATCATTGTAGAGAAGAATAATCCACAAGACTGCTTAAGTCGCGCCGATACGGTTATTTGCATGAATGTTAATCATTGCATGGATGAACTCTATGGGCGGCCTGCATGAAAGAGTTGCATTCTGACCTCGAAGGCTGGCGCTTCGTTATCTATGAGCAATATTCCAGGTTTCCCAATTCATGATTATCAAATTGAAAAAGTCCTGGGCCATAATGCTGCTGGAGGTCGGGTTACCTATCTGGCAAAAAAGGTTAAAACTCGTGAAGAAGTTGTTATTAAACAATTTCAGTTTGCGAAAACGAGTTCTTCCTGGGCAAGCTACGATACCTACGAGCAAGAAATTCAAATTCTGCGGGGCTTAAATCATCCCGGCATTCCTCACTATCTTGATTCTTTTCCCACAAAGACCGGATTTTGCATGGTGCAGGAGTACAAACCTGCCGTCTCGCTTGGAGAAGTCCGCAGCTTTTCTCCAGATGAGATTAAGAAAATTGCAACGAGTGTTTTGGAAATCCTGGTTTATCTCCAAAATCGCTTTCCTCCAGTTATTCATCGAGATATTAAACCAGAAAACATTCTGGTCGATGCTCAAATCGCGGTTTACCTGATTGATTTTGGGTTTGCCCGTATTGGTCATGGAGAGGTGGGGATTAGTAGTGTGGTGAAAGGAACGCTGGGGTTCATGCCACCGGAACAACTCTTTAATCGTCAACTCACGGAAGCTTCCGATCTCTATGGGCTAGGTGTTACCCTCATTTGTCTGCTCACTGGAACGCGATCGACCGATGTGGGCAAGCTCATTGACATTACCTATCGCGTTGATTTCAAACCCCTGGTGCCCCGCCTCAATGTTCGGTGGGCTAACTGGCTTGAAAAGATGGTGGAACCGCGTTTGAAAGACCGCTATCCCAATGCCGTTGCGGCCTTAGAAGCCCTGCCTGATGGACCTATTTACTTACCTGAAATCAGGCTCAGCCAAAGTTTTTTAGAGTTCAAATCCGTTCAGTCGAGCGAGATATTAACCCAGCGGGTCACTGTATTGAATCCGATGGCATCGACCCATCTAGAAGGACAGTGGGAAGTGGCGACCCATCCCAGTGATCCGAGCGGTCTATCGACAGGCCATCCCTGGATCTCCATCGAACCTGCCCAGTTTTCTGGCAATCAAGTGGATTGCAAAATCTCGGTCAATACCAGCTTCCTGATGTCGAATCAGACTTATAACCGCACCCTCTTACTTCACACCAATTCCCTTCCCAAAACCTGCCAGGTGAACCTGCAAGTGCGAACTGCGCCCCTGCCGATCGCGGTGATGCGCTTGCCGATCGTTGTTCCTGCGATTCTTCTGATGGTTTGCTTGGGGCTGGGTTGGTTTGCGGCAGGGGCTGTGATGTCAATTGCTCAGTCGAGCAATGCCTTATCAGTCGTGACTTTTAGTACGATCGCTGCTGCTGCGGTCGGTCTGGAAATGGCAGGGTGGGCCTTGTTTACAGCGGGTCGTGCTGATGGCTCCAATGCTGCGGTAATTTCCGGATTGGGACTGGGCGTACTGGCCTTCTTGACCGTCTTATCTGGTCCAATTGGGATGGGCGGAACCACGCTGTTACTCAGTACCACGATTGGTCTGCCCTGCGGGCTGTTATGGGGAGGAGTGATGGGGAGTGTTGTAGAGTACTTGATTGATCAAAGCTTTACTCCGGCTTCTTCGCTCCTGTTATCCCTTTTAATTGCGACCTTTGCGACCAGCCTGGGAATTACCCTCAAACTCAATGGCACGAACGAATGGTTGGTTTTCTTGACGATCGGACTTGGGTTGACCCTATTCGGGATTCTGATGCACTTCTGCTTGCAACAGGCAAGGCTGCAAGCTATTTATCGCAAAGCTGAACGGCATCGGATTAGACCCTAGGAAGATTTTAAGCTTCTGTAAAGTTTTTAGGAGAGAATTTTTAACTCCTCCTACAGAAGGCTAGAGGATTGTATATATAGATCAGCAACAATACAGAGAAGCGAAGAAAAATCCTCTGGATGTGCGAGCCGTCCTGAGTTCCTGGGTTAAAGCGATATCTGATCCTATTTCAATGGAGCAAGCGACTCATGATGATTGATGCCCGATCGCTCTCCCCGGATGAAGTCTTTGAGGCGCATGTTTGTATTGTGGGGGCGGGGCCTGCCGGAATTACGTTGGCACGGGAGTTCATGAACCAGAACTTCCAGGTCTGTTTGCTTGAAAGTGGCGGCCTGGAATACGATCCCGAAACTCAGTCCCTCTGTGAAGGAACTGTGGTGGGAGATCCCTACCCGGAAGTCCAGTCCACCCGTCGCCGTCAATTGGGTGGTACTTCCCATGCTTGGGAAGGTCCAAGTGGATATGGTCAGTATGGATGGCGCTGTCTTCCTCTGGATGAGATTGACTTTGAGCAACGGGACTGGTTGCCTTACAGTGGTTGGCCGTTTAAGAAAGCTGATTTAGTGCCCTTTTACGAACGTGCCCAACAGGTTTGCCAAATTGGTCCTTTCGCTTATAACGTGGAAGATTGGGAGACGGGGCGGGCGGTACGGTTGCCTTTCAAAGGCGATCGGGTAACGACTTCCATGAGCCAGTACGGTCTGCGAGATCCCTTTACGACGGAATATCGAGAAGACCTGAAGCAAGCTTCCAACATCACCACGATTCTTTATGGGAATGTGGTGGAGATTGAAACCGATGAGACGGCTCAAACGGTGACTCGTTTGCGAGTTGTCTGCTTGCAGGGACGGCAGTTTTGGGTGTCCGCCAAACTTTTTGTGCTGGCAACGGGTGGGATGGAGAATGCTCGGTTGCTGCTCCTCTCGAATCAACGCCAACCCGCCGGATTGGGCAATCAACAGGATGTGGTGGGTCGATACTTTATGGACCGTCCCATTCTCAGTTTGAAACTGATTCCCTCCAGCCCTCAAATCTTGCAACAAACTGATTTATATGACATTTACTCCGTTCGGGGTGTGCCGGTGATGGCAAGGGTGAAACTGACGGAGGAAACGATGCGCCGTGAGCAACTCATGAACAATGGTGCTCAAATCTTTCCCAGAGCATGGGAACATCAGCGTCAGGCGATCAATTCTCTGAAGTCCCTCGTAACTGCTTTGCGCCAGGGGCAGGTTCCCGCAGAACTTGCGAAAGCCCTGCAAGTGATCCTCCAGGGAAGTGACTATATTGCAGCCGCAGCTTTTTGGGCGATGGTGCGGAAGTTGCCGCCTTTGCGGCGCGGAGACTGGTCCTACCTGCCCTTCGAAAAGCAACGGTTCTCCCAGTTCGAACTCTTTTACCAAATTGAGCAAGCCCCTGACCCGAACAACCGAATTACCTTAAGTCGGGAGCGCGATCGTCTGGGGTTAAACAAGACGGAGATTCACTGGCAACTGAATGCGATCGATGTCGATCACATTGTCAGAATTCAAGAGATTTGGGCGGAGGAGTTTGCGCGTTCAGGGTTGGGTGAATTGCAATTTGCCCGTCGGAAAGAAGACTTTCAGTATGAGAAACCTGCGATGCACCACCATCTAGGGGCTACACGGATGCATCCCGATCCTAAACAGGGAGTGGTGGATGCCAATTGTCAGGTTCACGGTATTCACAACTTATTTATTGCAGGGTGTTCTGTATTTCCGACCTCTGGGTATGCCAACCCCACCCTCACCATGATTGCCCTCTCCCTGAAACTCGCTGACCACCTAAAAACGCGCCTGAGTTGATATTTGCAACCCTCAGTTTTCAGAGTTTAGAGAACCAAACGGTACGAAGTACGCAAAGAGATAACAACAAAGAGAAAAGTTTCAAGGGAAGGGTGAACAGGGAGACCATTCTTTAAATATCCGTGAAATTCATGAAGAAAGTGGCAAGAGTTGCTCCAACGTATCCTGAAGAATCGACAATGTTACGTAGAAGTGATATTCTCTTTTCTTAAGTAATATGAATGATTGACTTCTAGACCTCTACACTTTCAAGGCTCTATTTTGATGATTTATCAAATGGGCTATTAAATTTCCTTAATTTTACAGCCCATTTGATTCTAAATTATTGATTCTA
>JANRKG010000298.1:0-4410 GCA_033763635.1 Leptolyngbyaceae cyanobacterium bins.59
AGCATCATTACTTAGCAAGAAATATCAGTAATTGCCAGCGGTTCTCATATTGGCTTCCAATCTTTCTATGCCGTCAAATTCTATAAAACTCAAAATGAGCAGGAGTTTGTCCATTGCATCTTATTTGAATTACAGTTTAGGCACTACCACTCATTCAAAAAAGCTCTATGTCTTATCTAGAAACAACTGCCCAACTGTATGCTGAAGCGGCCCAAACGCCTCAAGTCGGATTGTGCTGCACGAGCGCATCACCCGTTACCTTACCGGGGTTGAAGATTCCTAAAATCATGCAGCAGATGAACTATGGGTGTGGTTCAACGGTGCATCCGACCGAGTTATTTGGGCAACCCACGGTTCTGTACATTGGGGTTGGGGGAGGAATTGAAGCCCTTCAATTTGCCTATTTCTGTCGTAAACCGGAAGGTGTGATTGCCGTTGATCCCGTTCCCGAAATGCAAGAAGCCGCGACCCGCAACCTGGAACTTGCAGCGGAGCAGAATGAATGGTTCCATCCCGATTTTGTCAAAATTCTGTCAGGAGATGCGTTTGCACTGCCTGTACCAGATGCATCTGTTGATGTCGTCGCCCAAAATTGCCTGTTTAACATCTTTGAACCGGAGGATTTACAACGGGCACTGGCAGAAGCGTACCGAGTGCTGAAGCCCGGTGGTAGACTCCTCATGAGCGATCCGATCGCCACCCGTCCAATACCTCCTCATCTGCAAAAAGATGAACGGTTGCGTGCCCTCTGTCTGTCGGGTGCCTTGTTGTACGAAGACTATATTCAGCATTTAGTCGCGATCGGGTTTGGGCAGATTGAAATCCGTGCCCGTCGTCCATACCGCCTTCTTGATGCTCAAAGTTACACCTTAGAAACTCCCCTCTTACTGGATAGCCTGGATTCTGTTTCCTTCAAAGTTCCCATTCCAGAAGATGGGGCTTGTGTGTTCACAGGGAAGACTGCCATCTATGCAGGCACCGATTCCGCCCTGGACGACGGTGCAGGTCATCTTCTGGAACGGGGTGTTCCTTTGGGCATCTGCGATAAAACAGCGGCTAAATTTGCCGTGCAATTCCCCCAGGATGTGATTATTACGAATTCTACCTGGCATTACAACGGGGGCGGCTGTTGTTAATTCACTTGGAGGTTCGGCCGAGAATTATTTCGCAACAGTTATATCTCTTAAATGCCGTTATGAAATGCTTACATCTAGTTTATCAATATTCGTCCTTTCCTGCGTGTCATACCAACATCTGGGCCTTCGATCGATTTGGTTGCGATCGACCCACTAGTGGTTGATGAGTTCGAGTTTCTGGCAAAGACCGTAAGTTAAATAAAACAGCAAAATTTGCCTGGGAATGAATGACAGGTTGTAGACGAGTGGCGGAACCTGTGAGCAACGGAACCACCCCAGGACCGTGCCCACTAACCGTGCTATCTCCATGCACGATGATACCGATCGTCACTTGATTCTGGCGATAGGACGGACCAAAGCGGGTATCACCGCCCCGAATGGCCACAAAATCACCAAAGCGGAGTGTTCCCAAACGATATCGATCGCGAATCTCAGGGTCAAATAACTGGATATCGTAGTCACCTCGCCAAACCGTGTTCTTCCCAATGCCTGAACCCATAATTTTGGCAGGAATTTCGTGAGTGACCGGAATTTCCAAAAAGGATTGCTGGGATGAAATAGCATTTTTACGCTCCCGAATTCCCAAACGGGATAGCAGAGCAGGAGAACAATTCGTAATTTTTATATCTGGGTAATTTGATAATTGCAAACCCAATCCATAGCTATAAATTTGAATCCGATCGCCAATTTGTAAGCGTTGCAGCACGGACGGTGGGAAGTCCACTAACACATGATCCACTCCGCCATGCTTTCCTGTTACCAGCCCCCATTTCCCTGTACAGGGACCACTGATGACCCTGGCACGATTTCCCACACAGGCATAGGTGAGGAGAGCCAGGTTGGACCCTCTCGGACCCCCAATCACTTCCCGGTTGTTGTTGTGTAAGGCAACCCCCGGTTCAATATGATCCCCCATCAGCCCGATGCACCGATCGCCCACCCGCTGATTCAGGACAATGCCTCCGGTTGCGGGTAAGACTCGCGGCACTCCATCGTGCCCAATCCGGTAAGGGTTCGCGGCTCCAACGGGGTGAGCAATTTGGCCCATGACCGCGATCATTACCAGATCAGGCCGATTGGTTTGCAGGGC
This sequence comes from Leptolyngbyaceae cyanobacterium bins.59, assembly GCA_033763635.1. Taxonomy (GTDB): domain Bacteria; phylum Cyanobacteriota; class Cyanobacteriia; genus JANRKG01. Next base: position 2,227 of record JANRKG010000298.1, read on the forward strand.
ATTGCGGCGATCGGACGACTGATTTCTCATGTCACGTTATAGCTTTTGGGGGGACTGAAGGATTAAACGCGGGCAGATTGGGCACCAATTAAGCTTTTCAGCGCAGGGGTGACTCCAGAAAAGCTCCGGCCTTCTGGGGTCATGCGGTATGCAGCAATCCACGCTTCTGCGTGAGATCCCATCGGTCGCATTTCTGATTGGAACAGGATGGGGTCCAGGGCTGTCTTGAAGTCGTTATCTGCGACAAATTGCAGAATCCGTCTGCCACTTTCCGCCATTTTGGCCCGTTGAGACGGTTCAGCAACCCCCCCCAAATACCGATTCGATACAATTTCAATTACATCCCACTTGGTATTGGCATCAAAGGCTTTTTTGATGTCAGGCGTATCCAATAACTTCAAAACTTCATTGAGATAGTGGCCTACTTCAATGGTCAGGGCAAGGATATTGCCATAAGTGGAGCGATCGATCGCATAGCGCAAATCCAACCCAATGCGTTGTACCGTACCGATACTACCAAAAGGCCGCTGTTCAATCAGGGGACCCCCGCGAATCACTTCCCCAATCAACAGGTCACGGAAGTATTGGGAAACCGCCACCATGAATCCTACAAATTGGCGATGGAAGTTTGCATTGACGATCGCCCCAGAGGGAGCCTGAATATTGCCATAGTTGAAAGCACGACGGTAAGCAACCATGCGATCGCGTTGGGTGTAGCGCAGGGGCTTCCACTTCTCCAGGAGATATAATCCCTGAGCACCGGGACCTCGTTGAATCCGCATTCGGCCTTCTCGAAACAGCCGTTGCAACACCTGCACAACCTGAAACACTTTCATGCGTTCGTGCTGATAGATGTAATACAACTCAGCGGCTGCATGGAGTTGGCTGGGAACAACGGAGTCATCAAAATCAGGCTGAATGTAGGGGTAGGTAACTTGCTCAAACGGCACTGGGCCTTTGCCGCTAAAGCCGATCATGTCCAGAAAACCATCTTGTTTTCCGGTGTTATCTCCTGCGTTTTTTAGCAGTTCGCCAAAGCGATCTTCCAGTTGTTGCTCGTATTGTTTGCGTTCTTCGGGGGGCATGGCTCCCAGTTGGTCTCGCAAAAAGGTTGCCCACAAGCGTTGAATGGTTTCTGTCGTTTGAAAACTCATAACTTAGATTCCTTAAGGCTGGTTTTTAGCGCATTGTTACTGGCACAAGTAGGTCTACTTTCTTTTTGGTTGCTTCGGTGCTTGAGCAGATTCTTTTTCACTCTCTAGTGCAGACAATTCATCGCTAATGATTTTATTTTCAACCTTCAATTCTTCCTGAAGATTTGCTTCCCCTGATAACGCTGTATCTTGCTGAATTGAAGTCTCATTAATGCTTTCAAGTTCTAATTTTGGTTGTTTTGCTTCCAGCTTAGAGAATTGAGTAGTAGCCAACACATCCGACATCATTTTGGCAATTTCTTCTGTTTTCGCATTCAGCTTATCCAAAGACTCAACAATGTGATCAGCCGCTGATAATAAATCCATGTTCTACCTCCCATTTCATTGAAGTTTGACCCGTGCGTGAATCATTGAAATTGAATTAGGGATTATTGGGAGTGCTACCTCCGCCAGACCCAGTAGTAATATTGGGAGTGCTGCCTCCGAGCAACCTAGTAGTAGGCTGCCGCTTAACGAGCAGTTCTAAGCTGGTGTCACTGTCTTGAGGAATCGGAATCGTAGCATTACAAGGATCAACGCGTGAGCCAATCGCTTCCATAGCTAATTCAATGACATCTTGAATAATCTTCACAACGTTCCCATAAGGTACACAATCCGGTGCAAAGGTTTGCACTACGCTTTGCCAGCGATTTTCTTGCTCCTTTTGAATGCACAACTCTTGATGGGCAATCACTTTAAATTTATCGTTTGTAGTAAAGCCAGGAAGATTTAGTTGTGCGTAAATTTCCTCAAGGATTTCCACTATTTCTAAGTCTGGAACCTTTGTACTTAGATAATCCCGAGCTTTCTCAGATGATGTCCCAATTGCAGTATTGAGAAATTTGTCAATCAAAAAGGCATAGGCAACTGCCCGATTTTCAGGTTCACCATCATCACTGGTCCCTACTGCATACAAATCGATCGCTCGATCTACATCGTAGAGAATTTTATCGAGGATAATTTGGTACGGTATTGTCTCGCGATCGCATCC
>JANRKG010000299.1:0-4364 GCA_033763635.1 Leptolyngbyaceae cyanobacterium bins.59
CCCTCTGGGATGATTTCTGCCCCCGTAGATTCTGGAGCGATCGGCTCGACCGTTCCGTCAGCCCCTATAAACCGAGGGATTTCTGTAGCTTCTTCGGCTGTCAACTCCTCATCTGACCTTGATTGGGTCAACGAACCTTGGGAGCCTGATGATTTGGACCTGCTGGATGAAGCCTTAGCGCTTGAGTTCAATGGTTTGTCTGGATCGCCCTCCTTCTCCCCGCACTCAGGGCCGCAACCATTCGTACTGGGAGAATCAATTACTGTGCAAGATCGATATCACAATTTATTGAAGCGGCGGCTGCAATCCGAGATTCAACGACATCCCCCTCTCTTTCCCTGGGAAACGGAACTGTCGGATTACGAGGCTACCGAGTCTGCAAGTTTTATCTCAGAGCAGACAAATCCAGCCCCGCTCTGGATCACTCAACTGCGGCAGTTTGAACTGCCCGTTACCCTCCCTGAAAGGGTTTTAAGCCAATTGCTGGAACTTTGCCAATCAGCGGCCCAAACAACCCTGCTGGAAGGCGCAAAAATTGTTCAGGCTGTAGAGTCCTTATTTCCAGGTCAGGGATCAACTTTGAATCAATTGGCTCAGGTGGTGATGATGTCTCCTGTCCGATCGGGCGGAGGGACTCAACTTCCTCCGGCGGTGCAGCAACACCTGCCCCAGAGTTATGAAACGGCTAACTCAGTGCAACAAATGTTGTTGTCTTTGTTGGCGGCTCGTGAGATTGTGAGTTCCTTAACGATTCAGGTTTCTTCTGAAGCCTCAACGGTGGAACGCCAATGGCAGACAGAGCGAGGTCCGTTACTCCTAGAAGTGCAGTACCAACCCCAGGAAACCTCCCGATTAAGGGTGCAGGTCTGGTTTCCGGTGGGCGGCTCTTTGAAATTATTTTCTCAATCCTCCCAATCCGTTGCTCAACGGTCAACATCAGGGTATGGGAGCGCGGAACTGTTTGAACCTCAATTGCAACAAAATCATCTTTTAGAGATTCAGTTGGACGGGTCCCAACAGCCTCCTCTTGTCTTTTCAATCCAACTCACTCCAGCGCAGGGTTAGTCTCCCTCATCCATTCAGCCCAGCCTGATGGTGATGAGGTGTAGTCTGAGAGACGATCCCTGCGATCGTGAGATCAATGGGGATGAAAGTTATTGCATTCTCAATCCGAAATGAGCCATGAATATCCTTAGGGTTGGCATCTTGTCCGCAAGTAGAAATTCCTGCGTGACTTAGTTTGTGGTTCAAATTGGATGATCCGAATCGGGCGGTTGGGGGCCGTTTGGTGCATCAAAAAAGCTGACATTTGGAGCCTATTTCTATCAAGTTTTCAGCAGACGTGCATCTGTTTACGCACCTTCTAATTTGGAAGCGTTACGATAGCTGGAGATAAGGCATTTCCTCGCAATTTCATGTCCAGTACCCTCAAAAAAACCCCTCGATCGCCCGATCGATCCCCTGCAAATCCCTCCTCCCTTTCTAATCTGCAAACGGAGGAGTCCATTCTGTTGAGAATCCTCACCCAATCCCTGGTGATCGTGGGAATTATCGCAACGGATATTGCTGCTAGCGCGGTTACAGAATGGCAGGTAACAAGCTATTGGGCGATTCCGATCAGTATTGTGGGGTCGTACTGGAGCTGGCATCGTCGCAAGTATCGGAATATTGCCACTAAGTTTTTGCTGGCAATTGGGATGTTATGGACCCTCTATGCCTTCCTGTCCCGTGTCTTAGGGTTTGGGGATGGCATGAATGAACTGAATGATACTCGCCTTGCCCTGGCCCAATTGCTCATTCAGTTGCAGGTGCTCCACAGCTTTGACTTGCCCCGTCGAAAAGACTTGGGCTACTCAATGGTGATTGGGCTGATCCTGCTGGGGGTAGCAGGAACCCTGAGCCAAACCCTGGCCTTTGGCCCCTTCCTCCTCTTGTTCGTAATGCTCGCCCTACCTGTCCTGGTTTTGGACTATCGTTCTCGCCTGGGATTGGTTCTGCGGAGTCTGCGAACGACCGGAACGGGTTTAGCTCCCAAACGGTTGGGGTTATTTTTGGTGGCGATCGTCGCTCTGGGCATGGCAATCTTCCTGTGTCTACCTCGACTACCGGGGTATCAGATTCGTTCTTACCCGGTGAGTGCTGCCAACTTGCAGGAGCGCTTGCAGCAAAACCGTAGCTTTAATCCGGGGTATGTGGGCCGAGGGCGGCGCGGCGATCAGGGTTCCGGGGGAGATGAAACCCAACCCGGAGAAGGGACGGGACCAGGAGGCGTTCCAACCCCCACCAAAGGCCCTGGCAAACTTGACCCGGATTATTACTACGGGTTCGATACCCAGATCAACCAAAATCTCCGGGGAGAACTGAAACCTAAAGTCATGTTCCGGGTACGCTCCCAGGCGGAGGGTTTCTGGCGCGTCATGGCCTTTGACAAATACACAGGTCAGGGATGGGAAATTTCCCGCAACGATCAATCCAAAACGGTTAACCGTCCCAGTTGGACCTACCAGTTTTACCTGCCTACTCAGGTGCTCATTCGGCGCTTTAAAGAGATTGTTCAGACCTACACGATCGTTTCTGAAGAATTCCCGAACGTCGTTCCCGCCCTCTTTCAACCGAATGAATTATATTTTCCCACACCCCAAATTGGAGTCGATCCAGAGGGAAGTTTGCGATCACCCCTGGCGTTGCGGGAGGGGGATACCTACACCGTGATCTCCAGGGTGCCATTCCGAGATCGCACTCGGTTAAGACAGGAATCTACGAACTACTCATCTGCAATCCGTCGATACTATCTTCAACTGCCCACGAAGTTTAACGATCGAATTCGCCAACTGACGGAAGAGATTCTGGCAAAAGCTCCCAATCCTTTGAATGACCCTTACGAGAAGACGCTGTACCTGACCCAATACCTGAAACAAAACTACCAGGTTCTCCCCGAACTGCCCTTCTGGGGAGACAACGAGGACATGGTAGAAGCCTTTTTGTTGCTTTATAAAGGGGGGTATGCTGACCACTTCTCAACCACGTTGACGATGATGCTCCGGTCAATTGGGATTCCTGCCCGTTTGATTACCGGATTTGGCTCTGGTGAATTCAATCCCTTCACAGGCTTCTATATCGTTCGCAACACCGATGCCTATGCCCTGACGGAAGTGTACTTCCCCAACAACGGTTGGTTTGCGTTCGATCCGATTCCCGGTCATGATCTCTATCCCCCCTCGATCGAACCTGGACAAACCTTCACGGTGTTGCAGCGTTTCTGGCAATGGATTGCTGGATGGCTCCCCTCTCCCTTGGTCGGTGTTTTCAATCGTCTGTTTAACATCATTGGCTATGGGATTGCCTGGTTACTGGGGCTGTTTTCTCAGGGATGGGTGGGGTTATTCACGGCCCTATTGTTGGCAGCGGTTACAGGATTTTTGGGATGGCTCAGTTGGCTGACTTGGCGATCGTGGCGATATCAACGCTGGCTATCCCGATTACATCCAATGGAGAGCCTGTATCAACAAATGCTCGGCTGGTTGGCAGAAAAAGGCTTCCCTCGCAAACCAATGGAGACACCTTATGAGTATGCCTATCGGGTGCAGCGGGAATACCCTGGCCCGACTGATATGATGAATGACATCTCAGAGGCTTACGTGCGGTGGCGATATGGAGGTCAAGCGGTTTCAGTTCCCGACTTGGAAGCAAAATTCAGGGAATTCAAGCAACGATCGGCCTCAAACCCACTCCGACGTAAAGCGCGATCGGTTGCCACTTCTTCATCGAAATCATGACCCCTTCCCAACTGCCCACAGATTTGTCTTTAGAAGCTGCCCATGCGCTATTAAAGCGGTTTGACTGTACTCGACAGGATTTTGATCCCCTTCCTGAGAAAGGATTAGTCCGGCAAGCCCTCTATCGGGTTGCTGATGCGTCCGACCATCAGATTTTAGGGATTTGCGCTGATACAGAAGCGGAAGGGTTGGCGGCCTTGAAGCAATATGCTCAGGCTCTTCAACATCAGATTGATCTGGACGATCGCCCCCTGAGCATTGAGGGACCGAGTTACACCAAGTTCAATCCCCGCAGTGGTCTCTGCTATTGCGAATCCTATCAGGGGGAGCAACGGGGCGTAATCGTCTGTTGCCAATCCGCCTATGACGGAGGGTTGAACGAAACCTATGGACACCTGCCCCTGGATTTGTTTGCCTGATTCCCAAACAAAATAACCAGACAAAATAACCAGACAAAATTATAGAGACGTTCTACAAGAACATCTCTATAACACGTTGCAATTTGCAAAAAGAACTCAGGAGATTTCTAGAAAACACGCTGATTTCGGCTTTGCACAACCAGCGGTAGTGGCCTGAGCGAAGTCGAAG
>JANRKG010000300.1:0-12076 GCA_033763635.1 Leptolyngbyaceae cyanobacterium bins.59
CGTTCAAACAGGGACACCCAATGCATCGGATCGATGCCTTCAAACACTTCTTGCCGATCGCCGGATTGGGCTGTGAAAGTGGGTGAGGAACCTTGATACCGTTCCCGCAGGGAATACTGCCGCACCAACCCTGGATTTAACCAGGGGGGTAGGGTGGGGGAGTCGGAACGATTACGGCCTAGCCACTGTCGCAGTTGAGTGCGGATTCCTACCGGGGGAAGCCGATCGTGCCAGCGAGAGTATTGCAGCATGGCCTGGGCGATCTGCCCCCAACGCCACTGTCGCAGGAGAGTGAAGAAGTAGCGATTCGAGGAAAACTGGATTGGATCGCCACCATAGCCACCCAGCACAACCCGGCACTGCCGCCCCAGGTAGCGAAGGCTGTCGATCGAAATGGCGAGGAAGGGGTCGGCCCTGGGTTCAGGAGAAGGGAATTGGGGGTCTTGCCACCAGCCACAGGGCAGGTAAGAATCAACATTCAAATAATGGGCAGATAGTTCCAGTTCATCCACGACGGATTGAACATAATGTGGCTCCTCATCGGGGATCAGTTGGTCGTAATATCCAGTACAGGTGCTCAGGGGAGAGGGATAGAACTTCTGCGGTAAAACTTCACGAGCAAAGGCCGCCAGTGTTGTAGAATCCAACCCTCCACTCAGGAAAAGCCCTGCCCGATCGCGTCGCATCCGATCCGCCACCGCCACCCGCATCACGGCTCGAAACTGTTCACAGTAATCCTCTGGATTCCGGTAATTCAATGGAGTGGGAAGGGAAAGCGTCCAGTATTGGCGCAGTTGCAACAAACTGCCTAGCCTCAGGCTCAAAACGTGGGCAGGAGGAAGCCTGGAAATATCGGCAAAGGCTGTTGCATCTAAAGTGTGGTGTCTTTCAAGAACCAGAAAGTCAGCGATCGCCAGATCATTCAACCGATTGGACACCTGAGGATGCTTACGTAAGCAGTTCAGGGTGTTGCTGAATAAAAAAATTTTCCCTGGATGGCTGTAGAAAAAGGGTTTGATCCCGAAGCGATCACGGGCACAGAACAGCTTTTTCGCCCCATCATCCCAAATTGCAAAAGCAAAATCCCCCAGCAAATGGGAAACGCAGTCCTCTCCCCAAACTCGATACGCCCAGAGAATCAGTTCACTATCAGGGCGATCGTGTAGGGGCGGGCTACCGTGGGCTTCCAGGATTTGGATCAGGGTGGGGCGATCGTCAATTCGAGCATCGGCGACAATCCAGAACTGCCCCTCAAGGTGGGCAGGTTGCTGATCAAACTGGCACTCGATCGTAGTCTGAAGTTGGGTGTGCCCCATCCCTACAAAATCACGGACCCAACACCGTTGAGCATCGGGTCCGCGACCAGCCATGGATTGATTTAATTTGCTGAGAAGTAAGGGATCAACGGTTTGACTATCCAGATGCAGAATGCCGACAAAACCACTCATAGCAATGGATAATCAGGCAACAAGCAGAAAGCTTAACTGAATGAGAGAAAACTAAACAGCCTATTTCAAAGATGGCAGAGACTTAGGCAATACTCTTATTCTGCCCAAAGGTTCCATCTAGAACCGATCCCGGTCGCGAACTCCCCTGAGTCAGGTGAGTAATGCTGCCATAGATAGTTAAGTTAGGACGAGAATAGCTCTTTTTAATGCCTTGTTGTTTATTCGCGTGCATGGTTGTCTCCAAAGTTAAGGGTTATTTGCATCATCCAAAAGAAATTAACCTCCATTCAGGTTATCTCGCTTTCCCATCCTGCCCCATAGAACTCTCAACCCTTCATTAGAATTTCAAGTCGCTTTGAGTCAAGAAGCCTCAAGGGAAAAAGCGAGATAACCCGTTAAGGCAGACCGCAGAAGCCTGACGCAACCGTTGTTACCCCAGTGACAGAAGGGGGATTTGCGATCGTGTTGTTCCCAGGTAAGGCTCCTTCTACTTGAATTAACCCCGCAGGACTACTGTTAAGGGTTAAACGGTTAATAGTGTTGCCTTGAGGCTGGACGCAAACGGTTCCTGTTGAAATTGCACCGAACACCCCGGCCTGGTCTACGAATAAGTCGTTACCCGCTCCGGTGTTCCCTGTCAAGATATTCGAGCGCAGCGCGACTCCCAAACGGCTCGTGCCCAGAGCGCGGACAAAGACCCCTCCCAGGGTATTGTTTGTAATTGTATTATTCTGAAAAACAGCCTGGATTTGGGAAGTATCTTGGGTTTCAACGAATGCGCCAGTTGTAGTATTGCCTGAAACCGTATTGCCTGTAACATTGACAGTTCCGCGCCCATTGCCCCGTCCTGTCACTAGAATCCCCTGGTTGCCGCTGTTGGTGACACGGTTATTCAGAATGTTAAAGACTGCGTTTGCCGTATTATTCACTTCAACCGTGATCCCCTGGCGGCCGCCCGTGACCGTATTGTTGGCGATCGTCGCCGTGCCTTGGGCTGTTCCCTGTAGGAAGACTTGAATTCCGTCCTGATTTGCCGTAACCGCGTTGTTGGAAATGTTGGCATTGACCGTACCGGAGGTGTTCGTCAAGGCCACTGCATTATTTCCGGCTCCCCCTGCATTCAGGGTATTGCCAGTGATATTGACATTGCCTGTAACATTCGTCAACTCAAGGGCACGACCATTTTGAGCCGTCAGGTTACTATTTTGGACGGTTAATCCATTTACGTTTGTCGCCTGGACAGCAGCTCCCGTTGGGGAGTTCACGGTTATGTTGTCCAAAACGTTATTGTTCCCGGTGATTGCCACTGTCTCATTGACCGTAATCCCAGAAACGATCGTGTCATTCCCCGTCAGGTTTAGTTGGTTCACATTGACGGCATATCGAGCGGCGGGGTCGAACAACGGAAGTTCAAGCCGTTGATTATTCGCATTGGCCACTGGATCGGGGGTGAATTGCCGGATATTGTTAAACAGCACATCAATGCCGTTTGCAAAGTTAAGGGTCGCGAATGTTTCAGTACCACTTCCCCGAACGTAAATCACATCCGCCCCCGATGTGGCTACCGCCCCAAGGGCCTGACCGATCGTTCCAAAGGGGCTTTCCGCCGTCCCCCCCGTTCCAGTGCCCCCTGATTGTACATGCAGGAATCGGTAGGGTTGCCCAGTGCGGCTGTTAATGGCAACTTCTGATCGAGAAACGCTTTCAGTCTGCCCTCTCCGAGTAGGGTCAGCTACCGTAATGGAACTGTTACGGAAAGGATCTTCAGCCATGCGGTCAAGCACAGTTGTAATGCGGCCTCTGCTTCCCGCACTCGACCCAGGAAAGTTCACACCCACCCCTAAGACCAGTCGGGTGTCAAACAGTCCATCATTTTGAATTGCCAAACTCACCCGAACTAAGTCGGAAGCCGTCGCCTCAACTCGGCCCCTGACTCCTACGACATCTGGGCTTCCCTGGGCATTGAGATAGTAAGCGCCTGCGTAACCTCGCAGGGTTGCTTCTCCAAATTGAAAAAACTGCCGTCCCACTTCTAGATCAACTGCTGTGGCTGCGGCTTCAAACTGGCGGAAGCTAAACGAATTCAGGAGTAGATTGTTGCCGGAAAAAGAGATGCCACTTGTCCCGCCAATGGAAGTGATTTGATTGCGGGTACTTCCAACGGGGAAATAGGCATTGAGCCGCGCATCAAAGTCATCAGAGAGTGCTTCCAGCCCAACCCCAATCTGATTAAAGAAGCTACGGCCTGTATCCCGATTGTCATAGGCGACATACCCACCGTATACTCGGTTGTCTTGCCCTTTGAAGAATCGGTAGCCGACCAGAAGGTTGCCCCCCAGGGTGGTGTTGTTGGGGTGTAGAAGTAACCGCCCTTGCACGTAGGTCAGATCCTTGCCCGGAGTCTGAAAGACCGGGACAAACCCACCAAAGCCGAAGTATTCGCTACTTCCTGCTCCCTGGGTGTTGTAGCGAGCTTCAACGCGAGGCGAAAACTCAGCCGTAGCCTCCGCTGCGGTGGGTGCTTGGGCGAGGGATTCTTCTGGGGAAGGTAGACGAAATTGAATGGTTGGAGTGATGGGCTGGTTCGAGAGTTGATTCGCCTGCACAGAACCGGAGACCAGAGCACTGACCGCGGATGTTGCAGCCGCGGTCAGTGCGAGAGGAACCTCATCTTCTTTGGTAGGATTGCCGGATTGAGACGCAGAACTGGCGAATAAATTTGGAGATGCCGATTCGCTCAACAATTGCTTCAACGAAGGGAGTTGATTCTGAGTTGCGCCTGTTCGGTGACCTACAACCTGAGCAAAGGCAACAGGAGCAAGCAACCCACTGATTAATAGGCTAAAGCTGAATAGGCTGAAGCAAGTCGCAATTCCTACGGTTTGCCTTTGGTTGATTTGAACTTGATCGCTTGGGGTTTGATCTAAAGATGGTGGGTGAACCGTTTGATCCACCAAGTTCCTAAGTAAAGTTTTGTCTTTTCCTGACAGCTTTGCCATTTCCTCTCTCCTCACACTTGCCACAAAGAATAACTCACACGCCACTCGATCATCACACTAGTTCAGTGTTTATTTGGTAGTTTATCAAAGGAATTCATTTTCCCGGAATCTAACATCGAGTTTATCCCCTTGCCAAGAGCTATCTCCCGTGAAATAAACGCCTGATTTCTCAAGTTTTTTCCTTTCTAGCAAGCAAAATCTAAAGGATTCAAATGGGTGAATGGGGAGGGACGATCGGTTGTCCAAAATCGGCAAATACCTGCTCAATTTCAGCGTGATCGTTTAATATTCGCTGTTGCCACCTAACCCAAGCATGGGCTTTGAATTGTCCAGATTCTTTAGATACCCCAATCTGTAGAGAAGTTGAAACCCCATATCTTTGCAGAAGCCACCAGAGGGCGAGAGAACGTTCCAGACAGTTGGCCTGAAAAGGGATATTCCGAATTGCTACCTGATGCCATTGACAAAGACAATAAACTATTTTCAGGGAATCTTCTGGAGGACGGTCAGCCGCGTTTGGGCCAGACTGGGCAATAGAGATAGCTGGAATTCCTACCTTCGAAGGCCATTTTCTTAAAAGAAGTTGCGATCGTCGTAACCCCAACACTCGAAGGCACAGGGTTGCCACGATCAGAGTGAATGCTGCCTGGAGGAATTGCGCCCGATCGGGGGGGGATAACTTCCAGAACTGAGGGGAACGAACCCAAAATTTTCGGGTGAATGGAACAAGCTTTGTGAGCATATCGAACTGTCAAACGCCAACCGATCTGATAACACTGAATGATAATTGCAATGGTTCAGGGATATCACTGCAATTCAATCAACCCCTGTTCAAGAAGTTGGTCCAGAAGCGCTTGCAAATCTTGTTGAAGAACCGCTGGTTCGACCTCATACTCACTTAAAAGCGTTTCATAGGCTGATTGAATGGAATCAGTTTCAGCAAGAACTGCCCAGATTCGGGTTCCAACTTCATCTAGCCCAAAGTAACGTTCGCTCTTCAAGTTTAGAAGCACAGATTCTCCGTTCAATTCACGGATCAGAACATCTGCTGGAATTGCAATCCGCTGATGAAACGACAGGTTTGCAGCCAGAAGCGCCTCCTTACATCCTCTATATCAATCTGTATCAATTAATCTATATCAGTATGGACGTGTCAAAACAATATCGCGATCGAACACCCAATTGCCTGTATTCATCGTAAATAATTAATGAATAATGAAAATTTTCTTAGGAAAACCGAGTCGCCCTATCACCGATGTTTGATTTAATACAGAAAAGTCCTGACGGATTCATCCCTACAAATCTTAAGAGATCTTGTCGATCGTTTGCGGAATGCTGAAGGTATAGACGAACAGGTCTTTGCTAGAGGAAACCGTTATGAATCGCGAGACATTACTGCAACGCTATGCAGCAGGGGAAAGGAATTTTCGAGGGGTGAATCTGATTGGAGCAGATCTGGAACGAGCCAATTTATCTGGTGTGGATCTGACAGGTGCTTCCCTGGCCTCGGCAAACCTGGGTCGAGCCAATCTTGTGGGAGCAAACCTGACAGATACCTTTCTCTATGCTACGAATTTGACTTATGCCCGTCTAAATCAGGCAAATCTGACCAACGCGGACCTCACGAAGGCAAATTTACAGGGGGCCAGTTTGGTTAGAGCTTGCTTGAAGGGCGCTAAGTTAAGTGGGGCCATTCTCGCTGCTGTGAATTTGTTTGCCTCTGATTTGCAAGAAGTGAACCTCTGTGGAGGAGACCTGCGAGGCATTAATTTGCGATCGGCTAACCTGCGCCATGCCAACCTGAATTGGGCTAACCTCTCTGGGGCACGATTGAGTGGGGCCGTGCTGGAAGGAACACTCCTCAGGGGGGTTCGGCTCAGTGAAGCTTTCTTGAATGGGATTGATCTCCAGGGCGTTGATCTAGATGGCGTAAATTTCAGTCATGCCAAACTAAATGGAGCAAATCTGAGTGGGGCAAAGCTAACGGCTGCAAATTTCAATGGGTCTCAGCTACGGGTCGCGAACCTGACGCGGGCTAACCTCCATGCTGCCGACTTAACAGAAGCAGATTTGAGTAAAGCCGAGTTAACAGAAGCCAACTTAAGCAAGGCCAACCTGAGCCAGACGGTCCTGACGGGAGCCGATCTCACAGGGGCCAACCTGAACGCTGCAATTCTGCGGGGAGCAAACCTCATCCGAGCGAGCCTCCAGGGTGCCTACCTTTGGAGCGCCAAAGTGAATGGTGCAAATTTGCAGAATACCAACTTAACCAAGGCCAGTCTCCGGGGAGCGGATTTACAGGACGCAGACCAAACGGGAGCCGTCTGGACCGCAGCCGTATTACCGGATGGACAGGTTCATCCATAAATGCGTGACAGGATGGGCCAGAGCGTGCAGCCAAACGATAGGGACGCGAACTGTCGCGTCTCCCCAACCATACGCTAGGCTGAGAAAGTCCCCACCCACCCCCATCTCCTGTGGCTGCCCTTCCTTTGAACCAAGAACGGTTACTGGTTACACCTGCCATTCCCAAAGCAGACGCAGTACCCACTATCTACGCCTTTCCGAATGAATACAGTGTGGGAATTACGAGCTTGGGATATCAGGTCGTATGGTCCATGTTGGCTTCCCGGAGTGACCTCCAGGTTAGTCGCTTATTTACGGATGGACATGAAACGCTACCCTCCCATCCGGAATTACTGGGATTTTCTCTCTCCTGGGAATTGGACTATGTAAACGTGTTAGGGATGCTGGAATCCCTTGGAATTCCTCTAAAGTCTGCCGATCGCACCTCAGATCATCCCCTTGTTTTCGGCGGTGGTCCCGTTTTGACCGCAAACCCAGAACCCTTTGCAGACTTCTTCGACGTGATTTTGTTGGGAGATGCGGAGGTTGTACTGGACCCCTTCATTGCAGCCTATCAGCTTGCCCGTCGCGCCGATCGCCCCCATCTTTTAGCACAATTGGCCCAAGGGCCGGGGGTCTATGTCCCTGCTCTCTATGAAGTCACCTATCACAGCCCCGATGGGCCGATCGCAGCCATTCGACCCATCACTTCAACGGTTCCCGATCGGGTCGAAAAACAAACCTACCGGGGAAATACCTTACTGGCATCAACGGTGGTGACAGAGAAAGCGGCCTGGGAAAACATCTATATGGTGGAAGTGGTTCGGAGTTGTCCGGAAATGTGCCGCTTTTGCCTTGCGAGTTATCTCACCTTACCCTTCCGAACCGCCAGTGTAGACACTTCCCTGATCCCAGCAATCGATCGGGGATTAGCTGTCACCAATCGCCTGGGTCTCCTGGGAGCCTCTGTCACACAACACCCGGAGTTCGAGGCATTGCTGGATCGGCTGAACCAACCCCAATATGATGAAGTGCGCTTGAGCCTCTCTTCAGTGCGAACTAATACCTTGACTGAAAAGCTGGCTCGGACGCTGGTACAGCATGGCAGTCAGTCTGCCACGATCGCTGTTGAAAGCGGGTCTGAGCGGCTGCGGCAAATTATCAATAAGAAACTGCAAAACGAAGAAATTGTCCAGGCAGCAATCAATGCCAGGGCCGGGGGGCTGAATGCCCTCAAGCTGTATGGCATGGTGGGAGTGCCAGGGGAAACTCCAGAGGATCTGGAAGCGACGATCGCGATGATGCGAGGGTTGAAAAAAACAGCCCCAGGACTAAAGCTTACTCTGGGATGCAGTACCTTTGTCCCCAAAGCCCATACCCCTTTTCAGTGGTTTGGCGTGAATCCCCAGAGCGAAAGACGGTTGCAGACTCTTCAGAAGCAACTGCGACCCCAGGGAATTGACTTTCGCCCTGAAAGCTACAACTGGTCTGTCATCCAGGCATTGCTATCCAGGGGCGATCGGCGCTTGGCTCCCTTACTGGAACTAACCCGTCACTATGGGGATTCGCTGGGCAGTTACCGTCGCGCCTTCAAAGAATTGAAGGGCCAAATTCCACCCCTGGATTTCTATGCGTTTACAAATTGGCCCTTAGAACAGGTCTTACCTTGGAGCCATTTGCAGGGCCCCCTCCCCCAAGCAACGCTAGAAAAGCATCGAGAAACAGCCGTCGCGCTCTTCTGACGATCTAGATAACCTCGTGGGCTTCGGCCTCGCTCAACCCACAGGGTCTTAATCAAGAAAGGGTAGACCATGAGGCTCCTCTCTAGCAATTGGAGGATTCTCTGACTGAGGGCTTGAGCTTTTTAAGGTGCGATCGAGCGTTTCTGCACAATGTAGAAGCAACTGCCGTAGGCACTGCCATCTACGAGATTCCAGGTGCCTGTGAAAGGGCGCACCCCCCGATCGCTAATCGACGTAACAACCACATCATATTTCCCTGGCGCTAACTTGTACTCGCCCACCGGACCTTTCTCAGGGCAAGCATTGGGCACCATATTTTGAAACTTCGTGCAGTCGGTGCAAGCTGGGAGTTCTTCAAAGCGGGGTTCTGGACCACTGAACACAATTCGCATCTTTTCTGGAGAATCATTGCGAATGGACACCAGGGTAGAGCCATAAGCAGCATACCCACTCTGCCCCGGAGCCATAATTTTTCCGGCTCCCGCTTGTCGCGCCTCTGCCACCAACGATCGCGCCAGAGCCATTTTTACCCGACCCACTTCCGCATGTTTGGGATAGCTTTTCAAGAAGCGATCGTACAGATTGGCTGCTTGCCCAAACTGCTTTTTCGCTTCAAAAGCCTGTCCGCAGTTTTGCAGGAAGGCAGGTAAGACGGTATTTGTTTTTGGCATCAATCCTTTCCCCTGCAAGGCATCGATGCGTTCGCATGCGGCAGGGGTCGCAACGGCTTTGAGGGTTTTGGGTTGGAACAGGGAAGGGGCTTGAGCCTTGATGAGTGAAATTAAGGGACTAGCTTGGTAACGATCGGTAAATCGATCATAGGCCAGCAGTGCTTCAGCCGCTTTGCCAGTCTTTTGTTGAGCAACCGCTGCCTGAAATGCTTCGCACTCAATCTTCAAGTTCTCGGCCTGGGTCTGGTAGTCATTCCAATCGAGCAACCGTTGCCCGTTGAGGATCTGATCGAATTGGGAAATGGCAGAAGGGCAATTCTTGGCCTGATAAGCTTTGGTGCCTTCTGTGAAGTGGTGGCGATCGATGAAGAAGCGAACGACACTATAGCTTCCGGCGAGGAACAATAAAATTGCAAAGCCAATCAATCTATAGGGGGGCTGTTTGTGAAATTGTGCAGAACGATTCATAACAACCTCGATGTAGAGCAGGTGTTGATGGGGAAGGGCGAGAAAAAACGCAACAGGACAAAACCGCAGCACAAGAAAGGCCATACCTGGGAAATGGCCTTGTGAAGCAAGCAGAGAGCTGAAAAACTTATTCTCTAATTAAAAATCATTCCCCCCAGGAGGGATTCCTGAAGGGAGACCGTAAAGTTACGGAAGAGAACCGTCCCATCAACCTTGAGGGAATAGTCAGGTCCGGTAAAGATTCGCAACGTACTCCCCATAACCGTTGTAGGGTAAGGTCTCAATTCGCGTCCAGGACATCTGGGGTTCGTCGCCGATAAACCGTTCTGTCGCTTGGGACCACCGGGGGTGAGGCTTTTGCGGATTGACATTGGCTTCAAAGTCGTACTCGTTCGCGTCCAGCGTATTCCAGTAGGTTGCGGGCTGTTGCTCCAGAAATTCAATTTTGACGATCGACTTAGCACCCTTAAATCCATACTTCCAGGGCAACACAGCCCGAATGGGCGCCCCATGCTGCTTGGGCAGGGATTGACCATAGATTCCAACGGCAAAAAACGCCAGTTCGTTCGCCATTTCTTCAATTCGTAAACCTTCTGTGTAGGGCCAGGGTAGGGAATGAACTAAACTCGCTAAACCCGGACCTTTGGTGACTTTGGGATCATAGTAAGAGGTGAAACGGACGAATTTAGCGTTGCTTGTTGGTTCGACTGCGGCAATTAACGATCGCATCGGAAAGCCCAACCAGGGCAGAACCATTGACCAGGCTTCCACACATCGAAAGCGATAGATCCGCTCCTCCAGGGGAAACACTTTTTTCAGATCGTCCAGGTCGTAGGTTTTAGGATTTTTGACCAATCCCGTTACTTCCATTTTCCAGGGATCGACTGGCAAGCTCTGGGCCGCAGGCCAGATTCCCTTATTGCCACCGAACTCGTAGAAGTTGTTGTAGGAAGCAGCAACCAGACGATCCGTGATGGGGCGATCGACCTTCAAGAAAGCGGGATTGCGGGTAAAGGCTCCCAGATCCTGAATATAGGAGCCGGACAGGGGGCCAGCATCGACATTTCCGGCTCCACCCGTTTTGTTATTCAATTGGGTACAACCTATCAGGGGTAAAAATCCCGTCGTAACCAGTGCTTTCACAATTTGGCGACGGTTCCAGTAAGCTCCTTCGGCAGTTGCCGATCGCTCTGGTAGTTGCCAGGATTCACGAATCTGGAAGTGAGACATTGTTATTCCACAAACCGAATGAATTTGACAGTAGGATTTGAGTTTTCTGCGTAACGGCTTGCGGTGCTTTCAATGCGGTGAAGCTGCCCCAGCGCCAGACTACAGGCCATGCCATACTTTGCCTTCACCCGATCGCTGGCAATCTGTAAGGCCGTGCGCGAGCGGTCTACAAAGTCAGTTAAGGCATACTCCTGGTTGGGAGTAAAGTAATCCTTAACGACCAGGGAAGGGGAATAACAAGTTTCCTGAGCACCGTCCGGCCATTCGATCTGAAAGTGAATTTCAGGCATAAAACGGGATTTGCAACCATTTTCACCATTCATATTTTAGGCAGGGATAGGTTGATTTTGCAGATTGTTAGCTGTTCCGTAGAGGTACGGTATGTCACGTATCCCCAGCATCCACCCCTCTACGGCATCTTCAACAATTTCCAGTAATGTTGAAGATGCATCTGTGCCGAGCTAGCCCAACTGTACTGATCCGGAATTGTTCGGCTGGCGGCAACGAATCGGCGGGCCGTTTCTGGTTGGGCGATCGTCCTCATTCCCTCTGCAATCTTCTGGGGATTTGTTGGGTCTACGAAACATGCTTGAGCATCTGACAGAAATTCGGTAAAGGGCGGTTGGTTCGCAGTCACGATGGGTAATCCCGATGCGATGGCCTCCATCACCACCAGTCCCCACCCCTCTTTCACGGAAGGAAATACAAATCCATCAGCGCAACGGTACAGGACAGGGAGATCTGTATCGGAGATCACCCCTGGTAGAAGCAGGGCAGGGGCTGAAATGCCCAACTCTTCGGCTCGTTGGAAAAAGGTCTCTCGGTAATCCTGATAATCAAACAGGGTTGCTCCTCCCGCAATGACCAGTTGGGCTTCGGGAAAGTCCCTAAGAACCTGGGCAAAGGCTTCCAGTAGGGCGATCGAGTTTTTCCGAGGTTCAAGGCCACCGATCGTCAGGTAAATCGGCGCACCCTGCAATCCCAACCGTTGCTTTAAAGCGGCTTCTTGACCATTGGAAATCTCGGAAAAGCGTTGGGTGTTCACCCCATTCGTAACGCGGTAAACTTCAATGGGATACTGTTTTTGGAGAAAATCTTCCCAGGTTTGGCTGACGCAGAGGCAGAGAGAGGCTTCTCGAATCGATCGCTCCTGACAATCCCGCAGGTAAGGG